>CACZSQ010000100.1 GCA_902783885.1 uncultured Bacteroidales bacterium
ACCCACCATCACGCGCGCTGCTCAGGCTGCTGCTCTCCGCGCCGAGAAGAAGGGCCAGAAGTCTGCCGACTGGACGAAGCCCGAGGAGCAGGACGACGAACCTTAATGTGGCTGTTAGCCTTTAGCAGTTAGCTGTTGGCCGTTGACTGTTAGCTCTTGGCTGTTGGTCTTTGGCGGTTGGCTGTTAGCTGTTGGCCTTTAGCACGAGATTGAGAAGGGAGTGGGAACGCGAGTTCTCACTCCCTCTTGCTTTCACACTACGAATAACGTTTTTGTGCCACGGGTGATGGGAATTTTTCGAACACGGATGACACGGATTGAACGGATTTTTTTGAACACGAATTGCACAAATAAGGCGAAAGGCTGCGCGACTTTCGAGAGGGGATTCCGTATCAGAGTAATTTTATTGTTATCATGAATTAGAGATTTAGAGAATGGATAGAGCATTGCATATTGAGAATAATTCTCTCATTCTCTAATTCTTGACATTAATAAATTCATGTTTCGGAAGTTTCATGGCACCACAGATTTCACAGATTTCACAGATTCAAAACTATTTGCCATCATGAATTTTGGTTACTCATTCCACAGATGATTGAGCGAGACGCTGCGCGGGTCTCGATGGCATTCAATGTGGTCACTTAGGTTTGTTCTGAACTCAACACCTGCGTAGCGTGTTGCCAAGAATCTGTGTAATATAGAATGAAATTTTGAAATCCAGAGGACAAGAATCAGTGTAATCAGTGTAATCTGTGGTGGAGAATTACATCCGAAACTTGAAATTCAATTTTTATCGAATTGCACGAATGATGAGCGAAAGGCTGTGCCTGATGTGGCACAGCCCTCTCCTTATGTTCTCTGTTTAGGTTATGTGGTGAGGTCGTGAGGTTTTAAGGTTGTAAGGTTGTGAGGTTGTAAGGTTGTGAGGTTGGGCGCGGCTAACAGCCAAGGGCCATGAGCCAAAAGCCAACAGCCAAGAGCCAAAAGCCAACAGCCAAAAGCCAACAGCAGGCTCAGAAGCGGTAGCCGAGGGTCAGGGAGATGTGGTGACGGTCGAGGTTCACGTTCGTGGGCGAGAGCTGCGCGTCCCTGAGGCCCGGGTTCTCGGTGTAGAAGGACTCGTTGTAGCTGGTGAAGTTGTCGTCGAAGGCATAGAACTGTCCGCGTTGCATACGGTACTTGTAGGCCACGTCGGCGTAGAAGTTCTTGCCCTGATAGCCAAGGCCGAGGGAGATGATGTTCGTGCAGCCGAGGTTGATGTACTCCGTGGAGGTGCTCCAGTCGAAAGCGGGAGAGTCATTGGTCTGATCCAAGCGAGCGCTCTTCTTGAAGGGACGGCTGTAGAAGTTGTAACCGACGCGGACTGCGAAATCGTTGGCGGGACGGAACTCCATGCCAGCCCGGAAGTTATGCACGCCTTGCACCATGCGATGCGTCATCTCGTTCATGGCGCGGTCCTTGTTCATGGAGATGGATGCCTTGCTGTCGTAGTAGTCGCTGCCCTCGTTGGGATAGCCCATCTTGGTCCAGTTGTTCATGCAGTACTCGTACTCGATGTCCCAAGCCAGATAGTTCTCCACCGTAGAGCCCACGCTGGCACGGAACTTCCAAGGAGTATAGACATTGTACTCCAGATAGTTGTCATCATCCATGTAGGAGGGCTTGCTGTAGCGGCCGTCGGGCTGAATGGTGGACAGAGCAGCCCATGCGTTGTGCTTGAGTGCGAACCACGTGGGAGTCTCAATAGCCACGCCGAAGCGGAGCGGGTTGTCCTCGATGGGGCGCACGATGGTTCCCAGTTTGATGTTGAAGCCTGTGCCGTCGAGTTTCTGATCCTGATAGAGGACATAGGGATTGTCGCCCAGCTCCTCGTAAGAAGCGCTCTGGCGGTAGCGCATGTTGTCGATGCCGACGGTGAGGCCTAAATAGTAGCGGTCTTGGAAGCTAGCGCTGAGGTTGATGTCGAAGCCCGACATATAGCCCCACGCGTGGCGGTAATAGTAGCCCTCGGTGCCGCGGCTGGGATTACGGAAATAGTTGTTGGCGCTTCCGGCAGCATATTTCTCCTTGAAGAAGCCGAAATCCTCGCCACCCGACGTATATCTGTAGGCGGTATAGAGGTTGTCGTAGAACGGGGAGCCGAAGAAGTACTGCCCCTTATCCTCTGATGCGGTGCTGTTGGCCACCCATGCAAACATATCGGCTTGGGACAGTCCGCCCGTAGCCTGTCCGAGGAGGAAGCTCTGGTTGTAGTTGATGCGCTTCTGATAGTTGAAGCCGAGGTTCAGACGAACGTCGTCGTTGTCCATGCAGAACACCAGTCCCAACTGGTCGAAGGAGAAGGTGGCGGCGTTGTCGTCGTTGCCGGGCGCAGCGTCCTGAATCTGTGTGCCAAGGGTCATGGACACGCTGCTTCTGCGGAAGAGGGCGATGCCGGCGGGGTTGTTGCTGATGACCGAGATGTCGGCTCCGAGGGCGCCCATGGCACCTCCCATGCCCACATAGCGTGCGGTGCCTATGACGTCAGAGGTGTTTGTGGCGCGGTCGTTGAGGTAGGTGTCCTGTGCCATCGCGGAAGCGGCCGTGAGAGCCAGAAGCGAGTATATGAAGAGTTGCTTTTTCATGATTCTTCCTTAATATATATGTTATGAGTTGTTGATCAATGGGAACACACAGGTGGGGGTCAGCGTCTGCCGCCACGGCCGCCGCCGAAACCGCCGCCACCGCCGCCACGGCTGCCGCCACCGAAGCCTCCGCCGCTGCCGCCACGGCTGGCGCCGCTGAAGCCACCGCTGCTGCCGCCCGAACGGGATGAGGAGGGGACGCTGACGGAGCTGCTGCTGCGTGAGGTTGAAGGTGTCACGGTTGTGGACGAACCCCGACCGCCATTGATGTAGGAGCCGCCACGCGAGCCCATGGGTGCCGACTGTCCGCCACCGCGTACGGAGCGCTGTGTGGCGCTGTTGCGCGGCGTCACGTAGTTGCGGTCGGCCGTGCGCAGGTTGCGGTAGCGCTCGCGGTACTGAGTGCCGCGTCCAGTATAGCCGCCGCCCGGGTATGCGGGGCGCCCGACATTGTAGGGACGATGGTGGTAGCCATAGTGGTAGTAGGGACGATGGTAGCCGTAGCCCCAGCCGTAGTAAGGACGGTAATAGCCATAGTAGCCATAGTAGCTGTAGCCCCAATAGGGACGGCTCCAGGAGTAGCCCCAGTACCAGTCATCCCAGAAGGGATCGTAGCGGACGCTCCAGTACCATGGCGAGGCATAGAGGCTCACGTAGTTGAAGCGGTTCATGCGGCGCGTGAGGCTGTAGTCCTCGCCATCCTCGTAACCGTCGCGGTAGCCCTGGGTGTAGAGCTCGGTGGCGCTCATCTTCTGGGCGTCGTCGGCTGTCACCTGGAAGGCGAAGCTGCCGTCGGGCTGCTGCACGAGCTGAGCCTCGCCCGTTGTTGTGGTGGTCACGGGGG
This sequence comes from uncultured Bacteroidales bacterium, assembly GCA_902783885.1. Classification (GTDB taxonomy): domain Bacteria; phylum Bacteroidota; class Bacteroidia; order Bacteroidales; family Bacteroidaceae; genus Physcousia. The sequence continues at coordinate 3,469 of CACZSQ010000100.1, forward strand.
TGCGGCGGTTGTACTCGTCAACGTCGCGTGTGGAACCGCTGATGCCGAGAGGCTCCTCGTCGGCATAGACAATCTCCACGGGAATGGAGCGCTGCGTCTTGACCGCCTTCTCGGCCTTCTTCTTGGGAACGAAATACATGTCATCCTGTGCCCAGCCCGTGAGCGGAAGCGCCAGGAGAAGTAATGCTATCAGAGTGTTGTTGCGTGTCATAAGGCTAATCATTTTTAATGTTTCGATGGTGCAAAAGTAGTGCTAAGCTACGAGCCCGTCAAGGGGAAAATCCTAAACATGAGGGGAGAAATCCCTATTCACGCAGACAAAAGTATGTTTTTTTTCGCGCGCACGCAAATTTTTATATAAAAATGTGTACCTTTGCAGCCGATTTGAACGATAATATCCACTAAAAAGACATATTCAAAGACATGAAAGCATTTGTATTTCCCGGTCAGGGTGCCCAGTTCTCAGGCATGGGCAAGGACCTCTACGAGAGCAACGCCGAAGCGAAGGCTCTCTTCGACAAGGCGAATGAAATCCTCGGTTTCGAGATCACCAAGATCATGTTCGAAGGCACAGCCGACGAGCTGAAGCAGACCAAAGTCACTCAGCCGGCGGTGTTCCTCCACTCGGTCATCACAGCCATCTGTCTGGGCGACAAGTTCCAGCCCGACATGGTGGGCGGCCACTCGCTCGGCGAGTTCAGCGCCCTCGTGGCTGCCGGCGCCCTCAGCTTTGAGGACGGTCTGCGTCTGGTGAGCGCCCGTGCACAAGCTATGCAGAAGGCCTGCGAGGCTCAGCCCTCGACGATGGCCGCCATCATCGGTCTCGACGACGACACCGTGGAGCGCATCTGCGCCGAGGTGGCTGCCGAGGGCGGCGTCTGTGTGCCAGCCAACTTCAACAACCCGGGTCAGCTGGTCATCAGCGGCACCGTGGAGGCCATTAACACGGCTTGCGAGAAGCTGAAGGCTGCAGGTGCCAAGCGTGCGCTGCCCCTGGCCGTAGGCGGAGCCTTCCACAGCCCCCTGATGCAGCCCGCCAAGGACGAGCTGCAGGCTGCCATCGAAGCCACCGAGTTCAAGACCCCCAAGTGCCCCGTCTATCAGAACGTGGACGGCCAGGCACACACCGAGCCCGCTGAAATCAAGCAGAACCTGATTGCACAGCTCACCGCCAGCGTGCGCTGGACACAGGAGGTGCAGGCCATGCTGGCTGCCGGAGCCACCGAGTTCATCGAGTGCGGACCGGGCAAGGCGCTGCAGGGCATGATTTCCAAGATTGCCAAGGACGTTGAGGGCCTTGTCGTCTGTCCCGCCACCGATCTGTAAGCCCACCCGAGCAACCACGCTGCATGGAGAAATTCATCATTTATCAGGTACTGACCCGCCTCTTCGGCAACGATGCCAATGTGAATATCAAGGATGGCGACCGAAGCATCAACGGCTGTGGCACCATGGCGGATTTCACGCCCAAGGCGCTGGCCGAGATGAAGCTGCTCGGGGCCACACACATCTGGCTGACGGGCGTCATCGAGCACGCCACACAGACCGACTACTCGGCCTACGGCATCGCCCGCGACCACCGCGCCGTTGTCAAGGGTAAGGCCGGCTCTGCCTACGCCATCAAGGACTACTACGACATAGACCCCGACCTGGCCACCAGCGTACCAGCTCGCATGAAAGAGTTCGAGGCGCTCATCGCCCGTGTGCACAAAGCCGGGCTCAAGGCCATCATCGACTTTGTGCCCAACCACGTGGCACGACAGTACCACAGCGACGCCTGCCCCGAGGGCGTGGAGGACCTGGGCCTGACAGACAACCTGCAGACGCATTTCTCGTCGCAAAACAACTTCTACTATTTCCCCGGGGAGAAGTTTCACACCGATTTCGACCTCCAGCAGGGCGAGAGAGAGCCCTACATCGAGTACCCCGCACGTGCCACCGGCAACGACGTCTTCGGCAGCTTTGCCAGCCGCAACGACTGGTACGAGACCGTGAAACTCAACTACGGCATCGACTACACCGGCGGGCGAACGACCCACTTCGACCCCGTGCCATCGACATGGAAGAAGATGCTGGGGATTCTGCTCTTCTGGGCAGGCAAGGATATCGACGGATTCCGCTGCGACATGGCAGAGATGGTGCCGGCCGAGTTCTGGGGATGGGCCATTCCGCAAGTGAAGGAACAGTTCCCCCACGTAGCCTTCATTGCTGAAGTCTATAACCCCGCCGAGTACCGCCGCTATATCCACGAGGGGCACTTCGACTACCTCTACGACAAAGTGGGACTCTACGACGTGCTGCGCGCCGTGGCCACCGGCCATGCCAATGCAGAGCAGATCACAGGCTGCTGGCAGGCCGTGGACGACATCCGCGACCACATGCTCAGCTTCCTGGAGAACCACGACGAGCAGCGCATAGCCTCCGACTTCTTCGCCGGCAGCGGCGAGCGTGGCAAGGCACCCATGATCGTGGCGGCAGCCATCAGCCGAGGCCCTGTGATGATTTACTTCGGGCAGGAGCTGGGCGAGCGAGGCATGGATGAAGAAGGCTTCAGCGGGCGCGACGGACGCACCACCATCTTCGACTACTGGACCGTGGGAACCATCTACCGATGGCGCAACAGCAACCGCTTCGACGGACAATGCCTGACACCCCAGGAGGTGGGCCTACGCGAGTTCTACGCCAAGCTCCTCAACACGTGCATGAGCGAGGAGGCTATCCGCGAGGGCGATTTCTACGACCTGATGTACGTGAATCCGCACTCCTCAGCCTTCAATCCCCACCGCCAGTACGCGTTCCTGCGTCAGGCCGGCAAGACAGCCCTGCTCGTGGTGGCGAATTTCGATGATTATCCCTGCACCGTGCAGGTGAACATTCCGGCCCACGCCTTTGAGCTTCTGGGCATGAAGGCCAAGAAACGGGCCACTGCCACCGACTTGCTCACGGGAGAACGCTCAACCGTCAGTTTCTGCCCCGACAGCCCCACCAGCGTGAAGCTGCCTGCTCTCGGAGGCGTCATCCTCAAGCTAAAATGCTGAACTGACACCAGCCCACACAAACAATCTACCGCCCAGTCATTCCGACCGGGCGGTTTTCTTTTGAGAAAAAAAGAAAGCATCAGGGCTTGCAGATATCACAGGAAAGAGTTACCTTTGCACAGTCCAAATCTGAATAGCTTCGTACTACACGAACACTAAAGAATCTATGAGCTTGATTTCCCAACAATTGACCACATTGGCACCAGCCGCACAAAAGCTGGCATGTCTCTACGCATACATCGGGCAGAACCTTTCCGACGACGACCGCACCCAACTGAGCGTCCACGGAGCGTGTATGCTGGGCGAGCTACCCTTGCTCACCGACGCGCTCATCAAGGAAGGCTTCGTAGTCCATGAACCCGAAAATCATTTTTCACCGGCACGGGACCTCATCCGCCCGAGGATGTATGGTGAGGTGATGCGCTTCGGCCTCGAGAAACACCCCGAATGGTTTGAGGAATTCGACCAATGGCCCCTCACGCGCTACCGCAACTTCGACGAACTGCAGAAAGCCGTGCGCTACTGCAGCACCGGCAAGCGACCGGCACCCATGGTGCTCGACAGCGCTCTCCCACCCTACCTCATCAGCCTTGTGGACGAGCGGTGCTACGAACCGCTGATGACCATGATCCGCGACGTGGATTTCCCCGCATTCATCTCGGCCCTCGTCAGGAAATGGATGAAGGACGATTTCGTGGACCCCGAGGACATCCTCAAACGGCAGCTTAGTCTGCGCAGGTTCGACGCCACCGACCCCGAAATCCGGGAGATGAAGTCGCTCGTGAACTATTATCTCTACGTCTGCAAGGGACAGTACACACCGCCGACCGGCATACGCCTGACACCCTCGGACTTCCTGATGAAAGGCGTTCACGCCATGACACAGGGCAAGAGCGAACTGGCGCTGAAGGTGTTCTCTGAAGCCCTGAACTCAAAAGCCAACAAGACGAAGTCCCCGAATGCTTATCCCTCCGACGGGATTGCTGCCTTCTACTGGGTGATAGCCTTGTGGACGAGCAAAAGCAGCGACGCACGACAGCGCCTGGCTGCCTTTGCCGCCTCCGCACGTGAGGGCTCTCCCTTTCGCCTGGCGGGCGCTCTCCTGCTGGCCGACACGCTGGCGCATCCCCTGCAGCGGATGGATATGGACTTGCTCACGACGCTCATGAATCCCGAGTCGCTGGCCGACAGAGAGTTTGTGCTCCAACAGCGCATCGTCAGGCTCATGGCTGCCAACTTCACCGGCATGGAACTGACCGAGGAGAACTTCAAACCCCAGTCATCATTCCTGCGCCATGAGGCTCAGGCCTACATCAAGCTGGAGAAATTCGAGAAGAAACTGCTCGACAACGCCTTCGGCAGCAAACCCATCACGGCCTTCGCCAAGGCCAAAGACCCGTGGGAGCTGATGCTCGACCGGCTCATCTCCACCGAGAGCCAGCAGAAGAACGGAGCCGACGACATCGAATACCGGGTGATGTACATCATCATGAGCGACGGCGAGAGTGTTGAACTGCGCGAGCAGAACCGCCTCAAGGACGGGCGCTGGGGCAGCGGCAAGCAGTTGCCGTGGAACCGCTTCATCACCGGCAGCGAGCCTTTCATGGACCGTGCCGACCAGGCTGTGGTGGCCGACGTGCGCTTTCTCGGGGCCAACCGACTGACAGCAGGAATCATCCTGCCACACATGGTAGGCACAGACCGTGTCTATACCGGCGAGCAGACACCCTACCGACGCGTGACCATCGAAGAGCAGAAGCCCTACGTCATTCTGGAGCGCACGGAACAGGGATTCCACATTCAGTCAAACGTGACGTTTCAGGATCTGCTGTCGCAGAGCAATGTCTATCATCGCGACACGGCGATGCACTACATCTATTTCCCGATGTCGGACCACGAACGCTCGATACTGCAGCAGTTGCTATCGGTAACCGAACTACCCGCCGTGGCCGAGGAGAAACTCAAACAGCTGCTACCGCTCATTGCACAGACGATAGATATCCACAGCGACCTGATTCCCAAGGACAAAGAGTTAGAGACGCTGGAAGCACAGACGCGCATCCTCGTACGTATTACTCCCGACTCCACAACCCAGACGATGTTCGATGCCTATGTGCTTGTCCGCCCGCTCATCGGTGGCAGCATGGCTGTGCCACCGGCACAGGGCGACCGCGTCATCATCGACCAGAACGACACCACAGGACGCGTGCGCATTGAACGCGACATGGAGACCGAGGCTCAGAATCTGGCCTCGTTGCTGGAGTACTGTCAGACACACAACATAGAGTTCACCGAAAGCCTGAATGCGCACCTCTCCACCCAACAAGTGCTGGAACTGCTCGCCTATGTCAGCTGCCACTCCGACATCACCGCCGTGGAATGGCCTGAGGGCGAACGGCTGCGAATGCGTTCGGCACAGAAGGGAGACTGGGATATCTCGTTGACACAACGGGGACGATGGTTCGAGGTCGAAGGCGAGGTGCGACTCGACGACGACACGCTCCTGACAGCCCAGCAGTTGTTGCAGGCTCTGGCAGGAAGCCACGGAGGCTATGTCCAGCTGCAGAACGGAGACTACCTGTGGCTCTCGGAGAAACTGCGCAAGCAGCTCGACGCCATCGAAAGCCTCACGACTACGGAGAACAACCGGCCCGCCATTTCCACGCTTCAGACGAGCCTGCTGGCAGATCTGGTACATGGTGAAATAGACATCCGCTACGATGAGGAATTCTTCCAACTCAAGGACCGGATTCACCGCGCAGAGGATTTGAAAGTTGTCATCCCCGATGACCTGCAAGCCACGCTCAGACCCTACCAGTTCGAAGGTTTCCAATGGATGATGCGATTAGGCGAATGGGGCGCCGGAGCGTGCCTGGCCGATGATATGGGACTTGGCAAGACCGTACAGACAATTGCCTTCCTGCTGGCACACGCCAACGAGGGAGCGGCTTTGGTCGTGGCTCCCGCCAGCGTAGCCCCCAACTGGCGCAACGAGATGCAACGCTTTGCTCCGACGCTGAACGTCTATAACCTCAGCGAATACTTCGATCGCCAGCGAGTGGTGGAAGAAGCTGACAAGCACGATGTCGTCATCGTGACTTACGGTCTGCTGCCCCCCGCACAGGAACTGCTGACCACAAAGGCGTGGAACGTGGTGTGCCTCGACGAGGCTCACAACATCAAAAACAGAGGCACTAAGACGAGTGCCGTCTGTATGCAACTGCAAGCCAAGCACCGCATCATTCTCACGGGCACACCCGTGCAGAACCACTTGGGCGAACTCTGGAACCTGTTCCAATTCATCAATCCGGGGCTGCTCAGCACCTACGAACAATTCAACCAGAAATTCATCCTCCCCATTGAGAACCTGCAGGACAACGAACGCCAACAACAACTGCAGACGCTGGTGGCTCCTTTCATGCTCCGACGCACCAAACAGGCGGTCGTCAAAGAGCTCCCCGAAAAGACGGAAATCACTTTGAACGTGGAACTCACCGACGATGAGATGGCCTTCTACGAGGTCATTCGCCGTGAGGCCGAACAACGATTCAAGGAGGAGGGTGACCAGCTGACCATCAATGCGCTGGCGGAACTCACACGCTTACGCCGCACAGCCTGCTCACCCGAACTGATTGACCCGACATGGGCTGATGGCTCGTCGAAGGTCAACGCCTTCATGGAATTGGTCGAAGATATCATCGAAGGCGGTCATAGCGTTCTCGTTTTCAGCCAGTTCACATCGTTCCTCGAAATCGTCGCTCAAGCGCTGAAGAAAATACATCTGCCCTATCTCTACCTCGACGGCAGCATCACTCAAAAGCAACGTGAACAGTTGGTGACCGACTTCCAGAAAGGGAAGAGCCCCATCTTCCTCATCAGTCTGAAGGCAGGCGGCGTGGGACTGAACCTGACAGCGGCGAACTATGTCATCCACCTCGACCCGTGGTGGAATCCTGCCATTGAGCAGCAGGCCACCGACCGTGCCTACAGAATCGGTCAGAAGCAGGCCGTCACCGTCTATCACCTCATCAGCCACCACACCATCGAGGAGAAGATCCTGCGCCTGCACGAGAGCAAACGCGCACTCTCAGACAGCATCCTTGAAGGCGCTGACAAGAATTTCAAGCTCACAGCCAAGGAGATGCTCGAAATGATCTCCAATCAATGGTAGTCTGAACAAACCACATGAAACACTAAACCTTAAACTTTAAACTGACAATGAGAATAGATATCATCACTGTTGTACCCCAACTGATTGAGGGTTTCCTCCAGGAAAGCATTCTCGGACGGGCTCAGAAGAAGGGGCTCGTGGAAATACATCTCCACAACCTGCGCGACTACGCCGTGCGCAAGGACCGTCGCATCGACGACTATCCCTTCGGCGGCTTCGCCGGTATGGTGATGCAATGCGAGCCCATTGACCGCTGCATCAGCGCCCTCACCGCCGAACGCCACTACGACCAGATTATCTTCACCACCCCTGACGGAGAACAGTTCAACCAGCCCATGGCCAACGAGCTGTCCCTGTGTGAGAACATCATCATTCTCTGCGGCCACTATAAAGGCATAGACTATCGCATTCGCGAGCACTTGATCACCAAGGAGGTGAGCATAGGCGACTATGTCCTCACGGGCGGCGAGCTGGCTGCAGCCGTGATGGCCGACGCCATTGTGCGCATAGTCCCTGGAGTCATCGGCGATGAGCAGAGCGCCCTTTCCGACAGTTTCCAGGACAATCTGTTGGCAGCACCCGTCTATACACGCCCAGCTGACTACAAGGGATGGCGAGTGCCTGACATCCTGCTTTCCGGCCACGAGGCTAAAATCAAGGAATGGGAAATACAACAGTCGCTCGAGCGGACACAGAGACTCCGCCCTGACCTGCTCAAATAACAGGAAGAGACTTGATATCTTGTGTCACTTACGGGAAGATGAGAATCTCATTCTTCACACAACGAGAAGAGGCTGTGTCATGCATTTGACACAGCCTCTATTCAAATAATCAGCGAATTGTGCTAACTTTCGTTTATATCATTACTTCTTAGCAAGCAGGTCGCGAATCTCTGTGAGGAGCTCTTCCTGTGTAGGACCGGCAGGAGCTGCGGGCTCGGGAGCGGGCTCTTCCTTCTTCTTGTTGAGCTTGTTCATGCCCTTAATCATCAGGAAGATACAGAATGCGATGATGAGGAAGTCCAGAATGTTCTGGATGAACTGACCATAGGCCAGCACAGCACAACCGGCTTCCTTAGCCTCTGCCAGCGTCTTGAAATCGCCGTCGCCGAACGTCACGAAGAGGTCGGTGAAACTGATGCCACCGGTTGCCTGACTGATCAACGGCATGAGCACGTCATCGACCAAAGAACTGACAATCTTACCAAACGCACCGCCGATGATAACACCGACTGCCATGTCCATCACATTGCCTCGCATTGCGAAGTCCTTAAATTCTTGAACGAAATTTGCCATGTTTTAAATAATTTTAGGGGTTTGATGGCGCGAATGTAAAACAAATTTTGTACTTTTGCAGCGTAAAACGAGAAAAAATGTCCAAAAAGACCCAAAATTACCTCATTTTAGTGCTCACAGCCCTGCTTTTTGCCGCTTGTAAGAGTGCTGAATATTGTAATTGCGGGTAAAAACAGGACACTCGTTCGTGTAACCAAAAAGAAACATTATTCAATCATCTTTTTATTCATTCTTTAAACAACAAAAGAAAATGACAAAAGTTGCAATTAACGGCTTTGGCCGTATTGGTCGCCTCGCTTTCCGTCAGATGTTCGAGGCTGAAGGTTATG
>CACZSQ010000101.1 GCA_902783885.1 uncultured Bacteroidales bacterium
ACCCACCATCACGCGCGCTGCTCAGGCTGCTGCTCTCCGCGCCGAGAAGAAGGGCCAGAAGTCTGCCGACTGGACGAAGCCCGAGGACGGGGACGGCAACGAGGAACCGTAATTGGCTGTTGGCTGTTGGCCGCTAACATGAATGTGAGAAGGGAGTGGGAACGCGAGTTCTCACTCCCTCTTGCTTTCACACTACGAATAGCATTTTTGTGCCACGGGTGATGAGAATTTTCGAACACGGATGACACGGATTGAACGGATTTTTTTTGAACACGAATTGCACGAATTTCACGAATTACATGCCCTGTGGAAAAGATTCAATTATTATCGAATTACACAAATAAGGCGAAAGGCTGCGCGGCTTTCGAGAGGGGATTCCGCATCAGAGTAATTTTATTGTTATCAAGTATTAGATATTTAGAGAATGGATAGAGTATTGCATATTGAGAATAATTCTCTCATTCTCTAATTCTTGACATTAATAAATTCATGTTTCGGAAGTATAATCTCACCACAGATTTCACAGATTCCACAGATTCAAAGCTATTTGCCATCATCAGAATTGTGGTTACTCATTCCACAGATTATTGAGCGAGACGCTTCGCGGGTCTCGATGGCATTCAATGCGGTCACTTAGGCTCGGGGACGAATACCGTATCTACGGAGTGCCTCAGAAGGTCTCATTCAATGCGGTCGCTTAGGCTCGGGCGGCACGCAACACCCGCGTAGCGTGTTGCCCGGAATCTGTGTAATATAGAATGAGCTTTTGAATTCAAGAGGACAAGAATCCGTGTAATCCTTGCAATCTGTGGTGGAGAATTATATCCGAAACTTGAATCTCTCATTCTTGATAGTAAAAAAAAAGACAACGCGGAAGGAATGGTCCGCGTCGTCTCTGTTGTAGTGGATGTTCGCTGAGGGGATTATTCGAGCAGTTTTTCCATCTCGTTTTGCTTGACCTTGTTCTCAAGGATGTAGTACACGGTGGCGAGGCGACCGGCCCACTTGGCGTGGTTCTCGGGCTCCAGTTCCTGCACCTTGAGGAAGTAGGGCTCGGCCTTGGCATAGGCTGCCTTCACCTTGGCGATCTCGGCCTTGTTCTGGGCCTCGGTCATCTTCTTGCCGGAGAGTGACTCGTTGAGGTCGTAGCCGTAGTTGCTCCAGCAGACGCCGGCGTTGTAGTAGGCATCAGAGAAGTTGGGGTCGCTCTCGGTGGCTTTCTCGAAGAAGGGGATGGCCTCTTCGTACTTCTTGCTGTTCATGAGCACGAGGCCCTTGGCATAGTTTCCGATTTTGCTCTGCTCGTCGGCGGCGAGGATCTCGTCGGCAACGCTCATGGCTTCGTCATATTTGTTGCGGTTGAAATAGTAGGCCAGGATGTTCTGTGCAATGCCGTCGTTCTCCTCGGGGTCTGCGGCCACAATCTCGCGGCCTGTCTTCAGCCATGCGGCGGTGTCGCCCTGCTCGATGAGGGATGCCAGATGGAGCTGGTTGACCTGGCTCTTCTCCTGAGTGTACTCGCGGGCTTTGCCGATGAACTCGCCGAAGGTCTTATAGTCCTTGGCGAAGTAGGCTGACAGGCAGGTGAAGTAGGCAATCTGGGGTGTCTGCTCGTCGGCAGCGAGGCCGGCAGCGTTCTCGCCCAGGATGGTGTAGTCCTTGGGATAGTTCATCCAGCGACGGAAGGCTTTCACGGCTTTCTGGAACTTGGCGGGGTCCTTGGTGCTCTGTCCTTCGGTGAAGAACATCTGTCCCATGTAGGCTATGTAGGGGCGGAACTTGACGACATTGAACTGGTTGGGCATCGTGTAGGGGTCCTTGTCGTCCTTGAGTCCCAGTTCCTGTGTCACTTTGTAGCACTCTTCCATGGCGTCGAGGGCGGCATAGATGTTCTCGGAGAGTTTGTCGATGTCGGTGGGTTCTTTCTTGATGACCTTGTCCAAGAGCGGTGAGAAGGTATAGACGTGGAGCTGGGCCTTGATGTCCCATGCATTGGCGAGTTCCTTCTTGGTCTCGGGGCTGGTGAGCGTGGGCTCTATCATCTCGAAGCACTGAGCCAGCTTGGTGTCGAGTTCCTGCTGGTCTTTCTCTTTCTTCTCGGGCATGGCCACGAGGTCTTGAATCTCATTTTTCAGGTCGCGGGCCTTGCGGACCACCTTGTCCTGAGCGTTGGCTGTTCCGGCTACAGCCAGAAGAGCCACAGCAAATAGAATCTTTTTCATTAGTTTATGAAGTTAGGTAAACAAATTGTTAGACAAATAGTTTATATAATGGTTTAAAAACCACAGATTTCACAGATTAAACAGATTCATATCCTCTTGATTACGAAATTTTATCTGATATTCCCCAGATTGTCAGCGAAGCGCTTCGCAGGCTTCGAATGACACGAGGAAAAAACTTCTGTGTAATCTGTGAAATCTGTGGTATTACTTTATTGTTCCTCGTCGCGGTCGAGGGTCACGGTCTGTCCGTCGCCGAGCTGTGTGGGTTCGGGGACATCCACGGCGCGTGCGTCCTCGGGCAGTTCCTCTTCATCGTCCTCGCGCGGCACGATGCAGACGTTGGCGATGGTGTCGTTGCGCTTCTGCAGCTCGATGAGCTTCACGCCCTGTGTGGCGCGACCCTGAATCTTGATGTTCTCCAGGTGCATACGCAGCGTGATGCCGCTCTTGTTGATGATCATCAGGTCGTCGTCGTTGGTCACGCTCTTGATGGCGGTCAGCAGGCCGGTCTTCTCGGTCACTTCGAGCGTCTTCACGCCCTTGCCGCCACGGTTGGTGATGCGGTAGTCCTCCACGTCGGAGCGCTTGCCGTAGCCCTTCTCGCTGACCACGAGGACGCTCTCCTCCTCGGGCTTGTCGATGACCACCATGCCCACGACCTCGTTGCCTTCGCCCTCAAGGGTGATGCCACGCACGCCGGTGGCGGTGCGGCCCATGGCGCGTACGGTGCTCTCGTTGAAGCGCACGGCACGGCCCATGCGGCTGGCGATGATGACCTCGTTCTCGCCGTTGGTGAGTGCCACATCCACCACGCGGTCGCCCTCGGTGATGTTGATGGCGTTGACACCATTGGTGCGCGGACGGCTGTAGTCGGCCAGCGAGGTCTTCTTGATGGTGCCGTTCTTGGTGCAGAAGAGCACGTAATGCGAGGCGTTGAACTCGGCATCGTTGAGCTTACGCACGTAGAGGCAGGCGTTCACGGCATCGTCGGGCTCTATGAGCAGCATGTTCTGGATGGCGCGGCCCTTCGAGGCTTTGTTGCCTTCGGGGATGTCGTAGGCTTTCAGCCAGTAGCAGCGGCCCTTCTTCGTGAAGAAGAGCATCGTGTTGTGCATCGTGGCACGATAGAGGTACTCGATGAAGTCGCCATCGCGTGTCGAGGAGCCCTTAGCGCCTACGCCTGCACGGGCCTGTGCACGGAACTCAGCCAGCGGGGTACGCTTGATATAGCCGAGATGACTGATGGTGATAACTATCTCATCGTCAGCATAGAAGTCCTCGGGGTTGAATTCTTCACTTGAATAGACAATCTCCGAGCGGCGGGCATCGCCGTACTTCTCCTTCACCTCCAGCAGCTCGTCCTTGATGACCTTCCAGCAGAGGGCGTCGTCAGTGAGGATCTGGTTGTAGTATTCAATCATCTTCATCAGCTCGTCGTACTCAGCATGGAGCTTCTCCTGCTGCAGACCGGTGAGCTGAGCCAAGCGCATATCCACAATAGCACGGGACTGCAATTCGTCGAGGTTGAAACGCTCTTCCAAACGCTTGCGGGCCTCTTCGGGGGTCTTGCTGCTCTTGATGATCTGTACAACCTCGTCGATATTGTCGGAGGCGATGATCAGTCCTTCCAGGATGTGAGCACGCTCCTCGGCCTTGCGCTTGTCGTACTCGGTGCGGCGGATGACCACTTCGTGGCGGTGGTCAACGAAGCACTTGATCATGTCGCGCAGCGTCATCAGCTTCGGACGGCCGTTAACGAGCGCAATGCTGTTCACGGAGAACGAGGTCTGCAGCTGCGTGAGCTTGTAGAGCTTGTTCAGCACCACGTTGGCGTTGAAGTCACGCTTCACGTCGATGACGATGCGCATACCCTCGCGGTCGCTCTCGTCGTTGGCATTGCTGATGCCCTCAATCTTGTGCTCGTTCACCAGGTCGGCGATGTACTTGATGAGCTCGGCCTTGTTCACGCCGTAGGGAATCTCGCTGATGACAATCTTGTCGTGCGTGTCGCCCGGCTCTATCTCTGCCTTTGCACGCATGATGACGCGTCCGCGGCCTGTCTCGTAGGCATCGCGCACGCCCTGCATACCATAAATATATGCTCCCGTGGGGAAGTCCGGAGCGGGGATATACTGCATGAGGCCTGCCACATCGATGTCGGGGTTGTCGATGTAGGCGATACAGCCGTCGATGCACTCGCTGAGGTTGTGCGTGGGAATATTCGTGGCCATACCAACGGCAATACCCGTGGCACCGTTCACCAGCAGGTTCGGGAACAACGTGGGCAGCACGCTGGGCTCCTTCTCCTTGCCGTCGAAGTTGTCCACCATATCCACCGTCTCTTTCTCCAGATCCTGCATCATAGCCTCGCCCATCGAAGCCAGACGGGCCTCGGTGTAACGCATGGCAGCAGGAGAGTCGCCATCGACGGAGCCGAAGTTGCCCTGACCATCAACGAGCGTGTAGCGCATATTCCAGTCCTGTGCCAGACGCACCATAGCGAAATACACGGAGCTGTCGCCGTGGGGATGATAGTGACCGAGCACGTTACCAACCGTGCGGGCACACTTGCGATAATCCTTGTCGTGAGTGTTACCATCGACGCGCATACCATAGAGGATGCGACGATGGACAGGTTTGAAGCCGTCGCGTGCATCGGGCAACGCACGGGCCACAATCACGGACATTGAGTAGTCGAGGAACGAGCTTCGCATCTCGCGCTCAATATCCACTTTGATAATTCTGTCTTCTGAATCTTGCATGAATGATTATTTAATTAGATGTGTCAGATTTTTTCCTTCTTGGTAAATCGCTTGAAGCCCGTAGAGGGCAAAAAAGAGGCCTTTTTGGGCATTTCTTCATATTTTTGCCTCAAAAACCGCACAAAAATACTCAAAAAGACGCACACGGCCAAATCACTTGCCAAAATATTTTCATTTAACACAAGTTTCGAAAATACTTTCAGCCACAAATGACTCGAATCTAACGAAATATAGCGAAAGGGGGCTTAACTATTTTCAACCACGGCGAGATTCGTGGTTGAAGTTGTTTACAGAAGGCGCAGGCCGTCGATTTTAGCGAGGCGGTCGCGCAAGCGGGGCATACGTGAAGCACGTATGGAAAGCGTCATGAGGCAGTCGCCCTCGAAGGACTGTGAGACGATGGCGGGCTCTTCCTCCTTGACGATGCGCATGACCTGGTTCATCAAGGGGTATTCAAAGGCAATAGAGATTTGCTCATCCACAGTCTTCTCAACAATGGTTGCCGCCGCAATCGCTTCAGCTGCCGCCGCTTTGTACGCCTGTATGAGGCCGCTGGTGCCCAGCTTGACGCCGCCGAAATAGCGTACTACGATGATGAGAATATTTGTCAGCTCGTTGGAGTTAATCTGTCCGAGGATAGGCTTGCCGGCTGTGCCGCTGGGCTCGCCGTTGTCGTTGGCACGGAACACCAGGCGCTCATGCCCCAGCATATACGCATAGCACACGTGCCGCGCATCGTAGTATTTCTTTGTATGGGCATCCACCAGCGTCTTCACCTCCTCTGCCGTAGAAACCGGAAAAGCGAAGGCAAGGAACTTGCTCCGCTTCTCCGAATAAGTGCCCTCTGACGGGGCTGCTATGGTCTTGAAGAGGTCATCCATGTGTGCAATGCTGCTCTAATGCCCTGCAAAGGTAAGCACAATTTCCCATCCCACAAAACTTAACGATGACTTTCTGATTGTTCCTGATGTAGATGCCATTGGTGGCGGGCTTGCCATTGAGTAGGCGGCCGTCCGGCATGGCGCATTTTCTGTTTGCAAATAAAAACGAAGCCACAAAGAATCATTCCCTTGTGGCTTCGATAGTTGATGGAGAGTCCTTTATCAGCTCAACTTGTGGACGACGAGTCCGCTGCGGAGCTTGGGCTCAAACCAAGTGGCCTTGGGCGGCATGATTTTGCCGCTGTCGGCGATGTCCATAATCTGCTGCATGGAGACGGGATAGAGA
>CACZSQ010000102.1 GCA_902783885.1 uncultured Bacteroidales bacterium
ACAAGCAGTTCATGCGATAGTAGCTCAGTTGGTAGAGCATTGGCTTCCCAAGCCGAGGGTCGCGGGTTCGAGTCCCGTCTATCGCTCTGGACAAGTTATGAAGCCTTTAGCAGAGCGCATGAGACCTGTCACATTGGACGGGTATATAGGCCAGCAGCATTTGGTTGGCCCCGATGCGGTGTTGCGCAGGATGATTGACAGTGGACGCATCTCCAGCTTTATCCTCTGGGGACCTCCAGGGGTGGGGAAGACGACGCTGGCGCAGATTATCGCGCACACGCTGGAGACTCCTTTCTACACACTCTCGGCCGTGACGAGCGGCGTGAAGGACGTGCGCGACGTGATTGAGCGCGCGAAGGGCAACCGCTTCTTCGACCAGAAAAGCCCTATCTTGTTCATTGATGAGATTCACCGCTTCTCCAAGTCGCAGCAGGACTCGCTGCTGGGCGCCGTGGAGCAGGGCGTGGTGACGCTCATCGGCGCCACAACGGAGAACCCCTCGTTTGAGGTGATACGGCCGCTGCTCTCGCGCTGCGCCGTGTATGTGCTGAAGTCGCTGGGCAAGGATGACCTGCTGCAGCTGGCGGAGCGCGCCCTGCGCGAAGATGTGGTGCTGCGCGAGAGGCAGGTGGAGCTGCGAGAGACGGAGGCGCTGCTGCGCTACAGCGGCGGCGATGCCCGCAAGCTGCTGAATATCCTGGAGCTGGTGACGGACGCGGGGAGCGACGCGCAGCCCCTGGTGGTCACGGACAAGCTGGTGGCTGAGCGACTGCAGCAGAACCCGCTGGCCTACGACAAGGGCGGCGAGTTGCACTATGACATCATATCGGCGTTCATCAAGAGCATCCGCGGCAGCGACCCCGACGGGGCTATCTACTGGCTGGCGCGCATGATCGAGGGCGGCGAGGATCCGGCTTTCATCGCACGACGACTGGTGATCTCGGCCTCGGAGGACATCGGACTGGCAAACCCCAATGCGCTGCTGCTGGCCAACGCGGCCTTCGACGCGGTGCAGAAGCTGGGGTGGCCCGAGGGGCGCATCCCCCTGGCGGAGGCCACGGTTTATCTGGCCACATCGCCCAAGAGCAATTCGGCTTACATGGCGGTGAACGATGCGATGGCCTACGTGCGGCAGACGGGTAACCTGCCGGTGCCGCTGCACCTGCGCAATGCGCCCACAGAGCTGATGGCGGAGCTGGGCTATGCCAAGGACTACAAATATGCCCACGACTACGAAGGTCACTTCGTGGAGCAGCAGTTCCTGCCCGACGGCGTCGCACAGCGCTTCTGGCACGCCCAGCCGAATGCCGCCGAGAGCAAGCTGCACGAGCGGATGATTCAGCTCTGGGGCGAGCGCTTCAAGAAATAATACTTCTCTTTATCGGTTAACGGAACCCGCTGCCACCGCCGCCGCTGTGGCCGCCGCCGCCGCTGTAGCTGCTGCTACCGCTGCCGCCGCCGCTGTCGCTGCTGCTGTGGCGCTCATAAATGTCATGTTGCTCCTGTTCCGTCTGGTAGGCGTAGGCGAAGATGACGGTGTTGAGAAGGGCCTGTGACAAGGGCTCGAAGTCGCTTATCAGTTCCTCGGTGGGCATGAGGTCGTCGAGGCGTGCAGCGTCGGGGGCAATCTTCTTCATGTCGCGGCGCACCTGTTCGGCGATGCCGTAGATGGAGGCATAGACGAGGTACTCCTTCCACAGGCTGGTCTCCTCGATGTTGTGCTCTGCCACGAGCGAGAAGTCCTGGAGATAGTGCAGGAAGCCCACGACCTGGAGGACATGGTCCTTGTTGACTTCTTTGGTCTTGATGGTCTCGGATGTCAGTTTGCTCATCAGGATGCCGAACGGGCGGAACTCCAGGGGATTGTTCTCCACGTATTCCTTCAGCTCGTCGGGCTGCAGGAGATGGTCGTCGCCGGCGGCATCGTAGAGGAGTTTCTGGAGGTGGTATTCGATGCCGGCATCGTTGATGTAGCCCTTGTACTGGTTCATGGCAGCATCTGTAACCTTGTAATCGATGGCTTCGTTGTCCTTCAGCTCGGATTTCTTGATGGCCTGGCTCTCCATGATGTCGGTGACGTCTTTTCCTGCGGCAGGCTTCACGGGTTCGCTGATGCGGAAGAGCTTGCAGGGCTTGCCGTCCACCTCGTCGTAGGCCAGCTCGATGTTTTTCTTGTAGATCATCCGGAGGATGAAGGCATCGTAAACCTGCTGCAGGCCGAATTTACTGCCAAAGCTTGCCCGGTCGATATAGGCCGCAAATCCCTCGAGTGAGCTCAGGGTGATGCCGGAGAGGAGGAGGTTGCCGCCGAGGGGGAGGTCGCGGTAGTAGGGGAGGTCGTCGTACTTGTCGCTGTCGAAGAGCTGACGGAACAGGGCTTTGAGGCGTCTCTTCGTCATGAAGACGGATATGATGGCAGCAATCAGGAAGATGACGAATGCGATGAATCCGATGATTACCAGGAAAATTAAGATGATGGAATCTGTTTCGAAATCGTCAAACCAGCCGTCGTCGTCGGAACTGGCCTCGGCGCGCCTGAGCGCGGCCATGCGGGCTTGGCGGGTCTTCTGGACGGAGACATTCTCGCCGAGGCCTGCGTCCTCGAGATTGTAGTCGCTGTCCTCGAGGGCATCGCGCTTGACGGTCTGGGTGAAAGAATCGTGTACTTTCACGGCGGGGTCGAGGACGCCTTTCTCCAGCTGGAGGAGCACGATGATGTCCTCGCCGTTGTTCATGGCGCCTTCGGCAGCTGCATAGCACTTGCCTTCGGAGAATCCCTTTTCGCCGTGATAGCCGAAGGTCCAGATGGCGGCATTGTCCCTTGAGAGGGTGTCTTCCTCGAGGCTGATGGCCAGAAGCGCTTTCTGTGCGGGGCTGTTCTCAGCTTCGTAGAAGGAGTGGCAGAAGCCGTCGTAGTCGTCGTAGGCTTTCACGAGGTTCGTCAGCGTGTAGCGAATCACATATTTGCGATTGCCAGGCTCGCCGATGCCCCAGCAGATCTCCAGCCCCTCGTCGGTGGGGTGGTAGCCACAGCGCCCGGCTTTCTCGGCGCGCGAGCGGTCGATGTCCCAGTCGTCTTCGGTGACATAGGTGGTTTTCAGGTCGTCCCACACTTGCAGGTCGCGGACTTCGATGTCGCCCATGTCGTTGAAGGTGATGAAGCCCTCGGTGCCCTGGTCGCCGATCTGTGCCTGGCGCGTTTCGGTGACGGTGGCACTGCCGTCGCGGTGAAGCTGGACGTGCATGAAGAGCCGCTCCAGCGTAAACTGTGCCATGGCCGCAGAGGCGATGAGGCACAAACTGATGAGTAAGATGGTTTTTCGCATAACGGGTCGTGAGGTTGTGAGGTTGTGAGGTTGTGAGGTTGAGAGGTTGTGAGGAATACTTCTCTTTATCGGTTAACGGAAACCGCTGCCACCGCCGCCGCTGTGGCCGCCACCTCCGCTGTAGCTGCTGCGACCGCTGCCGCCGCTGCTGCGCTCACGTTGGCGCTCCCGCTCCCATTCCGCTTCGGCGATTCTTGCCGCTTCCTGCGGAGTCTGGTAGGCGTAGGCATCTTTGACGGTCTCTTTGATGGCTTTCTTCAAGGGACGGAAGTCGTTGAGCATCTCTTCGGGCGGCAAGAGTTCGTTGAGGCGGGCAGCATCGGGGGCTACCTTCTTCATGTCGCTGCGCACCTGGTCGGCGATGCCGAAGAGCGAGGCATAGACGAGGTATTCCTTCCACAGCCCGGTCTCTTCGAGGCTGCGCTCTTTCACGAGCGAGAAGTCGCGGAGATAGTGGAGGAAACCGATGGCCTGGTGGACGTTGTCCTTGACGAGGAACTTCTCGGGGATGGTCTGCTCGGCGAGGATGGACAGCACCGTGGCCAGCTGCCTGCTTGCGAGGGGCGTCTGCTTGGCATACTCCTTGAGCTCGTCGGGCTGGAGGAGATGGTCGTCGCCGGCGGCATCGTAGAGGAGTTTCTGGAGCTGGTACTCGATGCCGGCATCGTTGATGTAGCCTCTGTAGCTTCTCTTGGCCTCACGGAGGATGCTGCCATCGATGGCTTTGTTCATATCTAATCCGGAGAACCTGAGACACTCGTCTGCGAGGATATCCGTGATGTCCATGCCTTTCGGGGGCTTCACGGGTTCGCTGATGCGGAAGAGCTTGCGCGGTTTGCGGCCGCTGTCGTCGTAGGCGAGCTGTATCTGATTCTTGTAGATCATGCGGAGAATGAAGGCATCGAAGAGCTGCTGGAGACCGTATTTGATGCCCAAGTTCTTGCGGCCGCAGTGGCGTGCAATGCCGTCCACGGTGCCCAGCGTGGCGCCGGTGAGGAGGAGGTTGCCGCCGAGAGGCAGGTCGCGGTAGTAGGGCAGGTCGTCGTATTTCTTGCCATCGAGGAGCTTGTCGATGAGTGCTTTGCGCCTTTGCTTTTCCTTGTGCCCGTACCACAGGTCTTCTATGATGTCGCGGATGAAGCGTATCACCGGGCGCAGAATGAACCAGCAGCCGCCGAGAGCCACCAGGATGACCAGGATGCCGGCAATGATATTGGTCATGGCATCGTCCGCATCGTCAGCTTCTGTCGAGCCCAGGAGTCCGGTGGCGCGGGCTTTCTGCATTGACACATGGTGGTCGAGGCCGGCATCCTCGAGGTCGTAGTCGCTGCCTTCGAGGGCTTGGCGTTTGACGGTCTGGGTGAAGGAGTCGTGTATCTGCACGGCGGGGTCGAGGACACCTTTGTTCAGCTGCAGGAGCACGATGATGCTCTCGCCGTCGTGCATGATGCTGTCGGAGGCGGCATAGGCCAGTTCATCGACGAAGCCTTTGATGCCTTCGTAGCCGAAGGTCCAGATGGCGGCCTTGTCCCTGGTGAGGGAGTCGTCCTCCAGTTTGAAGGCCACGATGGCTTCGCGTGCGGGACTGTTGGCGGCCTCGTAGAAGGAGTGGCAGAAGCCGTCGTAGTCGTCGTAGGCTTTCACGAGGTTTGTCAGCGTGTAGCGGATCTTGTACAGGCGCTGGCCGGCATCGCCGATGCCCCAGCACACCTCCACGCCGTCGCTGGTGCGGTTGTAGCCGCAGCGCCCGGCTTTCTCGGCGCGGGAGCGGTCAACGTTCCACACCTCTTCGGTGACGTAGGCTGTCTCCTGGTCGTCCCACACCTGCAAGTCGCGGACTTCGATGTCGCCCATGTCGTTGAAGGTGATGTAGCCCTCGGTGCCTTCGTCGCCAATCTGTGCCTGGCGCGTCTCGGTGACGGTGGCGCTGCCGTCGTGGTGGAGCTGGACTTGAATGAAAACCTGCTCCAGAGTAAACTGTGCCATGGCCGCAGAGGCAATGAGGCACAAACTGAAGAGTAAGATGGTTTTTCGCATAACGGGTTGTTAGGTTGTGAGGTTGTTAGGTTGTGAGGTTGTTAGGTTGTGAGGTTGTTAGGTTGTTAGGTTGTTAGGTTGTGAGGTTGTTAGGTTGTGAGGTTAATAGGTTGTGAGGTTGTTAGGTTGTTAGGTAGTAGCCGAGTTTGTAGAGCTTGAAGAGGGTGAGGCAGGGGCGCGGTCCTAAGAGGTTGCGGCGTATGGGCCGGTGGAAGAGTTTGTAGAACAGGCGCATGGCCCACGTGAGATGGCATCGCTGCAGCCGCTGGGCGGCTGTCGCCACGCCACTGTAGGTGTCCATCCGGCCTTGCAGACCACGGAGGGTGCGCAGGGCGGTCTCGGTCTTTGCGAGGAAGACGGCATTGGGTTCCAAATCCATGTGCAGCAGGGGGTTGTCGATGTGGAGGATGGGGATATGTCTGCGCTCCAGGTCTGCGCCGAAGAGGGCGTCCTCGTAGCCGTAGTCGCGGCATTGCTCGTCGAAGCGGACGGACAGGAAGAGGTCGCGCTGCACGAGGAGATTGAAGGCTGAGAGCTGGCGATGGGGATGGCGGCTGCGGTCACGGGCTGAGCGGTGGCGGTCGGCGGCGCGCTCGTAGGCATAGCGCAGCGTGGCCTCGGGGCAGGGGTTGACGACCGGCGTCAGCAGTCCCCCGCAGACGACGGCGGCCTCGCGGGCGGCCTCGACATAGGCCTGCAGCGAGAAGGAGGGGGGCACCTCGGCATCGCAGTCGATGAACAGGAGCCACTGCCCACGGGCTTCTGCGGCCATGCGGTTGCGATGGGCGGCACGGCCGGCATTGGCGCTATAGCGGAGCACGCGCACAGAGGGCAGGCTTTCCACGGCCGTAAGCCAGGCGGCACCCGAGGGTGAGGCATCGTCGCCCACGAGGATCTCGGCTTCTACGCCCTCGCGCACAGCTAAGGCGTGGACATCTGCCACGAGGCGGCGGGCATCGTAGTCGAAGGTGGGGATGAGGACGGACAGCTTCATTCGATGATGATTTCGTAGGACGTGCCCCAGGTGTCGCCCGGTTCCACGCTCTCGATGTCGGGACGGCGCGAGAACTCGCCCGTGAAGCCGGCATCGTCGCAGCGACCGTGCCAGGGCTCAATGCACATGAAGGGGGCCTTGCCGCCGCAGGGCGACCAGAGCGCCGTGATGGGCATCTGATGGCGCACGGTGACGAGCGGGCGGCCCTGCTTGTCGTGGAGCGTCACGCGGCGCACACGGCCCGTGGCCTCGACGATGGTGTCGCACTCGAAGGTGCTGTTGGTGAGGGGCAGGAGACCGTCGGCGGGCAGCTCCACGGGGAAGGAGCCCGTGCCGGCAAAGCCGCCCGGCACCAGGTTGGAGCTGACGAGCGGCCCGGGGGCATCGAACGAGAGGAAGCCGTGGACGGCATCCTCGGCGCGGTAGTGGAGATACTGGAAGGCGGGGTGTGCACCAATCTGGAAGGGCATCGTGCGTGTGTCGCAATTGGTGACGCTCCAGCTCACGGTGATGACGTTGCGCAGGAGCGTGTAGTCGATGCGCAGCTCGAAGCGGAAAGGCCACAGCGACAGCGTCTGCTCGCTGCTGCGCAGGAGGAATGCCATGTGGCGGTCCTCATCGACAATCTTCTCGAATGTGCAGTCGCGGGCGAAGCCGTGCTGGGTGAGGGTATAGGGCTTGCCGTCGATATGGAAGGTGTTGTCCCACACTTTGCCCACGATGGGGAAGAGGACGGGGGCGCGGCGGTTCCAGAAGGCGGGGTCGCCTTGCCATAAGTACTCGTTGGGCGATGCTACGCGCTTGATGCTCTGCAGTTCTGCGCCTAAGGGCGCTATCTCGAGCTCGATGATTCCGTTGGACAAGTATTCCATATCCTTATGTTTTTAACGTTGTGCGCCGCAAATGTAACGATAATTTTCATAAGTCAAGCAAAAAACCGGAAAATATTAAAGATTCTAAAACGCTTGTTCCTTTTGGAATAGTTGCGTATCTTTGCAGCCGCAAATCAAAAAATACCGATAGAATGGGATTTTTCAATATCTTCTCAAAGAATAAAGAACAACAGCGGGAGACGCTCGACAAAGGCTTGGAAAAGACAAAGGAGAGTTTCTTCGGCAAGCTGACGCGCGCCGTGGCCGGCAAGAGCAAGGTCGATGACGATGTGCTCGACGACCTCGAAGAGGTGCTGGTGACATCGGACGTTGGCGTGGATACAACCCTGAACATCATCAAGCGCATTGAGGAGCGCGCGGCCCGCGACAAATATGTGGGCACGGGCGAGCTCAACAGCATCCTGCGCGAAGAGATTGCCGCGCTGCTGACAGAGAACAACAGCGGCGACACTGAGGGCTACCAGATTCCCGAGGGCAAGAAACCTTACGTGGTGATGGTCGTGGGCGTGAACGGTGTCGGCAAGACGACCACCATCGGCAAGCTGGCCTGGCAGTTCAAGCAGGCCGGACTGAAGGTGATGCTGGGCGCTGCGGACACGTTCCGTGCTGCCGCCGTGGAGCAGATTGCTATCTGGGGCGAGCGCGTGGGCGTTCCCGTGGTGAAGCAGCAGATGGGCAGCGACCCCGCGAGCGTGGCTTTCGACACGCTGTCGAGCGCCGTGGCCAACGACATCGATGTGGTGCTCATCGACACCGCCGGGCGACTGCACAACAAGAAGGGCCTCATGGACGAGCTCTCCAAGATTAAACGCGTGATGCAGAAAGTGGTTCCCGATGCGCCGCACGACGTGATGCTGGTGCTCGACGGCTCCACCGGACAGAACGCCTTTGAGCAGGCCAAGCAGTTCACAGCTGCCACAGACGTCACGAGTATGGCCATCACCAAGCTCGACGGCACTGCCAAGGGTGGGGTGGTGCTGGGTATCTCGGACCAGTTCAAGATTCCCGTGCGCTACATCGGCCTCGGCGAGGGCATGGAAGATTTGCAGCCCTTCAACAGGAAAGAATTTGTCAACAGCCTCTTCGGCGAGTAAATAAGACTCTCCCTCCGCCCTCCATATCAGGGAGGGAGCGGTTACTGAACAAGAAAAGAACAAGAATGATTGTAATTTTCGCGAGAGTAATATACAACAGGAAATGAAGCAAAAAGATAGCAGACAGCCACAAGTAACTGCTCCCTCCCTAACAGGGAGGGCGGGGGGAGAGTCTTCTGTTGGGCTCGAGTCTTCCATTGATTTGCTTACCCTGGGCTGTTCCAAGAACCTGGTCGATAGCGAGCGACTGATGGCGCAGCTGCGCCAGGCCGGATTCCGCGTGCAACATGATCCCGAGGTCGCGGAGGGGGACATCTGTGTGGTGAACACCTGCGGCTTCATCGGCGATGCCAAGGAAGAGAGCATCAACGTGATTCTGGAACAGGGACAACGCAAGGTGGATGGGAACTTGAAGAAGCTCTATGTAATGGGCTGTCTGTCACAACGCTATCTGAAAGAATTGCAGGACGAAATACCCGAGGTGGACGGCTGGTACGGCAAGTTCGACTGGCCAAGACTGCTCGAGGACCTCGGTCGGAAATGGGACGATAAGCTGGTGCCCGGCCGCACGATAACAACTCCCTCGCACTACGCTTACGTCAAGATCTCCGAGGGCTGCAACCGCCACTGTTCCTACTGTGCCATCCCCCTCATCACGGGCGCACATGTCAGCCGCCCGATGGAGGAAATCCTGGAGGAGGTGCGCCAGTTGGTGGCCATCGGCGTGAAGGAGTTCAACGTGATTGCGCAGGAACTGACGTTCTATGGCGTGGACCTCTACCACCGCCGCGCGATAGCTGAGCTCATCGACCGCATGGCCGACATCGAGGGCGTGGAGTGGATTCGCCTCCACTACGGCTATCCGGCAGACTTCCCCTGGGAGCTGCTGCCCGTCATGAACCGGCACAGCAACATCTGCCGCTACCTGGACATCGCACTACAGCACATCAGCGACACGGTGCTCACGGCCATGCGCCGCCATATCACGAAGGAGGAAACTTATGCCTTTGTGGAACGCCTGCGAAAGGAGGTGCCCGGCATTCATCTGCGCACGACGCTGATGGTGGGGCACCCGGGCGAGACAGAGGATGCTTTTGAGGAGCTGCTCGCCTTCACGCGGTGGGCCCGCTTCGAGCGCATGGGCGCCTTCGCCTACAGCGAGGAGGAGGGAACTTACAGTGCAGAGGCTTACGCCGACGACATCCCCGACGAGGTGAAGCAGGCGCGCCTGTCGAAACTGATGCGGGTGCAGCAGCGCATCTCCTCGGAAGTTCAGGAGGCCAAGGTGGGCACCGTGCAGCGCGTCATCATTGACCGCACAGAAGGAGACTACTATGTGGGGCGCACGCAGTACGACTCGCCCGAGGTGGACCCGGAGGTGCTCCTGCACACCGGCAGCAACACGCTGGAAGTAGGGCGCTTCTACGATGTGAGGATTGACAGCGCCGACGATTTCGACCTCTATGGAACAGCACTTTAACCAAAAAGAAATATACAAATACGGTAATCTATGAATAACAAAGAGTTTATCTCAGCGTTGGCACAACAAGAGGGGCTCACGGCACGCGACACACAGATGCTGGTGAACCACCTTGTGGCTGAGCTGACCAGCCAGTTCGAGAGCGGCAATATCCTGACCGTGCAGAACTTTGGCCAGTTTGAAGTGAAGAAGAAGCTGGAGCGCGTGGTGGTGAACCCCTCATCGGGCCAGCGGATGCTTGTGCCGCCAAAATTGGTGCTCGGATTCAAAACCTCAGCTCAGTTGAAGAGCCGTCTGCAGAAAGGAGGTGAGGCATGAGCGAACAGAAACTGACTCCCGTTGACATCGCCAGCGGCCTCTCCCGCCGTGCGAGTGTCCCCTTGCGCTATTCCGAAGATTTCGTGCGCTCCTTCTTCAGAGCTATTGAAGAGGGACTTGTTCATGATAATGTGGTCAAAGTGAAGGGCTTTGGCACGTTCAAGACTGTGAGCGTTGATCCGCGTGAGAGCATCGATGTGAACACTGGTGCCCGCATAGAGATTGCGGGGCACGCGAAGGTGAGCTTCACGCCCGATGCTGCCCTGCGCGATGCTGTCAACAAACCCTTCCTGGAGTTTGAGACGGTCATCCTGGACGAGGCTACCGACACGGCTGCCATGGAGTCGCTCGATGAGATTCCCGTAGCTGTCGTTGCCGAGCCCGTAGCCGAGAAGCCCGCAGCCGAGAAGCCCGTAGCCGAGAAGCCCGCAGCCGAGAAGCCTGCAGCCGAGCCTGCTCCCGTGAAGGCCGTAGCCGAGCCTGCAGCCGAGATACCCGCAGTCGAGAAACCCGTAGCCGAGAAGCCCGTAGCCGAGAAGCCCGTAGCCGAGAAGCCCGTAGTCGAGAAACCCGTAGCCGAAAAGCCCGCTGCCGAGCCTGCTCCCGCAAAGCCTGCCGAGAAGAAGACCGCAGCAGCCCTGGTAGCAGACAAGCCTGCCGCCACGACAAGCACGACTGCTCCCGTGGCCGAGAAGAAGACCGCAGGCGCCCAATCCGGAAAGAGCACCGCCCACGCGCTCTGCTATATCCTCACAGCCCTGCTCTTCATGCTCATCGGCTATATCATTGCCTACTACTGGCGCCCCGTGGAATTGCCCGACTTCAGCGTGAAAGAGAGTCAGGAGCAGGTAATTCCCGCCGAAGAGGAGCCGGAACCCGAGACACCGGCCGTGGAAGCACAGCCCGCGAAGCCCGCCATCCCCGCCGAGACCCGCGACTATCCGCAGGTGGAAGGCGGCGAGTACTGGATTGTTGGCGTTGAGGGTACAGAGGTGATGAGGCCCGGCAAGACATTGCTGAACTTCTCCCTGCAGTACTATAAGAGCAAGGACTTCGTGAACTATATCTGCACGATGAACGATATCAAGAATCCTGATATCGTGCCCCTTGACATGGAACTGAAGATGCCCAAACTGCTAAAGAAAGAGCAATAACAAGAATAGTAACCAAATAAATCAATAGAAGCAATGGCAGAATCCATTGATATTCGCGCATTAAACGAACTTATCGAGCGCCAAAGCGCTTTCGTCACAAACCTGATGACGGGTATGGACCAGACGATTGTCGGCCAGCGTCATCTCGTAGAATCCCTGTTGATTGGCCTGCTCTCTGACGGCCACGTCCTTCTCGAAGGTGTGCCGGGCTTGGCCAAAACCCTCGCCATCAAAACCCTGGCTCAGCTGATTGACGCCAAGTTTAGCCGTATTCAGTTCACGCCCGACCTGTTGCCGGCCGATGTCACCGGAACCATGATCTATTCCCAGAAGGACGAGAAATTCATGGTGGAGCAGGGCCCCGTGTTCGCCAACTTTGTGCTGGCCGATGAGATCAACCGTGCCCCCGCCAAGGTGCAGAGTGCACTGCTCGAGGCAATGCAGGAGCGCGAGGTCACCATCGGCAAGCAGACCTTCCAGCTGCCGTCGCCCTTCCTCGTGCTGGCAACACAGAACCCCATCGAACAGGAGGGCACGTATCCACTGCCCGAAGCGCAGGTGGACCGCTTCATGCTGAAGGTGGTTATCGACTACCCGAAGCTCGACGAGGAAATGAAGATTATCCGCCAGAACATCGGCGGCGAGAAAGTGGCCGTGCGCCCCGTGCTCTCCACGAAGGAGATTGTGGAGGCCCGCGAGGTGGTGCGTCAGGTCTATCTCGACGAGAAGATTGAGCGCTACATCGCCGACATCGTCTTCGCCACGCGCTATCCCGAGAAGTATGACCTGAAGGATATCAAGGACTATATCGAGTTCGGCGGCTCACCCCGCGCCAGCATCAATCTGGCACTGGCAGCACGCGCCTACGCCTTCATCAAACGTCGCGGCTACGTCATCCCAGAGGATGTGCGCGCTGTGGCCCACGATGTGCTGCGCCACCGCATCGGGCTCACCTACGAGGCCGAGGCCAACAATATCTCGAGCGAGGAAATCATCTCCAAGATTCTCAACAAGGTGGAAGTGCCTTGATGGCCGTTTAACGTTTAGCGTTTCACGTTTCAATGGAAACATCTGAGATTCTTAAGCGTGTCCGGCAGATAGAAATCAAAACCCGAGGGCTCTCCAGCAATATCTTTGCGGGAGAGTACCACTCGGCGTTCAAAGGGCGTGGCATGGCCTTCAGCGAGGTGCGAGAGTACCAGTACGGCGACGACATACGCGACATTGAATGGAACGTCACGGCCCGCTTCAACAAACCTTATATCAAGGTTTTCGAGGAGGAACGCGAGCTGACGGTGATGCTTCTGGTGGACGTCAGCGGTAGTCTGGATTTCGGCAGCGCCGTGCAGACTAAACGGGACATGGTCACTGAGATTGCCGCCACGTTGGCCTTCAGCGCCATTCAGAACAACGACAAGATCGGGGTCATCTTCTTCTCGGATCATATCGAGAAGTTTATCCCGCCCAAGAAGGGCCGCAAGCACATCCTCTACATCATACGCGAACTGCTGGATTTCAAGCCCGAGAGCCAGCGGACGGATATCCGCCAGGCGGTGGAATATCTGACGCAGGTTATCAAGCGCCGCTGCACATGCTTTGTGCTCAGCGACTTCATTGACGAGCGCGACTTCCGCCAGGCGCTGACAATCGCCAACCGCAAGCACGATGTCGTGGCCATTCAGGTGTATGATCGCCGCATTGCTGAGTTGCCGAATGTGGGGCTGATGCGCGTGCAGGATGCTGAGACGGGCCATCTGCAGTGGGTCGATACGAGCAGCAGCGCTGTGCGCAAGGCTCACAGCCAGTGGTGGAACCAGCAGATGAATCATCTCAACGACACGTTTACCCGAAGCAATGTCGATTACGTGAGCGTCCGCACGGACCAGGATTATGTGGTCGCCCTGCGCAACCTGTTTGCACAGAGAACATAAACGACTCGTTTGTTTTATGAAAAGATTATTTGAGAATACAATCATAGGAGCGTTGCTTTTCATCTTGCTCGGCCTGTTCCCGTTGTCAGCCCTTGCACAAGTCGTCTTCGAGGCCCGTCTGGACACGATGGTGATGCTCGTGGGCGAGCAGCGAGAGCTGACGCTGGACGTCACCTGCGGTGCCAAGCAGAAGCTGAAGATGCCCGACTTCCGTCCGGAACAGCCTCTGGCGGACGAGGTGGAAATCGTGGAGCTCTTAGCCACGGATACGACGTTCCTGGACGAGGGAAACCGAATGCAAGTCCTGCAGCGATACACCATCACGGCATGGGATTCTGCCTTCGTGCTCCTGCCACCATTCTCGGTTGAAGTGGATGGTAAAGCGTATAAGTCTAAAGAGTTGGCTTTGAAAGTGCTAACGCTTGACGTGGACACGGTTCACACTGACCAGTTCTTCCCGAATAAGGACATCCAGAACAATCCTTTTTCGTGGGACGACTGGAAGCCTGTTCTGTGGTTCTTAGGCATTAATCAGCTGTTGGCTCTGATTCTGCTGTGGCTCTATAGTCATTGGCGCCAGAACAAGCCGCTGATACAAATCATACGACGCAAGCGTAAGTTGCCCCCTCACCAGGTGGCAATGAATGAGATTGAGCGTATCAAGGGCGAGCGCAAATGGGCCGAGGAGGACAGCAAGGAATACTATACCCAACTCACCGACACCCTGCGCAATTATATTCACGAGCGCTACGGCTTCAACGCGATGGAGATGACTTCATCGGAAATCATTGAGCGGCTGCTGCAGGAACAGGACGAGACGGCGCTTGCCGAACTCCGCCAGCTGTTCCAGACCGCTGACCTCGTGAAGTTTGCCAAATATACGACGATGATCAACGAGAACGATGCGAACCTCGTCAGTGCCATAGATTTCATTAACCAGACGAAAGTGGAGGTGGACCCCAACCTGCCCGAGGAAGAGGTCATCATCCCCGAAGAGGTGAAGCAGATTCAGGCACGCTCGCTTACCGTGAAGATTGTCATGGGCGTGATGGCTGTCGTCGCGTTGGTGGCCATCGGCTATGCTCTCTATCTCGCTGTTGACTTAATCCGATAATAATATGCAATTAGCCAATCCATATTTCCTGCTCCTGCTCCTGCTGCTGATACCCTATGTGCTTTGGTATCTCTTGCGCAGTCAGGATAGCGAGCCGAGGCTGCAGGTGTCCTCGACGCTGGCATTTCGCCATGCGCCCACCACGTGGAAACTGTGGCTCATTCATGTGCCTTTCCTGTTGCGCTGCCTGGCCTACGTGATGATTGTCATCGTGCTCTGCCGTCCGCAGACCAGCAACTCGTGGAGCGACCGTACTGTCGAGGGCATTGATATTATGCTGTGTATGGATATCTCCACCTCGATGCTGGCCGAAGACCTGCGCCCCAACCGCATCGAGGCTGCCAAGAAAGTAGCATCGGAGTTCATATCAGGGCGACCCAACGACAACATCGGTTTGACGATATTCTCGGGCGAGAGTTTCACGCAATGCCCCATGACCACCGATCATGCCGTGCTGCTGAACCTGTTCAACAATGTAAGTTGTGCCATGGTGCAGCGCGGCATCATGGAGGACGGCACAGCCATCGGTATGGGACTGGCCAATGCCATCTCCCGCCTTAAGGACTCGAAGGCCAAGTCGAAAGTCATCATCCTGCTGACCGATGGCTCCAACAATGCGGGTGACATCAGTCCGCTCACTGCGGCAGAGATTGCAAAGAGTTTCGGCATCCGCGTCTATACCATTGGCGTCGGCACAAATGGGCAGGCCCGCTATCCCATGACGGTGGCAGGCCACGTTCAGTATGTCAACATCCCCGTGGAAATCGATACGAAGACGCTGGCCTCCATAGCCGGAACCACGAATGGTGAGTTCTACCGTGCCACCGACAACAGCAAGCTACGCGAGGTGTATCAGGAAATCGACAAGCTGGAGAAAACGAAGATGAATGTGAAGGAGTACAGCAAGCGCTACGAGGCATTCCTGCCCTTTGCCTTGGCCGCCTGTCTGCTCCTGCTCGTAGAGCTCCTGCTGCGCGAAACCATCCTGAAAAAACTGCCCTAAATAATCATTGTTCATTCTTCATTAACATACTGCTGTGTTTAGATTCGAGAATCCCATATATTTGTACTTCCTGGTCATTATTCCGCTGTTGGCCCTCTTGCACTACGGAACAGATCTTTTGCGACGCAGACGCCTCCGTGCTTATGGAGAAATAGCACTGCTGAACCCCCTGATGCCCGATGTGTCGCGCTGGCGCCGCGAACTGAAGTTTTGGCTCGTGAACATCGCGCTGGCAATGATGATTGTCTGTCTGGCTCGGCCGCAGTACGGCACAAAGATAGATACTCGCACGCGCAAAGGCATCGAGGCTATCATCGCTGTAGATGTGTCGAACTCAATGTTGGCAGAAGACGTGTCGCCCAACCGTCTCATGAAAGCAAAGCTTTTGATTAGCAGCCTGGTGGATAATATGGTTGACGACAAAATCGGACTGATTGTCTTTGCCGGCGATGCCTATACGCAGTTGCCTATCACCAGCGACTATGTATCGGCGAAGATGTTCCTCGACAATATAGACCCCAGCATGATTGCTGTTCAGGGAACTGATATCGCACGCGCCATCGGCCTGGCTACCCACAGCTTTACGCAACAGGAAGGCGTGGGACGTGCCATCTTCGTCATCACCGACGGCGAGGACAACGAGGGTGGGGCAGTGGAGGCTGCCCGTGAGGCTGTCAAGAAGGGGATGAAGGTTTATGTGCTTGGCATAGGCTCACCCGAGGGAAGCCCCATTCCTATGCCGGGAATGAACCGCTACATCACCGACCGCGCCGGCAATACTGTCATCACGAAACTCAACGAAGATATGTGCCGCGAGATTGCCCAGGCTGGCGAGGGTGCTTATATCTATGTGGACAACAGCTCTTCGGCGCAGTCGGCACTGCAGAAGCACGTGGACAAGCTGGCGAAAGCCGATATGGAACAGACGCTCTACAGTGAGTTCGACGAACATTTCCGCGACTTCGCGTGGGTGGCGCTGGTGCTGCTGCTTATCGATGTCCTGCTGCTGGCCCGCAAGAACCGCGTTCTCGATCGCGTGAAGCTGTTCCGCCCAAAGACGGAAACCGGGGGCGTGGCCGCCGTTGCTCTGCTGCTGCTGCTCTTCACCGTGGCTACGGCTGCACAGGCGCAGAACAAGAACGACCGCTATTTCGTCCGTCACGGCAATCGCTTCTACCGCGACAGCCTTTATACGAAGGCGCAGGTGGACTATCAGAAGGCCATCGAGAAGGACAATACGAATCCCGTGGCCCACTACAACCTCGGCAATGCCCAACTGATGCAGGGCCAGCCTAAGGACGCGATGAAAAGCTATGAGACGGCCGCACGGATGCAGCGCGACAAGTTGCGTGGTTCACAGATTTATCATAATATGGGCGTCATACTCCAGAGCCAGAAGCAGTACAAGGAGGCTATCGATTGCTACAAGAACGCTCTGCGACGCAACCCCAAGGACGATGAAACGCGCTATAACCTGGCTCTCTGCCGCTATTTGCTCAAACAGAACCAAGACCAGCAGAACCAGGATCAGCAGAACCAGGATCAGCAACAGCAAGAACAACAGCAGCAACAACAACAGCAACAACAGGATCAACAAAATCAGCAACAACAGCAGCAGGAACAGCCCAAAATGTCACAGGAGAATGCCGAGCAGTTGCTGAAAGCTGCTCAGCAGGAAGAGAAGCAGACGCAGGATAAAATGCAACGCGCTCAACAGCAGCCGCAAAAGAGACAACTTGAGAAACAGTGGTAGAGCTCTATCACCCGTCTTTACCAATTCTTCAAATACAATGAGAACGATATATAAAATTCTATTAGCGCTAATACTAACCGCACCCTCACTGATAGGGTGGGCTGGGGGAGAGGTGGTCAACATCCGTGTGATGGCGCCCTCTGAGGTGATTCAAGGAGACCGCTTCCGCGTGTCCTACGAAGTGAATACGGCTGATATCGATGATTTCAAGGTCGGCTCTTTCGAAGGACTTGTTGAGCTGTACGGTCCCAGTCGCAGTCAGTCATCGAATATATCGATTGTCAATGGCCGTACAACATCGTCCAGCTCCGTCACCTTCACCTATACGCTGACGACCGATCAGGCCGGCACTTTCCATATCCCAGCTGCTACGGTCGTCGTGGACGGTAAGGCCGTGAAGTCCTCATCGCCTAAGATTACGGTTCTACCCGGAGGCAGCGCTTCAGGAGGCCAGGGAGGCTCACAGGCTCATGGACAGAACCCCGCGCAGAGCCATAGCCAGCAGGCAGACCGTATGAGGACACAGGACAGCGGTGACAGGATTACCAGCAAGGATATCTTCATTGCTGTGACAGCGTCCAAGAAAAGGGTCTTTGAACAGGAAGCCGTGCTGCTGACCTACAAACTCTATACGCTTGTCAACGTCAGTGAGATGTCGGGTAAGATGCCCGAGCTCGACGGCTTCCACGTGCAGGAAATCAACCGCCAGCGCCAGCCAGAGCTGAAGATGGAACATTACAACGGGCGCAACTACGGCACTGTTGTCTGGAGCCAGTATGTGGTATTCCCGCAGCAGACGGGCGAGCTGAAGATTCCAGAAATCAAGTTCGAAGCCGTGGTGGTGCAGCAGAATCGCAATATAGACCCGTTCGATGCTTTCTTCCGCGGTGCCTCTATGCTGACCGAGGTCAAGAAAGTGGTTATGGCCCCCGCTGTGGTGCTGCATGTTGATCCGCTGCCGACGCCCAAACCCGCGAACTTCTCAGGAGCTGTGGGCAAGTTTACGGTTGCATCTTCTCTCACGCCTCAGCAGCTGAAGGCAAACGATGCCACAACGCTGCGCCTCACTGTCAGCGGAACGGGTAATATGAAACTGATGAATGCTCCCGAGGTGCAGTGGCCGAAAGATTTTGAGCGCTACGATCCCAAGAGCGAGGACCAGACAAAAATCGGTGCCAGCGGCTCCAGCGGCTCCATGGTCTTCGACTATATTGCCGTGCCGCGTCATCAGGGCAAGTTTGAACTGCCGTCCGTGGAGTTCTGCTATTTCGACCCTGACGCACGTGAGTATAAGACGGTATCCTCCGATGCTTACACCATTGAAGTGGAGAAAGGTAAGGGCGGAAACTCTGTAGCCTCCCAAAATTATACAAAGGAGGAGATAGAGATGCTCAACTCGGATATTCGCTACATCAAGACTGGCAAGGCGGATTTCATCAATGCTGATGAGGCCTCCCTGCTTGGCACTTCACGAATATGGGCGCTCTATGTGGCTGCGCTGGGCATCTTCCTTGTCCTGGTGGTGGCTTTCCGCCGCTTCGTCTCGGCTCAGGCTGATGTCGCCGGACGCCGTGGACGCAAGGCCAACAAGGCGGCAACCAAACGTCTGAAGACCGCCCGCAAGCTGATGCACAGCGGTGATGCCAATTCCTTCTACGACGAGACGGCACGCGCTCTCTGGGGCTATGTCAGCGACCGTCTGAATATGGCTGTGAGCGAGCTCACTCGTGACAATGTGCGTGAGAAACTGGCAGAGCGCGGGGCTACAGCTGAGCTCACGGACCGCTTCATCGGAGCTCTTGACGAGTGTGAGTTTGCCCGCTATGCCCCCGGCGATGCTGCTCAGACGATGGACAAGGTCTATTCCGCCGCTGAAGAGGTCATCAACCAAATGGAGGGTGAGCTGAAAAAGAAATAGGGGAGAGTTCATGATTCAACACTTTATTGCAATGAAACTTACAGATAAACTGATACTGGCAATAAGCCTCACCATAGCCCAGGCATTTGCACCTTCTCTGATAGGGGCGGGGGGAGCTTCTTCCCTTTGCGCTCAGAATAGGGAGGCGGAGGAAATCTCCAAGGCTGCAGCTGATTCTGCCTATGCTCAGGAGAACTATTCTGAAGCGGCGCAGATTTACCAGACGCTCATCGATTCTCTCGGAGAGAGCGCCGTGCTCTACTA
Organism: uncultured Bacteroidales bacterium; assembly: GCA_902783885.1. Taxonomy (GTDB): domain Bacteria; phylum Bacteroidota; class Bacteroidia; order Bacteroidales; family Bacteroidaceae; genus Physcousia. The sequence continues at coordinate 19,280 of CACZSQ010000102.1, forward strand.
CAACCTCGGCAACTGCTACTTCCGTCAGGATTCCATTGCCCGCGCCATTCTCAACTACGAGCGAGCCCGGCTCCTGGACCCCACGGATGATGACCTGGCCTTCAATCTCGAGATGGCTCGCACGAAAACCGTTGACAAGGTCGCGCCTGCCAATGATATGTTCTTTGTGACCCTCTTCCGCTCACTGGTGCTCTCCATGACCGTGCGCGGATGGAAGATACTCGGCATCAGCGCTTTCGTGCTGATGCTCCTTGGCGCTGCTGTCTATCTCTTTGCTCCTGTGCTCACCGCTAAGAAGATGGGTTTCACAGCTGCTGTCCTTCTGCTCATTATCTGTATATTTGCTAATATAGCTGCTGCCCAGCAACGCAGCCAGGTACAGCATCGCACGGGCGCTATTCTGATGGCGCCCAGCGCCGTGGTCAAGAGCACACCCAGCGCTTCCGGCACAGACCTTTTCATCCTTCACGAAGGGACACATGTTCAGATTGTTGATGACTCAATGCGCGAATGGGTGGAAGTGCGGATGAGCGACGGCAAGGAAGGCTGGCTCCAGCGTAACGAAATCGAAGTGATCTGATGGACGAGTTAATCCGTTTTGACCAACAACTGCTGCTGACCTTGAATGGTAGCGAGAGCGAGTTTCTGGACCATTTCTTCACGTTTGTGACGCGGACAGGCACTTGGATTCCGATGCTTTTGGCGCTGCTCTATGTGCTACTGAAGAACCGTCCCTGGCGAGAGGTGTTGTTCTTTGTCATTGGCATGGCATTGGTCGTTCTCGTTGCCGACCGCTTCGCCAGCGGCTTGTGTAAGCCTTTCTTCGAGCGCTTCCGCCCAAGTCATGAGCCTGCGCTGGAGGGACTCGTGGACCTGGTTGACGATCACCGTGGAGGGCTTTACGGATTCATCTCCAGTCACGCAGCCAACACGTTTGGCGTATGGGCGTTTGTCTCTTTGTATATGCGCCGCCGTGCGGCCACGTGGACTATCTTGCTTTGGGCTTGTCTCAGTAGCTATTCGCGCATTTATCTCGGCCTCCACTATCCAGGTGATATTCTTGCGGGAGCCCTCTTTGGAACCCTAACTGGATGCACGTTCCATGTTCTCTTGTGCCTCGCCTGTGCACGTTGGCTTTCACCTTTGCGTCCCGAATGGCCCGTTGAACCGACAATCCTCGGCTATCACGCCAATCCGGATGGTATTCTGCCTAGTGATGCCAATAGACTTGCTTACTTCTTTCTCCTCACCATCGGCGTGATTATCCTCTTGTCCATCGTCTAATCTGCTGTCTGTCGCTTATTCTTAGCTTATTCCAAAGGGCCAATCGTTTATTCTTAGCTTATTACAATTATTAGCGGACAGCTATAAATTCAAAAAGTCCGTGGAGCCTGCTCACAACGCTCCACGGACTTTTTGATGATGACGCGTGCCCATCGCAATTTGCTGAAGCTACTAACCATACTACTACTGCTGCTACTACTACTACTACTACTACTGCTACAACGTGTATTTCTACGAATGCTTACCTTATGCTCCTAAGACCTGTGTCTTCAGCCCATAAGACCTGTGTCTTCAGCTCCTAAGACCTGCATCTTCTGAACATAATATGTCGCATTGGCGCTTCAGCATTATGGCTTTATTTGTCTCATCCTATGGGGTGAGAGCTTCTGTTTTTGGATGTAAAGTCAATCCTGTCGCATAATAGTTGGAAAACAAAAGAGGCCGTGTCTCTTAACACAGCCTCTTTTTGGGATTTTTAACTCTGCAAATTAGTTACCTGCAGTTGAACTATTGTGTGGATCAATAACAACAGGAGCTGGAGTATTCCATTGGATATCCATGTGACCAGTCTTAGGATTGCCACGCTGGGGAATGTTATAGGTGACGGTAGTCTTTTGACCAGCAGCAGGAACAGTACCTGTGATAGAACCATTCTTCTTGCCATTGGGGGTAGCAGCCTCAACATCAACGTTGACAGAAGAACCAGCGGGGGTAGCAACCAAAGCCTGAACTAAATCTTCAACTGTTGTGTAGGACTTACCTCCGACCTTAAAGGTGTATGTGCAAGAGGGATCCAGCAATGAAGAAATGGCATTGAGCATCGTCTCGTAGTTTGACACGTTGTCATCTTCGTCCTTGCAAGATGTCATGAATACGCATACGCTTGCTACAGCTAATACGCAGAGAGAAAGAAGAAATTTTTTCATGTAAGTAAAAATTTAAAAAGTTTAATAATTGATTTTGATGTTGTCTAAATTTAATTGTTTTTATTGGAAGATCCCGTTGAGTGTCCGTTCTATGTACTCTTCCACAAAAGCGGGTTCCCAGTAGTGTGCGGAGTGGTTTTGGTCAGGTTGGGTGACATAGGTTTTACCCATATTATCATTCGCGTACTTGTAATACGCCTTCTCACTGTAGTTCCAGGTGAAGTATTCTGGTAAACGTACTCTGACAAAACTGTCGCGCTTTTGGCGCTTTCCGCCGAAGGGGATGGCAAAATGAAAACCGAAATTGTGTTCACCCTCTATGAGGATTCCATATACTCCGATGGCATATTCTGCGAAGTGACGTGTCACATCCACGCGTCCGCCATAGTCTCCGTATGTAAATCTGCCGCCTTGCAATTCCACTTGCACCTTGCTCCATGGTTCGTAGTAACTGGCATGAGCCATGAAGTTAAATTTCTGAGAGCCGTCAGTAGGCCTAAACCCATTATCCACCGTGTATTTAAATTCCCACGTGTAGCCGCCTTCGAGATAGAGATCCAAATTGCGGAGGGCATGGAAGGTGATGTTTGAGTGAACACCGGCGCGCCCGGGATGGAAAAATCCGACGGCTGCTGTAGCCTTCCAGCGTTTCGTGGAGAAAAACTGCTGACTCAGGTTGGTGTTGCCCAGTTGAATATATCTGTCCGGATTCTCGTCATAGTCTTTCAGATTGTTGAAGAGTGGGAGAATCGGTTGGATTGTCAGCCTGGACCCTTTCCAAAGAGTGATTGCAGCAGCTGGGGCAATTCTAAAGACGTAATCTAACACACGATCCAACTTGTGGTTAACCCAAGTTATTTGCGGAAAGAACGTAATGTCGATTTTGCCGGTTGAAGCTGCCTGAGGCGTCACGCCCTTGAGCTTCTGCAAGGCTTCTTTCATTTGCCTGTCCACGCTCACGTCCCAGATTCCTCCACGCTTGGAGGCGTGCACGATGAGCTGTGGCATTTTATAGTCTGTGAGCACCAGTTCGAAGTTCTCGACTTCGGGGTGGGCTTCGTTGACTTTCTTGATGGCTGTCGCAGCGCCTCGGAACGTCCCGCGATAGGATTGATCCTCAAAAGCTGCAAACAGGGTGTCTTCCACCATTTTTGTCTGAATGTCTTCGAATCCTTCTTGCGCAAGCAGGGCGTCAATATCCTTGATTTCCTGTGCTTGAGAAGTCATGATTGAAACTACGATACAGGCACAAATACCAATGACTCGTTTGATTGCATTTCGATTTTTCGCCTGTTTTATCTCTCTCATGAGACTCTTGACATCATTAAACGCCGCAAAGATAGTTCAATTCTATTAAACTATGGCCTTATTTTACTTTTTTAACATTTATTTTTTTACTTTTTCTTGCTTTTAGGACTAAACAGCCATGTTTTTGTCCTCTAACAGCAGTTTTTTGACGAGGGGAAGCACCGTTTTCTTTAGAACTTGGTCGTTCAAGTAGTGTTCTCCCTCGAAGAGGGCGAAATGTTCGCTTCCGTAGTGCTTCTTGAATTCAGGCTGGCAATTGACGCGCTTGTCATGATTGCCGAAGAGCCCATATACGAGTGCTTTATCCTCGGGCGTGATCCCCTTGAAGCTTTGGCGCTCCACCTCGCGGAACTGTGCAATCATCTCTTTATCAACCTTGAAGTCGATGGCTCCGTCCTGTCGGGAATTGCGGAAGGGCTTACGCCCCATTCCTCCGAAGGTGAGGAGGCGGGCCATTGAAAACGAGGGGTTGACGAGCAGGCGCAGATGGCCCCGGATCTGTTCAGCGTACATTGCGCCCATAGACGTGGCTACGATGAGTTGCGGCTGAATCTCTTCCACCTCCCTGTGCAGGAATGCCATAGCTTCCGTCGGCATGACGGGGATGTCGGGCGCAATCACCTGTATCCCACACTCATAGAGAGCATTCCGCATACTTGTGGCGGTGCCGCTGGCACCGCTGCCCGCAAAGCCGTGAAGATAGAGAATCGTCTGCATCTTCTTTTATTGTACGTTGAACTTGAGGCTGTACTGGTCGTCGTCTGTCGTGGCAGTAGCGATATAGACGCCCTGCGGCAATGAGCTCAGGCTACGTGGCGTGTCGGCTTTCAGGCGCATGGTCATGCGTAGGCGGCCGGCGGTATCGTAAATATCGACACGGGCGTAGTCTGCACCGACGAGGGTGAGTGCTCCGGACTTGTAGTTGAGTTCAAGGCCTTCCTCTGTCCTGGTCTCTTGAATGCCGACAATCGGCTGCGGCTCAATCTTTGGCTCGTCATAAGCGAGAGCTGTGGTGGTGACGACATTGCTCTTGCCGATGGTCGGACGATCCATAACGTACAAGTTGCTGCTTCCATCGGGAAAGAGGCCTACGGTCTGGAAACCGGTGTGGACGCAATAGGTGAGCGTGTCGGCCCAGCTCTTGTCCGCAGCTGTCAGGATGACGCTTGTCCCCTTCTTGTCTGAATCTTTGGCGTTGGAAAGTTTGAAAGGAGCGTGGAGTTGAGTGAGTTGACTGCTTGCCCCTGGCTCGTCGCACCAGATGATGAGATGTCCGTGGGCAGGGATGACAGTGGAAGCAGAGCCGTCATCGATAATCTGGTATTTCTCAGGATTACCGAGGTAGTCCGAGAAGAACATGCCATTAATGTCGTACGGCTCATCGGTGGTGTTATAGAGCTCTACCCAGTCTCCTTTCTTGTTGAGGTCATTGATGTAGATATCGTTGCTGGCGCTCACCTCGTTGATTTTGACGGGATGAGCATCCCACGCATCGTCGGCACTGTCGTTCAGCTTTTCATAGACGGCTGTGTACTTGACGTTGTTGACGGACTCGGGAATGGTGAACGTTTCATCTGTTGAGGCATAGCCGTCGGTGCTGGACTTTGTATAAAGCAGGGCGGCATCCCAATAGATATCGGTAGATTTGCTGTCGTTGTTGTGAACTTCAACAGCGATGATATTCTCGCCCTTCTGGAAGAGGGTGGGTTCGAGCGTCATCTGTCCGGCATCGGGATTGTCGTGGGCATAGGTTGTCGCGTAAGAACTGAAAGTGACGCTGCCCGATGGCATCAGATAGCGTCCTGCTTCTGTGCCGTTAACATAGATGATGAAGCCGTCGTCGGCAGTCCAGTCGAGAGTCATTGTCTCCTCGGCCTTGGGCGCGGCGCTTAGGTTGACCTTCTTGCGGAAGTAGTATGTCGGGTATTTGTTGTTGGCGTTGCCTCCGTAATTGAGAGTAGTCTGATAGCCGCGAGCATTGCTGGCATCGCTGGTGAAATAGCCGAGCGGCGCGTTGCCGCTGTTCCAGGAGCCGCTATAGTTCTTGGCGCTCCAACTTGTGCCGTCCAAGGAGCCTTGATCGTAGTAGCTCCAGTTGCTTCCTCTGCCGAAGAGGGTTGTGGTTGTTGAGGTCCCCTTGTCGCTCTGCCAACCCATAAACTGATAGCCGGCAGGAGCAGAGGCCTTCAGCGTGATGGGGGTAAAGAGTTTGCCGGAGAATTTGTTTGTTGGCACTGTCAGGTCGTTGACCAGGATTCTGGCTTCTTCAATATTGGTGCCCAGCGTCACCTGAAGAGGGCTGTTGAGGCCCAGGAAGTTTCGCAGATTGCTGGCAGAATTGGTTTGTCGTGAACTGCTTAGGTTGCTGGTGAGGTGGCTGGCAGTGCTGTTGGTTGACCTGCCTTCAAGGCTCATGGCGGGATTGACGTAGTCTCTGATCTCGTTGATGATGGCCGTAGAGCGTGTGGGCTCGAAGACACTGCCTGCTACAAGGCAGAACTGATCGATGAACTGCTTCTTGAACGATTCATTCTGAAGCATATTCAGGAAGATGGTGACGAACTCGATTTCTCCGTATATCCTTTCACCGTATTTCGCTATCACCTGATCGCCATAGAGACGGTCGTAGGTCCAATATTGAGTGCTTGTGAACCAGTTGAAGTCGGCAGAGCTGGCGCTGAAGGCTGCGTCGAGGTCAAAGAGCACGAAACGGAAACGGCTGTTGCTGCCCGCATTGACGTTGTCGCGGAAGGCCTTGATATTGTTCTTGGGCCAGTCGTGACCGGCCAGGTAAATTTCAATGGCCATGTAATTGATGTACTCTTCTATGTCAACGATTTCTTTGATGCGCTCATAGGAGAGGCCTTCATAGGATGTCTTGGCGAGTGTGTACCACTCGTTGAAGATTTCCTTAGTTCCTTCCTGCTGCACATAGCCGCTGTCGGGCGACATCTTCCACTGGTCCTGTTCGTCGGTATCAATGGCATAGTTGGCATAGCCGTAGTGCTTGCTATTGGGCTCGCGGAGGTTCTCCACGCCGATATATTTCCCGTTATGGAATAGATGTACGGGTTGGTAGCTCTGTGTCTCAGCGTAGAGCCCGCTGGTGGAGATGATTCTCTGTATGGTCGCATCTTTTGTGCGCCCGGCGCCGTTGTCCTGAACGTTGTTGCCGCCGTTGCGCACTTTCAGTCCCTTGTGACGGAGATAGGGCTTCTCCTGGAAGAAGGGATAATTCATTCTGTTCATCCCTTCGTAAATCTTATTGGCTTTAATGTTAAAGGAATGAGGATACCATGCGCGGCTCCATCCGCCTGAGGCTTCGACGCTCACTTCCTGATTGAAGCCGGGCTGTCCGTTCTCAGTGAAGTACTCGATGTTGGCGGGGCGGTCCCAGTCCATGTTCCAGTTGCAGGGATATGACTTGCCGTTGCCGGGGCGTCCGTTGCTTCCTTCGACAAAGATTCCTAACTGATCGCCGTAGAGGTGCTCGTTGTCAGAGACGAGTGAGAGCACGGGCAGCGTGTAGTCCTTATCCTTATATATATAGGAGCGTGTGACTACGGGGCTGGAGAGGTAGCCTTCCTGGAAGAAGCGTACGCGAAGGACTGTGGTTTTGTTGAAGGAGAAGGAACCATTGGCGCTTGTCAATCCGTTTTTGAGCGTCGGGGTGCTGCCGTCAAGTGTATAAATCAAGGAGGCGCCACTGGGGAGGTTGCTGACCTTTACATTGATTGTTCCTGTGAAGAGGCAGCCGTCGGTATCTATTTCGGGCGTTTCCAAACGGATGTCAGCAAAGGCCGAGGTATTGTTCGAGGCTCCGGGCGTGGGCTGGTCGGTGAAGCTCCACTCGCTTGCGCCATCACTGATGCGGGCATAGGAAGTGCGGCTGATGGCGGGGTCGTAGTCGCACTCAGCGAGGATATCGCCAGCCTCATTGGAGATATAGATGGACGCGCCGTCGCAGTCGAGCTTGAGATCAATCATCTTGGGAGCCCACCAGGAATAATGGTCGAACCACAGGACTAGATAGCCGTTTGCAGGCACAGAACCGTGCACGGAACTATTGAGGGCAAACTTCTTTAGGTTGTCGGGGTCATCGGAGATGTAGAGACCGTCCAGGGATGCACTCTTACTGGTTTTGTTGTATAATTCAATCCAACCGCCGTAGTTGGAACTGGGGTCAACAAACATATCCAGGTTTGCGGGCTGTACCTCGTTGATGATGACGGCGTCAGCAGTGGCTGGATTGGCCTCCACGGTGACGAGGCAGGTGGCTTTCACGCTCTCGTCGTGGGTCGCAAAGGCTGTGATGGTGGACATGCCGGGCTTGAGCGCTTTCACAAGTCCGTTCTGGTCCACGGTGGCGCACTTCTCGTTGCTGCTGGAGAAACTGATTCCTTTGAAGGTGGCGTTGGCCGGAAGAAGTGTTGCCTCCAATTGCAGCAGTTCTCCTTGACTCAGCATAGCTGATGTTTGGTTGAGCGTCACCTGAGTAGCTTTCACCTCGGTACCATACAAAGACAGCTTCACATTATCCATTGCCAACCAATTGGCCGTCGTACTTTCCGTGCGAATGCCAATCATCAGGCTGCCAGCTAAATAATCAAATTCCACAGAGAAGTGCTGCGGCCCAACGGTGGAGGTGGACACAGCCTCTGTTGATTCGTTGTTATTGTCGCTCATGAAGAGCAAAACACCTGTCACGGGAGTGCTCTCATCGTATTTCTGAGACTTGGCAATGATGTCGGCCTCCAGCTTGTAGTGTCCGGCGGGCAGTCCGTCAAGAACCTGATAAATAGAGCCATTGCCGAGCGGGTTTCTGTAGTAGGATTCTTGCGGCCTCCAGGCTTCCACGAACTGGTTGATAACCACGTCGCCGTTCTCATACTTGGCTGACTGGAATCCGTAATTCTGTGCGGTGCTTCCGTTGTAATTGACAACCCATCCGTTTGTGCTGTTGTCGAAAGACGGGTTTTCAACATATTCATTCGTCATGTCGAGCCACTCCTGCGCGGGTCCGTCTGTTACACTGATGTCGCAGGTGGCTGTAAGTGAGGTGTTAGCCTTCAAGGTTGCAGTGATGATTGCCGTGCCTGCTTTCTTAGCCGTTACGACACCCGTGGTGGCGTTCACGGAAGCCACTGTGGTATTGCTGCTATTCCATGTTACTGCTGGACTATCGGTGGAGTTGCTGGGCAGAATGGAAGAAGTGAGCGTCACCGTGTCATCAACCCTCATGGCAACATAAGTTTTGTTGAGTTTGATGCCCGTTGCAGGCTCAGAAACGGTGATTGGAATGACAGCTTTTACATTGGGATTCGCAATGCTGGTGATGGTGATATTGGTACTCCCGCCAGCCTTTCCCCAAACATAAATATATTTGTCAGACTCATATACCGTACACTCTGCTATGGACCAGTCGTCTATCGTGACGTCCACCGATTGATTGGTGGTGTTGCTGGGCTCGAAGTGGTATTCCAGATATTGTAAGTTCGTCAGATTCAGAGATAGCGACGACGTGCTGGTAGAGATTTTTGTGGGCAGAACTTCCGTGCCATACCAGTAGAGCTTCACGTTGTCGATAGCTATCCAGTTGGCGTTAGTGCTTTCTGTGCGCAGGCCTATGGTGACACTGCTTTTCGCGTTATTGAACTCCACGCTGAAGTGTTGGGGCTTCCCGTTGTCTGTCGCGACTTCCGTGGTCGCTTCCTGTACTCCGTCGGAGATGAAGAGATATACGCCAGAGACGGGGTTGTTGCCGAGGTTCTGGTCAACAGCTATGATATCCGCTTCCAGACGCAGCTTGCCAGACGTGAGGTTGCTCAGAGTCTGTGAGATAGCGCCGTTGCCTAAGTTATATTTTCCTGGCCAGTAAGGGTCGTTGGTGTTATTGTTGACCCATGCCTCAAAGAATTGGTAAACGTATGAATCGCCATTCTGGTAATAAGCATTTTGGTAGCCTTTGTTCTCGGCTGCGTTATCGTCGAAGGAGACAGTCCAACCATATGTACTGCCGTCGAAGGACGGAGATTGTATGGCAGAATTGGTAATGTCAACCCAGTTTTGTGCAAAAAGGGCTGTTGTCAGTGCAATAAGAAAAACGCTGATAGAAAGTCGTTTCATATCTCTGTCTGTTGTTCGTTACTTTTGGGTCAATATACAATTTGCGGCGCAAGGGTTCAATCCTGCGCCGCAAATGTACGTTTAATTTTAATTAAACGAAAGTTCTGTAGGAAATTTTTTCTTTTAGGGGCCTATTCCTTGATGTTGGGCTCTTCGAGACCAATCCCTTTCTTTTTGTCAACAACCTTCAAAACCAGTCCTAACACGAGCGCTGCCACGCCTAAGGATGCCAGCATCACCAGCGGAGCGGTGTAGTCGAGTTGTGTGGCGTCTGTAACGCCTTCGTTGGTATTCTCAAGCACCTTTCCGATGAGCAGCGGGAACAGCCAGAGACCGATGTTCTGAATCCAGAAGATGAGGGCATAGGCAGAGCCGATGACCTTGGCATCCACGAGCTTAGGAACGCTGGGCCACAGGCTGGCAGGAACGAGTGAGAAAGATGAGCCAAGTACCAGGATTGTCAGATAGGCAACGACCACTCCGCCTACATCGTTGCCCTTGAAGGCGGGGAGTACGAAGGCAAAGGTCAGGTGGCAGGCGATGAGCAAAAGTGAACCGAGGATGAGCATCGTCGCAGCTTTGCCCTTATGGTCAACATAGCTGCCCAGGATGGGCGTGATAAGCACGGCAAGCAACGGGAAAACAGCAAAGATGGCTTCTGCGCTCTGTCGCATATAACCCATATAACAGTAAGTGATTAGAGAGAGAATACTCAGCAAGAGCAGCCCATATTTGGTTGCGGCTTTCTTCTGGAAGTTGCTGGCGAAGCCAGCTGCTGCAACGACAAGCATGATGACGTACTGAACAATCGTAACCGAGTTGCTGGCCCAGTAGGAATCAGCGTCGGGTGCTGTCAGCGAGAGATTGCACTGCAGCATATTAACGGCGTATTTCTGAAAGGGGAAGATTGCGCTGTAGTAGAGCACGCAGAGCAGAGCCACGAGCCAAAAGCCACTGTCGGTGAGAATCTTGCCCAGGTCACTGACTTTGAAGGGGTCGTCTTTCTCTTCGGCCTCACCCGTCTGAGCATCGAGCTTTTTATCCATTACGAAATAGACGATGGTCATAATCAGTGCGATACACATCAACACAACACCGAAGGCTACGCTGCGACTCACGCTGACAACGCCGCCCAGTCGTGCGAAGAATGGCGAGAATATCATACAAGTGGCAACGCCCAGACGGGCCAGCGCCATCTCAGAGCCCATGGCCAGCGCCATCTCTCGTCCCTTGAACCACTTGACGATACCGCGCGACACGGTGATGCCGGCCATTTCACAGCCACAGCCGAAAATCATGAAACCGCAAGCGGCGAACTTGGCAGAGGCGGGCATCCCCTCGTAGAAAGGTGAAACGCCCAACTCGTCGAAGAGGGGAATATAGTTCAGGTTGTTCGTGAACCAGGTGTCGAGGCTGCTGCCGATGAAAGTTTCGCTGACGGCATACCACTTGATGATAGCTCCCACGAGCATCACCACTGCCGAGAGCACCGCGGTGAAGCGGACACCCATTTTGTCGAGGATGATTCCAGCGAAGATGAGGAAGAAAGCAAAAACATTGAGGAAAACCTCAGAGCCTTGCATCGTACCGAAGGCCAGAGAGTCCCATCCGCGTGTATCCTGCATCAGGTCCTTGATGGGGGATAGAATGTCCATGAAAATGTAGCTGCAAAACATGGCCAGTGCCAGCAGCAGCAGCGCTGTCCAGCGCATAGCGGCGCTGTCGCGAAGGGTCTTTTGAATAGCTTGTGTCATTATTTGAAATTTGTTGTTATTCTCAAAGGATTCTCTTTTAATCTCTTACTTTTTATTCAGGAACTCCTCGGGCATCTGTGTATCGATGCCGTCGCGGCGGGCGTAGATGTGCGGCGACATGATTTCTACGCCAGCCTCAAAGAAGCGTTGCAGCAGGTTCTGGTGCAGTTCGGAGTAGATGCGAGGCAGGTTCTTGGAATCGTTCGTGAAAGCGTTGATCTCGTATTCCACATAGAAGTCGTCCAGTGCAGTTGTCATCATGAAAGGTTTGGGTATTTTCTTGATACCCGGCGTGTCGGCGGCTGCAGATTCCATGATCTGTTTGATAAGCTGCCAGGGTACATCGTAGCCGATAGTGACTTTTGTGTGGACAATAATTCCGAAGTTTTTGGCCGCCTCGCTGTAATTAGAAGTCTGAGAGCCTAAGAGACTGGAATTCTGGATAGTTACCACTTCGTTCTTGCGTGTGCGGATACGCGTCACGAGCACGGTTTTCTCAATCACTTCGCCCACAGTGTCGCCGACCTTTATATAGTCGCCAATGTGGAAGGGGCGCATATATGTAAGAACCATTCCGGCCATCACGTTGCCGATGATGCTTGTTGAACCCAGGGACACAATGACACCGATGAATACGGACACGCCCTGAAACACCTCAGAGTTGGAGCTTGGCAGCAGCGGCCATATCATCACAAACATCAGCGAGTATAGCAACGCGCGCAGGATAAAATAGGTCGGCATTGCCCAATCAGGGTAGAAACCGTTGATTTTCAGATTTCCGGCCTCAATCTCGCTGGCCAGGTAGCGTACACCGCGCACCAGATATTTGAAGCAGAGGAAGATGACTGCAATCTTAAACAGGTTGGGCAAATAATTGATGACCGAGAAAATGATATCCTTGAACGGATCCCAAATATAACCAAAGAGTTTGTAAATGATTCTCTTTGTCTCCGGGAAAATGGAAAACAACAGGGGTACGGAGATGAATAGCTGCAGCACGATGGCTATATAGCGTGCAATGTTGTAAGCCCCTAAGAGGAGAATGCCTTGCTGGTGGACGTTCATGAACTCATAGTCTTTGATGACTATCGGCTTGAGGAATGTCTTGACGGTGAGGATGAAGCGTCGGCGCCAATGGCGGAATAGTCTGTTCGTAAGTATGATAAACAGGACCTGAATGATGATAATCAGACCTGCAAACATCAGTCCCCAAAGCTTGCTTTTGAGTCCATAGGTCTCATGAAGTTCGTTGACTTTGTCCTGTATGATTCTCGCATATTCCTCAGCCAGCTCCTGTCGGCTCTTGCCCTGCCACATCGCATCAGTGTCGGTGATAGTCATTAACACCTCTTCTTCGGCCATGATGTCAGAGAAGAAGTCGCTCTCAAAGACAAAGATTGAGTCGGGGCGGAGTGTGAGTTGACGCCCGACCTCCTCGATCTTTTCTGCAGCAGCTCCCACACGGGCTTCAGCCGTCATGCCACCCTTTTTGGCATAAAGCACCAGCAGAGTGTCATCGTCAACAATGAGGGGAGCACCTTTCGTGATGAGGCGCAGAGAATCTATGCGGTGGCGCCGTTGCTCATTCAGTATAGAGTCTTTCTGTGCGCTTTTGCCCGCTTGGTCAAGGGCTTCTTCCAGAAGCATCTGCTGGAGCCGCATTTCTTGCAGCTGGTTCTGCAGTGCTATGATGAGCGAGTCGTGAACAGCAGCCGCAGCCACAGAGTCAACCGCTTGCGAGTCAACGTCCAGAATATCGATCGCTTCCGTCTGTGACCATGCGGGTTGAAGCAGAGCACAGAGGCAGGTCAAAAGCGTCAGAATAGCCTTTCGTTTCATCTTGTAAGATGTTTTGATTTTAGATTCTGTGTGCAAAGATACAACATTTTTATTCAACACCTACTGCACATCGCACTTTTTTTCTATGATGATTTTGCGATAGCCTGAGCAACGGTGTATGCTGTGGTCCAGGCTGCCTGGAAGTTAAATCCTCCTGTGATGCCGTCTATATCGAGCAGTTCTCCTGCGAAGAAGAGGCGGGGCCTGTGTTTGCTTTCCAGCGTTACGGGATTGACACTATTGAGCGCGATGCCGCCGCAAGTGACAAACTCATCTTTGAAGGGAGCTCGTGAGGCTATGGTGTAGTGGTCTGCTGTCAGCCGGTTCACGAGCTTGTTGAATGACTTCTTTGGGAGGGCATTGGGGGTGAGGGTAGGTGGTGCAGCTTCTTTCTCTAACAGGTAGAGCCACAGCCGTGTAGGTAAATCAAACGGGCGCAAGGAACTGAGTTGTTTCTTGGGATGGGTGGCGAAGAGAGCCTGCAGTTCCTGCCGTGTCTCTTCTTCGTTGTGCCCTGTCCAGTTGATGGCCAATGGCGCCTGATAGTCCGACTCGGCAAGATAGCGTGCGGTATAGCTTGACAGCCTGAGGATAGCAGGCCCGCTCATTCCCCAGTGTGTCACGAGTAGGGGGCCGCAGGCGCTGAAGCCTGTAGCTGGAATCGACGCTGTTACGTGTTCTACGACGGTTCCCATCAATTCAAGGAGGGCCTGGTCGTTGATGCTGAAGGTGAAAAGCGATGGCACGGGGGCTACAATCTCGTGACCCAATTCCTCAAGCCATGTCAGCCCTTCCTGTCGAGGCTGTCCGCCCGTTGTGAGAGCGATGAAATCGTAGTCTTGGAGTGTGCTTAAACTGTTGATGATTGTGTTCAGGCACAGACGGACACCTAATCGTTGGCAGTGACTGATGAAGCAGTCGATGATGACTTGCGAGTTCTGAGCAGCGGGGAATACGCATTGGTCATCCTGCACGGTCAGTGGCACGCCGTGACGCTCAAACCAATGGTAGGCGTCGCGCTGGTCGAAACCTTTCATGAGCCGTTTCATGAGCCGGTGGCCGCGTGGATATACCGCACTAAGGTCACGCACATCGGCAAAAGTGTTTGTGCAGTTGCAGCGCCCGCCCCCGGACACTTTCACTTTGCGGAGAACGCGGCTACTGCGCTCGAAGATGGTTACGTCCATCTGCGGGCACTGCTCCTTGAGAGTGATGGCGAGAAAGAAACCTGCGGCGCCACCTCCGACGATAGCCGTTTTCACGCGCGCGTGTGAACATTATTTAATAATAATGCTCTCCAGTCGCCGTCAGCGTACGTCGCCGTCAACTTCAGTCCGAGAGCCTCAGCACGTTGTGTTAGAGGCGCAATGTCTGCCTCGTAGAACCCAGAGAGTACCAACTGGGCAGCATTCTTCATTGCTTTGACGAATGCTGGCATATCGGCAAGCAGAATGTTACGATTAATATTTGCCATCACGACATCAGCCTTAGGGGCCTGATCGAGCACGGAGGCATCGCCAAGCACAATCTCGGCAGCTTCAGCGTCGAGTACCCCGTTCAGACTGTAGTTTTCTTCTGCGTTGAGCGTGCTCCACTCGTCAATGTCGTAAGCGAATACGTGGGCGGCTCCCATCTTCAGGGCTGCTATGCCGAGGATGCCGGTCCCACAGCCGGCGTCAATGACGGTGGCGTGGGTGAGTGGCACTTCGGCCAGCAACTTCAGAATCATCCGTGTGGTGGCGTGCTCTCCGCTCCCGAAGGCTTGACGCGGCAGAATCCGTATCTGCTGCCCGTCTGGCAGGGTGATGGGCTCGAAGTGGTGTTCAGCTTCCCAGCAGGCGTTCCAGTTCTCATCCGGTGCTGTCTCAGCCGTGAAGGTGATGGCCAGTTCCTCACCAGAGGTTCCACCGCAGGCGAAGGTGCTGATTGTAGTGGTGACAGCCTCTTTGATGGCATCCTCGTTGAAGCTGCTCTGCAGAATGTAGGCTGTGAGCCCGTTGTCTGTGGGCTCGAAGGTGTCGCACCCCGAATCAGCTAACAAGGCGGCCAGCACATCGGCCGCCGCCTCGTTGTATGGTGAAATAGTGAAGTGGATTTCCGTGTATCTCATCACTTTTCTTTCTTCTCTCCTTTGGCTTCAGGCTCGGTGCTTTTCACCTCTGGCTTTGCCTTGTAACGCTTGTTCAGACCGGCCACAACTTCCTTGGTGATGTCGTATTTCTTGTTTGCCAACAGGATGTTGTCGCCTTGCTTGGAGAGGATATAATCGTATTTCTTAGCTTGGTTATATACCTTCAGAAAGGCTTGGATGGAGTCGCGCAGTTCAGCATTGAGCTTCGCGTTCTCCATGGCCAGCTCGTTGGTGAGGCGTTGGTCTAATTCTGCCAAATCCTGTTGCTCCTTGGCCAGCTGATTCTGGGCGCGTTCCAGCTCGTCGCGAGTTGTAAAGCCGTTGTTCTCGTACTTCTTCTGCAGGGCTGCTGCGTGCTGCTGCAGTGCGCGTTGCTTCTGCTGGAGCACGTTGGCTGCGTTCTCGCCCTTCTTGTTCAACAGAATGTTGTAGTCAGTGCAGAACTGATATTGACTCATGAGGCTATCGACTTCCACAAAGGCGATTTTCAGGCCTGTGGGCTCAGCGCTCTCGGTTTCGTTCTCTGTCGCTTCTGCTTCCTGGGTTTTGTTGCATGCGCTGAGGCCTACGAGGGCGATGAGCGCAAGTGTCATCATTTTCTTCATGTCTAATATTTTATTATAATTTCCAATGTTTTAATCTTTCAATTTTGTTTCCTCAGCGTGTGGCCTGTGCGCCAATTGATACCGCTCGATGCTGTCCATGCTCTCCACACAGTGGATGCCGCGTTGACGCATGGCTTTCGAGGCTCCGATATGAGTCATAGGACCACGCGCATCGCCCTTGAGTAGTAGCTTAAGGGCTAAGAGCAGTACGGCTAATCCTACGATTCCTGTTGTGAAAAGCAATAATTTCAGCATGATGAACGTTCTTTTTCTAGAGTTTGTTTGCTCAGAAACAGGGTTTCTTGTACCTTTGTCGCTGTTAAAACGGGGCAAAGATACATTAAACTTATCAGCCAAACGTCTTTCACAACAGACTTTAACCAAAATTAGCAATATAAAAATGGAGAAAATCGAATTAAAACCCGCCATCGTCTTTGAGATGTTTGCCAAAATCAACGCTGTTCCCCGCCCCTCGAAGCGCGAGGAAAAGATGATTGCTTTTCTCAAGTCTTTCGGTGAGAGCTTAGGCCTTGAGACGATGGTGGATGAAACTGGTAACGTCCTGATTCGCAAGCCCGCAAGCGCAGGTATGGAGTCTCGCCCCACGGTGATTCTGCAGAGCCACATGGATATGGTTTGCGAGAAGAATAACGATGTTGATTTCGACTTCGACCGCGATGCAATTCAAACCTATATCGATGGCGAATGGATGAAGGCCAAGGGCACGACCCTCGGTGCAGATGACGGCATCGGTTGTGCCATGGAAATGGCCATCCTGACAGACAACAGACTGCGTCACGGCCCTTTGGAGTGTGTGTTCACACGTGACGAGGAAACAGGCCTCACAGGGGCTGAAGGGATGCAACCAGGCTTCATGACGGGTTCGATGCTCATTAATCTCGACAGCGAGGATGAGGGTGAACTCTTTGTCAGCTGCGCCGGCGGCTGCCGCACAACAGCCACTTTCCGCTTCACGCCCGAGGCAGCGCCTACGGGTTCCTTCTTCCTCACGCTGGCCATCAAAGGCCTCACGGGCGGCCACAGCGGCGACGACATTGAGAAAAAACGCGCCAATGCCAACAAACTCTTAGCCCGTTTCCTTTATGATGGGATGAAGAAGTACGGTCTGCGCCTGAGCGATATCCAAGCCGGAGGACTCCACAACGCTATCCCCCGCGAGGCCTCGTGCTTAGTGGCTATTCCAGTGAAATACAAGGAGCAGGTGCGCGTCGATTGGAATGTCTTTGCTGCAGATGTCGAGGAAGAGTTCAGCGTCACAGAGCCTTCCATGCAGTTCCTGCTGGAGAGCGCCGAAGTAGCCCCCACCGTCTTTCCCGAGGACGTCAGCTGCCGCCTGATCACAGCATTACAGGCTGTTGACAACGGAGTCTATGCAATGTGTCAGGACATCTCTCTCGTGGAGACCAGCTCCAATTTAGCCAGCATCCGCCAGACAGAGCCCGGAACTGTCCTCGTAACCACGAGTCAGCGCAGCTCGCTGATGAGCAACCGCCACAATATGGCCCATACGATAGCAGCTGTCTTTGAACTTGCGGGAGCCGAAGTGGAGACGGGCGAGGGTTACCCTGGCTGGGCAATGAATCCCAAGAGTGAGATCCTCCGCATCGCTCGTGAGCAGTATGTGAAGCTGTTCCATAAGGAACCTGTCGTGCGGGGCATTCATGCCGGTCTGGAGTGTGGTCTTTTCTCCGAGAAGTACCCGGGTCTGGACATGGTCAGCTTTGGTCCTACGCTGCGCGGTGTCCACTCTCCTGACGAACGCCTGCTCATCCCCACCGTGGATATGGTGTGGCGTCATCTGCTTGCCATTTTGGAGAACGTGTAATCTCTCGACTGGTCGCGTGACATTCGTGGTAATATGCATTCACGCAAAACTACTTATATTATTGTAGGATATCATCATGAAGAGGCTGTTTGCCACAGAGCTTATTCCCGTGAAGACGGGTCCGGTATCTGTTTTATTGCTTCTTTTCTTCTTCTTCAGTCTCGGCTTCCTTAGCTGCGACGATGTTGAGGACTTCACCACTGATCGTTCTGCTGTGCTACAGTTCAGCCGCGACAAGGTGGAGTTCGACTCCGTCATCACAACCGTGCCTTCCAGCACTCAGACGCTCATCGTTTATAATCGCGGAAGCAAAGGGCTGCGCATCGCCAGTGTTCACCTTGATAAAGGTAGCGCGAGTCCTTTCCGTGTGAACGTGACGGGACAGGATCTCAGCCAGACGCCAGACAACTACGCTACCGATTTCGAGGTGTGGCGTCGCGACAGCATCATTGTGCGTATGGAGGTTACGCTGCCCTTTACCGATTCGGATGTGCCGCACCGCGTCAGCGACAACCTCGTCTTTACCCTCGAAAGCGGGGTGCAGCAGCGCATCGGCCTCACGGTCGTGGGGCGTGATGCACACTTCTTGCGTAATGCAACGCTGACCTCTGATGTCACCATCACAGGCCAGCGCCCCACCGTTGTCTATGGTCCGCTCATTGTGGACAAGGGCGTCACACTGACACTCGCTGAGGGCACCGAGTTGCTTTTCCACGAGGGTGCCGGCCTTCAAGTGAAGGGAACACTGAAAGCTACGGGCTCTTTGGAAAAACCCGTTGTCCTGCGCGGTGACCGTCTGGATCACATGTTCGATTATCTGCCTTACGATCGCCTGCCGGGTCGATGGGGCGGGGTGGAGTTGGCTGCCACCAGCACCGGCAACGACTTGCAGTACGTTGATATTCACGGTGCCAAGTTCGGCTTACTCTGCTTGGCATCGTCCTTGGAGACCTCCAAGCTCAAGCTCGTCAACTCGCGCCTTCACAGTATTGCAGGCGATGGCATCGCAGCCACTGATTGTCAGATTGAAGTAATTAATACCGAGATCTCCAACACTTTGGGTCACTGCGTAAGCCTGTTGGGCGGTGACTCACGTTTTGTCCACTGCACACTTGCCCAGTTTTATCCCCTCGATGCGAACCGTGGCAACGCCCTCGCTATTGCCGCTATGGAGAACAAAACCTACCATTCCCTTGTGCGCGCCGACTTCGTCAACTGCGTCATCACCGGTTATGCAGATGATGTTGTGCTGATACCCTCCCTTGATAAGAACTTGTCAGCCGACATTGCCAATCAACAGCGCAACTACCAGTTCTCAAATTGCTTTATGGCCACCGTGGTGCCGCCAGGTGACGTCTATGTTCCTCGTTTCCAGAATATAGTATTCGATAACGAGAATCGCAGTGCCGGCGGCCACGAGAACAACTTCGCCCTCATGGATACTCACGCCATGGTTTATCGCTTCACGCCCGTGGCTGGTTCCGCCATCCGCGGTGCTGCCGACCCTGCCGTGGCGCTTGACTACCCCCTCGACCGTATGGGTCACAGCCGTACCGAAGACAATGCGCCCGATGCTGGCTGCTACGAATATGTGCAGTGACCCCCAAAAAACAGGGTAAAAACGTTTGGCTTGTGAAAAACATGAGTCATTCTTGCGATTGTTCGGAAATATTGTTGTACTTTTGCAGCCGTATTCTGAAAATCAAAAAGAAAACATAAATCCATCATGATTAAAATTACACTCCCCGACGGGTCTGTCCTCGAACGTGAGGCTGGCGTGACGGGTTATGAAATTGCCGAGAGTATCTCACCTCGTATGGCTGCCGATGTGCTGGCCTGTGGCGTGAACGGTGAGACCGTGGAACTCAACCGCCCCATTACTGAAGATGCTGAACTGGTGCTCTATAAATGGGACGATGAGCAAGCTAAACACACCTTCTGGCACACCAGCGCACACCTGCTTGCAGAGGCGCTGCAGGAGCTCTATCCCGGCATCCAGTTCGGCTTCGGTCCTGCTATCGAGAATGGTTTCTACTACGATGTACTCCTGCCCGACGGCAAGCAGATCAGCGAGGCCGACTTTGCAACCATCGAAGAGAAGATGAAGGAACTCGCCGCCAAGAAGGAGCCTGTGGTTCGCCGCGATATTTCCAAGGCTGAGGCTCTCAAGGCCTTCGCCGCCGACGGGCAGACCTTCAAATGTGAGCATATAGACCAGGACCTCGAGGACGGCACCATCACCACTTACACGCAGGGACGCTTCACCGACCTCTGCCGTGGCCCTCACCTCGTCAATACGGGCGACATCAAGGTCGTTAAACTCACCAGTGTGGCCGGTTGCTTCTGGCGCGGTGATGCTGCTCGCGAGAGTATGCAGCGTCTCTACGGCATCAGTTTCCCCAAGAAGAAGATGCTCGACGAGTACCTCCTCATGCTCGAGGAAGCCAAGAAACGCGACCACCGCAAGATTGGCAAGGAGATGGAGCTCTTCATGTTCTCCGAGCGCGTCGGCAAGGGACTCCCCATCTGGCTCCCCAAAGGCACAGACCTGCGCCTGCGGCTTCAAGAAATGCTCCGCAAGATTCAGAAGCAGTATGGTTACCAGGAAGTCATCACCCCCAACATCGGTGGCAAGAACCTTTACATGACATCTGGTCACTGGGACCACTACGGCAAGGACAGTTTCCAGCCCATTCAGACACCAGAGGAGGGCGAGGAATACCTGCTCAAGCCCATGAACTGCCCCCACCACTGCGAGATTTTCGCTAACCGCCCTCGTTCCTACAAGGAGTTGCCCTTCCGCTGTGCTGAATTCGGAACGGTTTATCGCTACGAGATGAGCGGCGAGCTTCACGGACTCACCCGTGTTCGTTGCTTCACGCAGGACGATGCCCACATCTTCTGCCGTCCCGATCAGGTGAAGAAAGAGTTCACCAATGTGATAGATATCATCCAGCGTGTATTCTCCACCTTCAATTTCAGCGACGACAATGTTGAGGTGCAGATATCCCTGCGCGACCCAAAGGACACAGAGAAGTACATCGGCTCCGACGAGGATTGGGCCAACGCCGAGCAGGCCATTATCGATGCTTGTGCCGAGAAAGGCATGAAAGCCCGTAAGGAAATCGGTGAGGCAGCCTTCTACGGCCCCAAACTCGACTTTATGGTCAAGGATGCCATCGGCCGCCGCTGGCAGCTTGGCACCATACAGGTTGACTACCAGCTCCCCCAGCGCTTCCAGCTTGAGTACACAGGCGAGGACAACCAGAAGCACCGCCCCGTGATGATTCACCGCGCTCCCTTCGGTTCCATGGAGCGCTTCGTTGCAGTGCTCATCGAGCACACCGCAGGACAGTTCCCTCTCTGGCTCACACCCGACCAGGTCGTTGTGCTCCCCATTTCTGAAAAGTTCAATGATTACGCACAGCGCGTGAAGGAAACCCTCGTCCAGACTGACGTCCGCACCATCGTCGATGACCGCGCTGAGAAGATTGGCCGCAAGATCCGCGACAACGAGATGAAACATATCCCCTATCTCCTCATCGTAGGCGAAAAAGAAGCCGCTGATGGCCTTGTGAGCGTACGCCGACAGGGTCAGGGAGACCAGGGAAGCATGAAAATCGAGGATTTTGCAAAGAAAATCAACGAAGAAGTGCGTCAAATGACAGAAAAGTATTAATTTTGCGCCCGCAAATGAAGAAAGACAACCTGAAGAATCAGTATCGCGTCAACGAGCAGATTCGTGCCCGTGACGTCCGCATCGTAGGCGACGACATCGAGTCAACTGTCCTGCCCCTTCGCGATGCCATCCGCTTGGCAGAACAGCAGGGCGTGGACCTTGTTGAGATTTCGCCCAATGCAGAGCCCCCTGTGTGCCGCCTCATTGACTACTCCAAGTTCATCTATCAGCAGAAGAAACGCCAGAAGGAGATGAAGGCTAAGCAGGTGAAAGTCGAGGTCAAGGAAATTCGTTTCGGACCCCAGACCGACGACCATGATTACAACTTCAAGCTCAAGCACGCCATGGGCTTCCTCGCTGACGGCGACAAAGTCAAGGCTTATGTCTTCTTCCGCGGACGTAGCATCCTCTTCAAGGAGCAGGGCGAAGTCCTCCTCCTGCGCTTCGCTCAGGATCTGGAAGAATACGGCAAGGTAGAGTCTATGCCTGTTCTCGAAGGCAAGCGCATGACAATGTTCATTGCCCCTAAGAAGGTAACTCCCAAGAAACCTGTCGTTGAAGAACCTCTTGTGGACGAAGACGACTTCGAGGACGATGACGAGCGCCCCGTAGTGGAAACAGCCCGCAAGAAACCCCAGCAGAAGGCCCCCAAGGATTATACGGGTCCCAAGGTGGAAGGCGAGAACTGGGACGACTAAAAAAAGGACCGCGCGCTGCGCCCGGTATATGCGTAGCCGCGTCTGTTAATTAATAACAATTTTAAACAACAAAAAAATGCCAAAAGTAAAGACTAATTCCGGAGCCAAGAAGCGTTTTGTGCTCACTGGAACGGGTAAGATCAAGCGTCACCACGCTTATCACAGCCACATCCTGACAAAGAAAGGTAAGAAACAGAAGCGCAACCTCCAGCGTGCAGACCTCGTAGAGACTGCAAACCGTAAGCAGGTTCGCGAACTCCTCCTTCTTCGCTAATCCATCAGGATAGAGAGTTAACAAGTATTTCTGAACAAGAAATCACCCAAAGTCATTAACCGAACGACGGGCCGCAAAAGTCCAACTTCATAACGGCCATCAGCCTGCTGTTGGCGCCTGCGTTCAAAAACAAACAAAATTATGCCAAGATCAGTAAATCACGTCGCTTCACGTGCAAAGAGAAAGAGAATCCTGAAGCTCACCCGCGGCTACTTCGGTGCCCGCAAGAACGTCTGGACCGTTGCCAAGAACACTTGGGAGAAGGGTCTGACCTATGCTTATCGCGACCGTAAGAACAAGAAG
>CACZSQ010000103.1 GCA_902783885.1 uncultured Bacteroidales bacterium
CTCGAACTGGAACTTCTCGCCGTTGGCCTTATATTTAATAAAGGAATCGGGCAGACCGATCTTCTCGATGCCGCCACTGGTGATGACTGAGCGGTCATCCATATTGTACAAAGCGTATTTTATACTGCTGCTTCCGCAGTTAAGAACAAGAATTTTCATTTTGCATCCATTGCCTGACAGGCTGTTATAGCGATTAAGTAATAAATATCATCGACGGAGCAGCCGCGGCTGAGGTCGTTGACGGGACGGGCGATGCCCTGGAGGATAGGACCGATGGCGATGGCACCGGCGAGACGCTGCACGAGCTTGTAGCTGATGTTGCCCACCTCGAGGTTCGGATAGACGAGGACGTTGGCATGTCCGGCAATGGCGCTGCCGGGCGCTTTCTTCTCACCTACAGACGGCACGAGAGCGGCATCAGCCTGCAGCTCGCCATCCACCTTCAGTTCGGGACAGCGTTCCTTGGCCAGACGGGTAGCCTCGACGACCTTATCGACCACTTCGTGCTTGGCAGAGCCCTTGGTGGAGAAACTCAGCATGGCTACGCGGGGATCGTCGAAGCCTGCCACGCTCTTGGCGGTCTGTGCGGTGCACACGGCAATCTGTGCCAGCTGGTCGGCATCGGGCATGGGGGTCACAGCCACGTCGCCCACGACGAGCACGCCATCCTCGCCGTACTCGGGTTTATCTGTAATCAGGAGCATAGCGCCGCTGACGCAGGTGATGCCCGGTGAGCACTTGATAATCTGCAGTGCTGGACGCAATGTCTCGCCCGTGGTCGAGAGGGCACCGGAGATCTGACCGTCGGCGCCTTCGGTCTTGATGATCATGCAACCGAGGTACAAGGGATTCTTGACGAGCTCGCGCGCCTGCTCGATGGTCATGCCTTTGCTCTTGCGCAACTCGCAGAGCAGCTGAGCCAGTTCCTCGCTGCGCTCATAGTTCTCGGGGTCGATGAGCGTAGCCTCGCCGATGTGGGTGAGACCGTGCTTCGCAGCCAGAGCCTGCACCTTGGCAGGATTACCGATGAGAATGATGTTGGCCAGCTTGTCGGCCAATGCCTTGTCGGCAGCGATGAGCGTGCGCTCCTCTTCAGCTTCAGGCAGTACGATGCGCTGGGGATTAGCCTGCGCACGTGAAATGATTTTTTCGATTAATGACATAATTTAATTTGACTATTTGACAATTTACAAATTCACAAAGAATGGGGCTCATAGGGCCTATATGGCTCATAGAGCCTATAACTATGGGGTCACGCGACTTTTGCTTTCATGCTGGCCTTGACCACATAGAGAATGAGGAGGAGGTAGGCAAGGATGGAGAGGACTTCGGACAGCGGGTTAGCGAGCCATGCTTCATTGAAGAGGTCAACACCCAGGAAACGGAGCAAGGCAGCAACGACGCCCATCAGCGCGCCACCGGCTATGAAGCCGCTGGCCAAGAGTGTGCCCCGTTCGCCACGCGCCGTGTTGACGGCGGCATCCTGAGAACGCGAGGTGACATACCAGTTGACAGCACCGCCTACGACAAGAGGAACATTCAACTCAAGAGGAATGAACATTCCAAGGGCAAAGGCCAGCACAGGCACGTCCAGCACATTCAGCATCAAGGCCAACATGGCACCCACGCCATAGAGCAGCCAAGGTGCCCCCTGCCCCATCATCAGGGGCTCGATGACAGCTGCCATCGCGTTGGCCTGCGGAGCTACGAGGGCGTGTTCACCCGTGAAGCCATAGGTCTTATTCAAAATGATGATAACACCGCCGACGGTAGCTGCCGACACCAATGTGCCCAGGAACTTCCACGTCTCCTGCTTGGCAGGAGTCGTGCCGAGCCAGTAGCCTATCTTCAAATCGGTGACGAAGCCGCCTGCCATAGAGAGAGCGGTGCAGACGACACCGCCAATGACCATACTGGCCACCATCCCGCTGGTGCCTTGCAAACCTGCAGCCACCAAGACCAGGGATGCGATGATGAGCGTCATGAGGGTCATGCCGCTCACGGGGTTACTGCCCACGATGGCGATGGCATTGGCTGCGACCGTCGTGAAGAGGAAGGCAATGACGGTGACCACCAGCCAGGCCACCAGCGCCTGCAGGAAGTTGTGAATCACGCCTACGTAGAAGAACACAAACACGACCACCAATGCCACCAAGACGGCAATGGACAGGAAGCGCATACTCAAGTCGCGGTCGGTGCGTAACGAGGCGGCTGCCACGGCTCCGGACTTGCTGCGCAGTTCGCGCCCTGCCAAGCCGACGGCACCCTTGATGACGCCCCAACTCTTGACAATGCCGATGACACCCGCCATGGCGATGGCACCGATGCCGATATAGCGGGCGTAGTTGGTGAAGATGAACTGTGGATCAGCCTGCGACAGCATCACGGAATCGGTGGTTGTCATTCCCAACAACGGGATGATGAACCACCATACGAAAAGCGAGCCTGCACAAATGATGCACGCATATTTCAGACCTACGATGTAGCCAAGTCCCAACACGGCAGCGCCGGTGTTGATGGAGAAGGTCAGCTTCACACGCTGGGCAATATCCTCGCCCCACGCCGTCATGCGAGTGGTCAGGGTCTCATGCCACCAGCCAAAGGTTGAAACGACAAAGTCATAGAGTCCGCCGATGGCAGCAGCCCAGATGAGAGGACGTGCCTGGTTGCCGCCCTGCTGCCCGCTGACGAGCACCTGAGTGGTGGCCGTTGCCTCGGGAAAGGGATACTTGCCGTGCATATCTTTTACGAAATAACGGCGGAAGGGTATCAGGAACAGAATGCCTAAGCAGCCACCCAGAAGCGACGACAGGAAGACCTGGAAGAAGTTGACGGTAATCTCGGGGTATTTGGCCTGCAAGATATAGAGCGCCGGAAGGGTGAAGATGGCACCAGCCACGATGACACCCGAGGAGGCACCGATGCTCTGGATAATCACATTCTCGCCCAAGGCGCCCTTGCGCTTGGCAGCGGTGCTCAAACCCACGGCAATAATGGCAATAGGGATGGCAGCCTCGAAGACCTGTCCCACCTTCAGCCCCAGGTAAGCTGCGGCAGCTGAAAAGATGACAGCCATGAGAATGCCCCACGAGACGCTCCAGGCGTTGACCTCGGAATAGTCGCGTTGCGGACTCATCAGCGGCTCATAGGCCTCGTCTGGCAGCAACTCGCGGAAGGCGTTGTCGGGAAGAGAGGACTCTACGAACCCACTCCCCTGCCCCTCAGGGAGGGGAGTCGTATCCTTTGTCATTTGGTCGTTTTTCATTGTTTTTATTATTTTCGTTATTTCAAGATGTCGTTTCTTCGTTATTCCGAAATGTCGTTATTCCGTTATATCGAGATGTCCATTTTCTTTAGTGTCTACTCCCCTCACTAAGGGAGGGGCAGGGGGGAAGGGTCCTCCTTAGAACGCATCCTCCGTCAAGATTCGCTCCAGGTCCTCGGCGCTCACGCGGAGTTGGAAAGAGCCGCGGAAAGCCACGGAGATAGCCCCCGACTCCTCGCTGACCACGATGGCCAAGGCATCGGTTTCCTGCGAAACGCCCAACGCTGCGCGATGGCGCAAGCCCAGTTCCTTGGGCAGATTCAGGTCGTGGGCCACAGGTAGGATGCAACCTGCTGCCGCTATACGTTTGTTGGCGATGACCATGCCGCCGTCGTGCAATGGGGAGTTCTTGAAGAAGATATTCTCAATCAGGCGTTGGCTGATTTTTGCATCGACATACTCTCCCGAGCGGATGAAGTCGTTGAGCGGCAGCGACCGCTGCATGACGATGAGCGCACCCACCTTCTGCTTGGACATGGACAGACAGGCCATCACAATGGGCAAGACATCCTCGCGGGTGTGGGTCTGCTTCTTTTCACCACTGAAGAACCGCACGGCGGCACGCACGCGCTGATGAGTACCTATGGAATAGAAGAATTTGCGGATTTCATCCTGGAACAGAATCAACAGCGCCAAAGCACCCACGCTGACGACGCGGTCGAGCAGTGTGCCCAGCAGCCGCATCTCAAGGATTTGCGAGACAAACAGCCAGAAGACAATGAAGATGAGCACGCCGAAAAAGATATTCAGCGAGCGCGATTCCTTCATCAGCCGATAGCTGTAATAAAGCAGGATAGCTACCAGCAGGATATCGATAAAGTCTTTCAGGCCAAAGTTGAAGAACACTGCTTATTTAAATTTCGAGTAATAGTTATCAATCTTTCAACATCTCAATCATCTTGACTGCTTCCACCGCCTGGCGTACGTCGTGCACACGGAGAATGCGGGCACCAGCCTTGAGAGCAAGGGTGTTCAGCACCGTCGTTCCATTCAGGGCTTCCTCTGGTTGGATATCCAGCAGCTTGCAAATCATGGACTTGCGCGACACACCAACCAGGAAGGCATTGTCAGGGAAGACGCCAACGATGTCCTCGAGGCACTTCACAATCTGATAGTTCTGCGCCAGCGTCTTGCCGAAGCCGAAGCCTGGATCCAGGATGACATCTGCCACCCCCTGCTCCCACAGTCTCTGCAAACGCTCCGCCAGCCAGCGGCACAGCGACGGGACATATTCCTCAGCTGACATGTTGCCGTCGATGGCATCGTCGGCAACGCCTCCGCTGTGTGTCAACACATACGGCACCCGCAAGTCTGCCACGGTCGCGAACATCATCGGGTCCTTGCCGCCGCTGACATCATTGATGATGTCCACGCCAAACTCCTTCACACAGCGCTTGGCCACCTCCGCGCGAAAAGTATCCACGCTGATGACGCACTCAGGAAAAGCTTCGCGCAGTACGGACAAAGCCAGTTCCAGACGCTGCCATTCCTCGGCCTCGGTGACCTCGGTAGCACCAGGGCGCGTGCTATAGGCACCGACGTCTATCATCTGTCCGCCCTCGGACAAAATCTGCTCACCTCGCAGACGAATGGTTTCTCTTGCCTGAACGCGACTGTCTGCATAGAACGAGTCGGGCGTCACATTGAGAATACCCATTACCTGCGGGGTGTCGAAATCCAATAGTTTGCCTTGGATATTGAGTGTCATGACGGCGCTAATGCCTATTTTTCGGGACAAAGATAAGGAAAAGTTTATAGTTTAGCGGCCTAAATGGAAAGTTTTTGCTATTTTTGCACCAATTTTATAAGAAAGAGTCATGACAGACACTGAAAAACTATACGAAATCTATCTCAAACACCCTGAGGTGACGACCGACAGCCGACGCTGTCCGGAGGGAAGTATGTTCTTTGCGCTCAAGGGAGAGTCGTTCGACGGGAACCGCTTTGCCAGCAAGGCTTTGGAGGCTGGTTCGGCTGTTGCCGTGGTGGACGACGAGACCGTCATCCCCGAGGGCGATGAACGTTATGTGTTAGTCGCCGATGTGCTCGAAGCCCTGCAGGCACTGGCCGCCCACCACCGCCAGCAGTTCCAGGGACCTGTCGTACAAGTCACGGGCACGAACGGCAAGACAACGACCAAGGAGCTCATAGCCGCTGTGCTCAGTCAGCGCTACCGTGTGCTCTACACACAGGGCAATCTCAACAACCACATCGGAGTGCCGCTGACGTTGCTGCGCCTGCGCCCTGCTGAACATGAAATTGCCATCATTGAGACGGGCGCTAACCATCCGGGAGAAATCAGATTCCTCACCCAGATTGTGCAGCCCGACTACGGCCTCATCACGAACGTAGGTCGCGCCCATATCGAGGGTTTCGGCTCCTTCGAGGGGGTAAAAAGCACAAAGGGAGAGCTCTACGACTATCTGTGCAAGAAAACGGATGCCCACGTGTTTATCAATGCCAGCAACGACGACCTCTGCGGTATGCTCCGCCAACGCGGCTTCGAACCAAAAGACGACAAATGCATTGCCTATGGCCACACGGAGCAGGCGCCTGTCTGCATCTGCACAGGTTCCGTCATTGACAGCAATCCCATGCTGAGGATGAGTTGGCAACACGGCAACAGCGAGCCGAAAGAAGTGCAGACACGCCTCATCGGAGCTTATAATATAGATAATGTGTTGGCTGCGGCTGCCATCGGGCTCCATTTCGGTGTTACACAAGAGGCCGTCAGCGCAGCACTGAGCGACTACCAGCCCAGCCTCGGGCGCTCGGAATACCGGCGAACGGCTGGCAACGAACTCATCATCGATGCGTACAATGCCAATCTCACTTCCATGCAGGCTGCACTGGACAACTTCAGCCACATCAGTCATGCTCATAAGATGGTCATCCTCGGCGACATGAAAGAACTGGGTGCCGTCAGCGCAGAGGCTCATCTGAAAGTGGCCGAACAGGCGCTCGCTACACAACCTGAAGCGGCTTGGTTCGTCGGCGACGAGTTCGCCAAGGCTTTAGCCACTTTGGCGCCTGCCACAGAGACCGACATCCGATGCTTCCCCGACGTTGCAGCTGCTCAGGAGGCTATTGCCGCACAGCGTCCCTCTGAGCGCCTCATCCTCATCAAGGGCTCCAACAGCACCAAGCTGCATCAGCTCCCGGAGTTGCTGTAGAAGGAGGCCCCCAAGCACCCTAAAGGGGAGTGTAGGAGGCCCCCAAGCCCCCTAAAGGGGAGTGTAGAAAGCCCCCAAGCACCCTAAAGGGGAGTGTTAGGACGAATAAAGAATGAAGATTGTAGTTGACGATAAGATTCCGTTTATCCTGCCGGCACTGCACGAGCTGGCTGACGAAGTGACAGCCAAGGCTGGAAGCGAAATACGACCTGAGGATGTTCGCGATGCCGACATCCTTGTGGTGCGCACTCGTACGCGTTGCAATCAGGCTCTGCTGGATGGTAGCCGCGTAAAACTCATTGTCACGGCTACAATCGGCTTTGACCACCTTGACACAGCCTACCTCGACCGTTCCGGCATCCGCTGGACAAACTGCCCCGGCTGCAATGCTACGAGTGTGGGGCAGTATGTCCGCAACAGCCTGCTCGCACTACAACACGACACTGGCCTCCGCTTCGCCGGCAGCACGATAGGCATCGTAGGCGTCGGACATGTCGGAACCGCTGTATGGCAAGCTCTCAAGCCCCTCGTGGCCCAAGGAGAAGGTCAGTTGCTGCTCTGCGACCCGCTGCGCGAGCCTTTTGCGCTCAACGCCGACAACCACAGCCGCTGGTGCGCGCTGCACGAGATTCAAGAGCTGGCCAACATCATCACCTTCCACACGCCCCTGACCACCGATGGACCGGCTCCCACCTTCCACATGGCAGATGAAGCGTTCATGAACAGACTTCAGCATAAGCCCGTCGTCATCAACGCCGCGCGCGGAGGCGTTATTGACGAACGCGCACTGCTGGACGCAATGGACAAAGGGCTCGTGAGCCACGCTGTCATTGACACCTGGGAGCAGGAACCACACATTAGCACAGAACTCTTGCGCCGAGCATTCATCGCCACTCCCCACATCGCAGGCTACAGCGCCGACGGCAAAGCTAACGCCACCCGCATGACACTCGACGCCATCTGCCATTTCATCGGGGTACCCATGCGCTTTAAGATAGAGCCGCCCGCTCTCCCACCCGACCTCGTACTATCCGCAGACCCCTCTGTTCGCGACCTTCAACTTTATGACCCGCGCACTGACAGCAGCCGTCTGAAAGCTGCTCCCGAAAAGTTCGAATGGCTGCGCGGACATTACCCACTACGCCGAGAACAAGGGGACTAAAACCTTGCACAAAGCACCTCTATTCGTGCGCAAAAATACACTTTTTCGCACATTTATTTGGTAATGTGAATAAAAAACACGACCTTTGCAGCCTGAAAAGAAAAGAGTAATCATTAATTAAACAATTAAAGTTTTACAACTATGTCTGAAATTGAAAGCAAAGTTAGAGATATCATCGTCGATAAGCTTGGCGTTGATGCAGCAGAAGTAAGTGCAGAGAAGAGTTTCACTGGCGACCTCGGCGCAGATTCTCTCGACACCGTTGAGCTCATCATGGAATTTGAGAAGGAATTTGGCCTGACCATTCCCGATGACGAGGCTGAGAAGATTGCCACTGTTGGCGATGCCATCGCTTATATCGAGGCTCATCAGTAATCACGCCCGCTAAAAGGTTGACGAGTTAACAAGTTGACGACAGGCTCGTCTGCTTGTTAGCTCGTTTTCTTTATCTTATTACTTTTCATACACCTATATTTATATATGGAATTAAAAAGAGTTGTGGTAACCGGTCTCGGCGCTATCACTCCCCTCGGCAATTCTGCTGAGGAGACCTGGAAGAAGTTGCTGGCCGGTACAAGCGGCGCTGCCCCCATTACCCATTTCGACGCTACAAACTTCAAGACACAATTCGCCTGCGAGGTGAAGGACTTCAAGCCGGAGAATTTCGGCATCGACCGCAAGGAGGCCCGCAAGATGGATCTCTATTGCCAGTACGCCATCGCCTCTGCCAAGCAGGCCATCGATGACAGCCAGCTGAACCTGGACACCGTTGACAAGAACCGCGTTGGTGTTGTCTATGGCGTCGGCATCGGCGGCATCAAGACTTTCGAGGAAGAGATTCGTGCCTACGAGCGCTCCGGCTCCACCGTGGGTCCTAAGTTCGGTCCCTTCTTCATTCCTAAGATGATTGCCGACATCGCAGCCGGACACATCAGCATCATGTACGGCTTCCACGGTCCCAACTACGTAACCACCTCGGCTTGCGCCTCCAGCACTCACGCTCTGGCAGATGCCTTCAACCTCATTCGTCTGGGCAAGGCTGACATCATCGTCAGCGGTGGTTCCGAGGCAGCCATCACCGAGGGCGGTGTAGGCGGCTTCACAGCCATGAAGGCGCTGTCAACCCGCAACGATGAGCCTGAGAAGGCCAGTCGTCCCTTCAGCGCCAGCCGCGACGGCTTCATCATGGGTGAAGGTTCGGGCTGCCTGATTCTTGAAGAACTCGAGCACGCCAAGGCGCGCGGCGCTAAGATCTATGCAGAGATGGTCGGTGAGGGCATGAGCGCTGACGCTCACCACATCACCGCCTCCCACCCCGAGGGTCTGGGCGCTATCCTTGTGATGAAGAATGCATTGGAAGATGCCGGTTTGAAGCCTGAGGACATCGACTACATCAATGTTCACGGCACCTCCACCCACGTGGGCGACATCTCCGAAGCCAAAGCCATCAAGGAAGTCTTCGGTGCTCATGCCTTTGAGCTGAACATCTCCAGCACCAAGTCCATGACCGGCCACCTGCTCGGCGCTGCCGGTGCAGTGGAGGCCCTGATCAGCGTGTTGTCGGTGCAGAACGACATCGTTCCGCCCACCATCAACCACGATGCAGAAGACCAGGACGAGGAGATCGACTACAACCTGAACTTCACGTTCAACACAGCTCAGAAGCGCACTGTCCGTGCCGCACTCAGCAACACCTTCGGCTTCGGTGGCCACAACGCTTGCGTGATCTTCAAGAAATTCGAAGGTTAACGAGCCGTGTTCCTGAAACTGAATGTCATAGACCGTCTGAAGCTCCCTTTCCGCAAGGACAGGGAGCTTTACGCGTCTTTCCGTGAAATCCTGGGCTTCTATCCCCGCAGGCTACACTACTACAAGCTGGCACTTCAACACAAGTCCGTGAGCCATCACGTGCGTAATGGAAGCGACCACAATGAGCGTCTGGAATTCCTGGGCGATGCAGTGCTGGAATCCATTGTCAGCGACTACCTGTACCATCGTTATAAAGACCGTCGCGAAGGTTTCCTCACCAACACGCGCAGCAAGCTCGTGCAACGCGAGACACTCAACCGGCTGGCCCGCGAGACGGGGCTCGACCCGCTCATCCACTCCAACAGCCACTCCAACAGTCACAACCGCTACATGGGCGGCAACGCCTTCGAAGCACTTGTCGGAGCCATCTATCTTGATCGCGGCTACGATGCCTGTCGGCATTTCCTGCGCAAACGCATCCTGGGACAGCTCATCAACATCGACGCCATCGCAGCCAAAGAGATGAACTTCAAGTCGAAGCTGATCGAATGGGCTCAGGGCCAGCACGTCATGCTTGAGTTTAAAGCGGTTGAAGACCATCACAACCGCACGGAAGCCCCGACCTTCACCACGCGCATCCTCATTGAGGGCCTCGACGGTGAGACGGGCAAAGGCTTCTCCAAGAAAGAGAGCCACCAAAACGCTGCCAAGAACACTCTTCGTATGCTTCGGTCTGACAAACATTTCATTCAGGCCATTCAGGAGGCAAAAGCCCTGCGTCTGGCATCAGAGGAACAAGCTCGGCACCCAGAAGCCGAAGAGCAAGCACATCCGGTGGAAGCCGAAGAACAACACCTGATGGAAGAAGCTGAAACGGGGACACCAGCAGCCCTCGAACAAGAAATACAGGAGGAAAATTTAGAATCATGAGCATCACCAAACTGATACGTCCCTTTCTGGCTCCCCGATACCGGAAAATCGAACGTTACACATCACAGGCCGAAGAACTCCAGATGGGCGTTCTCCGTCGCCTGCTGGCAGCTGCCGCCCACACAGAATGGGGTCGTAAGCACCAGTTCCAGGAAATCCGCTCCTACGAACAGTTCGCTGCCTCCTGCCCCGTTACCAGCTACGACGATCTGAAGGCAGACATCGACCGTATGCGCCACGGCGAGCGCGATGTGCTGTGGCCAGGCCGCGTAGAGTGGTACGCTAAATCCAGTGGCACCACCAGCGACAAGAGCAAGTTCATTCCGGTGTCCCCCCAAGGACTTAAAGATACGCATTATGCCGGCGGCACAGATGCCGTCGTGCTTTACCTCTACAACAATCCCCAAAGCCGCATCTTCGACGGACGCGCACTCATCCTGGGCGGTTCTCATGCCCCCAACTACAACCTCAAGCACTCGCTCGTTGGCGACCTGAGCGCCATCCTCATCGAAAACATCAACCCACTCGTGAACCTGGTGCGGATTCCAAAGAAAGCGACCGCACTGCTCTCCGATTTCGAGGAGAAGCGTGAGCGCATTGCACACGAGGCGCTCCACCGCGATGTCACCAACTTGAGCGGCGTGCCCTCCTGGATGATGGCCGTGCTCACCCGCGTCATGGAACTCTCGGGCAAGGATTATCTCTCCGACGTGTGGCCCAATCTGGAAGTATTCTTCCACGGCGGCGTGGCCTTTACACCCTATCGCGAGCAGTACCGCCGGCTTCTGCCTACTGAGAAGATGCATTATATGGAGACTTACAACGCCTCCGAGGGCTTCTTCGGACTGCAGAGCGACCCCGCAGACCCGGCTATGCTGCTGATGATTGATTACGGCGTGTTTTACGAGTTCATCCCTATGGACGAGATTGAAAGCGAGCATCCTGCGGTGCTACCCCTGTGGGCAGTGGAAACCGGCAAGAACTACGCCATGGTTATCACCACGTCCAGCGGCCTCTGGCGCTATATGATTGGCGACACGGTGCGCTTCACGAGCACCAATCCCTACAAGTTCATCATCACCGGCCGCACGAAATTCTTCATCAATGCCTTCGGCGAGGAACTGATTGTCGATAATGCCGAGCGCGGACTGGCAGAGGCCTGCCGCCAAACGGGAGCTATCGTGAACGAGTACTCCGCAGCTCCTGTCTTCATGAACGCTCAGGGACAATGCCGCCACCAGTGGCTCGTTGAGTTCTCACAGCCGCCCGCCGACACCGAAGCCTTTGCCGAGGCTCTCGACAAAGCCCTGCAACAGGTGAACTCCGACTACGAGGCCAAACGCTTTAAGGACATCACCCTACAGCGTCTGGAACTAATCCCTGCGCGCAAAGGGCTCTTCAACGACTGGCTCAAAAGCCAGGGAAAGCTCGGCGGCCAACACAAGGTACCGCGCCTGAGCAACAACCGCACGTTCATCGAACAGATGCTGACCATGAATGGGGATTTGAAAGAATAAAGAACTGAAAAACTGAAGATTGAGAATGAAAGTGAATAATAAGTATCACATATTCAGATTCATGGAGAATCTCAAGGGTTACCTTTTGGGAACGAAGACTATGTCCTTCCGTTCCTCATCTCTTTATTTTTCACTCTTCACATTCTCACTTTTCATTTTGATGGGCGCCTGCGCCAGTATTGGCTCACCCGACGGCGGTCCCTACGACGAGACTCCTCCACGCGTGGTGCGCAGCAACCCCGACAACAAAGCCACCGATGCGAATCAGAAGAAAATGCGCATCGACTTCGATGAATACATAAAGCTGGAGAATGCCAGCGAGAAAGTGGTGGTGTCACCTCCCCAGGCTGAAGCGCCCAACGTGCGCGCATCGGGCAAACATGTTCTGATAGAGCTCTTTGACAGCCTGCGCCCCAACACCACTTACACGGTGGACTTCTCCGACGCCATCGTAGATAACAACGAGGGTAACCCGATGGGCAACTACACTTACTCCTTCTCCACGGGCAGAGCCATCGACACGATGGAGGTGTCCGGCTATGTGCTCAATGCTGCCGACCTGGAGCCCATCAAGGGTATCCTCGTAGGACTCTATGAGATTCCCGCAGACAGCGTACTCCCCGACAGCACCTTCCGCACCCGGCCTTTTGACCGCGTGAGCCGAACAAACGGCAGCGGGCGGTTCGTCATCAAGGGCGTTGCATCCGACCGTCGTTATCGTGCCTTTGCTCTCAAAGATATGGACGGAAACTTCACCTTCTCACAGAAGAGCGAGCAGGTGGGCATCGACACGTTCGTCTTCGAGACCACTTGCGGTCCCGACATTCGCCTGGACACCATCTGGCACGACGAGACACACTACGACAGTATCCACCCCGTCCACTACACTCATTTCTACCCTGACGAGATAGTCCTACGCGCTTATCTCGAAGCCGGACAGGAACGCCATCTGCTTAAAACACAGCGCGACGTGCCTGAGAAATTCACAGTCTTCTTCACCGCGCCCTCTGACTCGCTTCCACGAATCAACGGTATCAGCTTCAAGGGCGACGGTAACTTCATCCTGGAACCCTCAGAGAAAGCTGACACCATCACTTATTGGATTCCCGACACGATGATAGCCTATGCCGACACGCTCGAATTTGAATACCGCTATCAGGAAACCGATACGCTCAACCAGCTCGTCTGGCGAACAGACACCCTGCAACTGGTGCCGAAGAACACCCGTGCCAAGCAGCTCAAGGAACTAGCCAAGAAGACAGAGGAGTGGGAAAAGGCCCAGAAGAAGAAACTCAAGAAGAATCCTGGCATGGCGCCAGAGGAGAACCCTCATCTGAAGGTGTTCCTTGATGCAGAATGTCGTCCCCAAGGAGGCATTGCGCCCAATCAGACACCCATCATCACTTTCACCGAACCCATAGACCAACTGGACAGCACAACCTTGCATTTCCAGTTGAAAGTTGACAGCCTGTGGTACGATGAACCTTACGAGCTGGTAGCCTCTCCCACCAATCCACGCCAGTTCCGCCTGCTGGCCGATTGGGAAGCGGGATCGCAGTACCAATTCCTCATTGACAGCGCCACCGTGCGAGGACTTATGGGGCACACGAACAAGCCCATTAAGATGGAGTTTCGTGTGCGCAAGGATGATGAGTTCGGTGCCCTGTTTGTCCACGTGCTATTGCCCGACACCAATGTCATCGTGCAACTGCTCAACAACAGCGACAAGCCCATCACCAGCCTTCACATCGACGAGAAAGCCAATGCCGACTTCTTCTACCTCAAGCCTGGTGCCTACTACCTTCGCTGCTTCATAGACAGCAACCATGACGGACTTTGGACCACGGGACATTACGACTCAGGCATGCCCCCCGAGGAGATGTTCTACTTTCCACAGGCCCTCAACGTGAAAGCCTTGTGGGAGGTGAAGCAGGACTGGGACGTCCGCGGCATCCCGCTCATGCGGCAGAAGCCCGACAAGATTACCAAGCAGAAGCCCGACAAAAAGAAACAGGTCAAGCAACGCAACCAAGAGCGCGGACGCTGATTCCGTCCCCTCACAAAAGAGAACTGATTAAACCTTCCGACAAACAGACGGTCAAAGCACCATCTACAAATCAACAAGAACAGTTATCATGACTAAAAGACTTTTTCTAATACTCATCACACTCATCAGCACCTGGAACCTCAGCGCCCAGTGTCCCCTGCAGAACACCGCATTCAATCCAGGCGAGGAACTCAACTACCAACTCTACTTCAACTGGAAATTCATCTGGCTGAAAGCCGGAACCGCCAACCTCAGCATCACCGCCGACAAGTACAACGGCAAGGACGCCCTCCGCTGCCACCTCATCACACGCGGCAGCAAACGCACCGACCAGTTCTTCATGATGCGCGACACACTGCTCGGCTACATGACGCCTACCCTTGAACCCCTCTACTACCGTAAGGGAGCTCTCGAAGGCAAACGCTACAACGTCGATCAGGTGTGGTACTCATACCCATCGCCCGGCACAGTGAACCTCAAGCAGCAGTTCCTCAACTACAAAGGTGAGACACGCCACCACGAATACACCTCCAGCGAGTGCGTTTTCGACATGATGAGTATGCTCATCCGCGCACGCTCCTTCGACCCCTCAGCTTACCAGGACGGACAGCACCTGCGCTTCAAGATGGCTGACGGCGACGACGTCACCGATGAGACCCTTATCTTCCGCGGACGCAAGAACTGTAAAATGGACAATGGAATCACTTATCGCTGCCTCATCTTCTCCTTCGTAGAGTACGATGACGGCAAGGAGAAGGAAATCGTCACTTTCTACATCACCGACGACCAGAACCACATGCCCGTGCGACTCGACCTATTCCTCAAGTTCGGCGTCGCCAAGGCTTTCCTCGTCGATCACACCACTCCGCGCAACCCGCAGACCTCTATCATCAAGAAAAAATAAAAAGCCAAGAGAATCTCCCCAATATACCGAAAAAGCCTGCTCTCTCATGGAGCAGGCTTTTTCATAACAAGGTCGGAAAGAGGCGACTCGAACGCCCGACCCCTACGTCCCGAACGTAGTGCGCTACCAACTGCGCTACTTTCCGAGCACTCGCACAGGAGGACTTCCTGTGTTTGCGGCTGCAAAGGTACAATGTTTTTGTCATATACCCACAGAAAAATGCTTTTTTTTCACTAATTCATAAGTTTTTCAGGCAAAAACTTGCAAACGTCGCACAAAAGCACTACCTTTGCACCCGCAAACGAAACAAAAGCGTTGGTGTCATAGCTCAGTTGGTAGAGCAAAGGACTGAAAATCCTTGTGTCCCCGGTTCGATTCCTGGTGACACCACACAAAAGGGGATAGCTATCCAAAAGGAAGCTGTCCCTTTTCTTTATACCATAACGACAGTTCTTTTTCCATGCAGCAAACCTACACCTACCTCGCCGTTGATCTCGGCGCCACCAGCGGACGCACTGTCCTGGCCTCCTTCGACGGACAGCGCATTAACATGCGTGAATTCACTCGTTTTGAGAATCCCCAGCTCCCCATCGGCGGACATGTTTTCTGGGACCTCCCCCACCTCTACAATGAGATTCTCCGCGCCCTGCGCCAGGTGAAAGCCGAGGGTATAGAGCTTCAGAGCATCGGCATTGACACTTGGGGCTGCGATTTCGCCTTCTTCGACAAGAACGGACAGCTGTTGGGCCTCCCCTACTGCTACCGCGACCCGCACACCGATGGCAGCATGGAACGCTTCTTCACTGAGCGCATGACCAAGGAGCAGGTGTACGACCGCACGGGAATCCAGTTTATGCCCTTCAACTCGCTCTTCCAGCTTTTTACCCTACAGGGCGAGAACTGCGCAGCACTCAAGGGGGCAGACAAGATTCTCTTCATCCCCGATGCGCTCATCTTTATGCTTACAGGCGAAGCCGTCTGTGAATACACCGTGGCCTCCACCTCACAAATGCTCAATCCCAAAACCGGCGACCTCGATGCCGACCTGCTGCAGGCACTCGGTCTCTCGCGGGAACGCTTCGGTCGTCTGGTGCAGCCCGGTGAACGCGTGGGAGTGCTCACGCCCCAGGTGCAGACGGCCACTGGTCTCGGCGCCATACCCATTGTAGCCGTAGGCTCACACGACACAGCTTCGGCAGTAGCTGCCGTGCCAGCCAAGGATACTCACTTCGCCTACCTCAGTTGCGGCACATGGAGCCTCCTCGGAGTGGAATCCCCCACCCCCATCATCACCTCCGACAGCTATGCCGAAAACTTCACCAATGAGGGAGGACTCGACCACACAACCCGCTTCCTCAAGAACATCACCGGTCTTTGGATTTACGAGCAGTGTCGCAAAGAACGGTTCGGTGCAGACAGCGTCAAGCAGCAAGAGCGGAACGGGAAATGGGAGATACCAACCGACGTGAACGAACTGAACGCCCTCGCCCTCACCTCCACCTGCGAGAGCCTCATCGCTCCCGACGATCCTCGCTTTGCGCATCCAGCCTCTATGACAGCCGCCATCCGCGACTACCTCACCGAGACAGCTCAGCCACTACCCGAGACACCTGCCGACTACGTTCGCATCATCTTCCGCTCGCTGGCTGCCCGCTACCGCGAGATTATCGATATTTTGCGCCGTATCACACCCGTAGAGATTGAGCGGCTTCACGTAATCGGCGGAGGCTCACGCAACCAGTTCCTCATGCAGTTTGCTGCTGACGCACTGCAGATGCCCGTCATCGCCGGTCCACAAGAAGGAACAGCTCTCGGCAATGCCCTCGTGCAGGTTCGAGCCAGCGGTCTCGTCAGCTCGCTTCAGGAGATGCGCGCCATCATCGCCAACAGCATCGAACTCAAGACATACCTCCCCACAAAATAACTACATAGACCGCAGCCACTTCTTCATTGGAGCATAACATATACATCTTATGCCCATAAGACCTGTGTCTTCAGTCCATAAGACCTGCATCTTCTGCCCATAAGACCTGCATCTTCTGCCCATAAGACCTAGCATCTTCAACCCATAAGACCTGCATCTTCTGCCCATAAGACCTAGCATCTTCAACCCATAAGATGTAGCATCTTCAGCCCATAAGATGTAGCATCTTCCGTGCATAAGATGTACCATCATAGCCCGCAAGATATTGGGGCTTCAGATAAAGGTTCTATAACCGACACCGGAAGAACGCAAAATTATGCCCAATAATAAGAACTTATCAGGGCAATAGCAATCGCAGGAAAAGATACGCAAATCGGCGTCGAGTATTACTTGTTCAGCAGTTGAGCTTCCAACTGGCTGACGCGCGTGCGGAGATCCGCATCGGTGGTCAGACGCTGTGCGATGCTCTGACAGGAATGAACAACGGTAGCGTGGTTGCGGCGCCCTATGGCTATGCCTATCTTGGTAGTGCTCATTCGCGTGTGCTTCTGAGTCAGATACATGGCCACCTGACGGCCGAGGACGGTGTTGGCCTTGCGACTGGAGGAGAGAAGGTCGGAGCGGTCAAGATGGAACGCCTGACACGTCTGCTCCAGAATATCTTCGATGGTGATGTCCTTGCGCTGCTGCGACAGGCCTATTGTGCGGGCGATGACATTCTCAGCCAAAGCTACGTCAATCTCGCAGCCGTTGACGATGCTCTGAACCATCAGGGAGTTGACAACGCCCTCAAGGTCACGAATACTCTTGTCCACATGCTGGGCGATGAAATCGATGACGGACTCCGAGATGCTCAGGCCGTCGCGGCGGACCTTCATCCGCAGGATGTCGCGGCGCAGCTCGACATCAGGGTGCTCCAACTCTGCCAACAGCCCCCACTTGAAGCGGGTCAGCAGGCGCTCTTCCATGCCCTGAAGGGCCACAGGTGGGCGGTCGCTGGTAAGGATGAGCTGACGGCCGTTCTGGTGGAGATGGTTGAAGATGTGGAAGAAAGCCAACTGCGTCTTCTCCTGTCTGGCAAACTCCTGTACATCGTCGATGATGAGCACATTGATGCTCTGGTAAAAACTAATGAAGTCGTTGATCTTCTTCTGCAAGTGAGCGTTCACGAACTGCACCTGGAACAGATGGGCCGAGATGTAGAGCACTCGCAACTCAGGGTGAAGTTCCTTAAGGCGGTTGCCTATAGCGTTGACCAAGTGAGTCTTACCAGTGCCGGAGCCTCCGTAGATAAACAGCGGGTTGAAAGTAGTCTGACGCGGTGTCTGCGCTATGGCCCTACCCACAGTGAGCGGTAGTTTGTTGGCAGCGCCTTCGACGAAGTTGTCGAAAGTGTAGGCGGGATTCAGCTGTGAGTCGAACTGCTGCAACATCTGCGGCGCCTGGTTGACGGGGGCAGCATTGTGGACGTGCATCTCCGGCACGTGTGTTGTCGTGGGGATTTGCATGGAGATGTTGTTGGTAGCATCTGTCGTCACCTTATATATAAGGCGTACGCCAGTGCCATATACGCGTGTAAGCACAGCGCGGAGCAGCTTGACATAGTGAGCCTCTATGTACTCATAGATGAAGGGACTTGGTACGCACAACGTCAGTTCCCTCCGCTCCGCATCGAACTGCGCAGAGAGGATAGGCGCAAACCAAGTGTTGAACTGCTGCTCTGGAAGGTTGTTTCGGAACAACGAGAGACAGTTCATCCACAGGGGGTCTAAAACTGGCGTTTGGGTTTCCATTCTTCTTGGTTCAGTGAATACACGGCTTTGAAAGGCCGAATTGCGTTGCAAAGGTACAAACTTTTTTATTTGTAACAAAATGGACCTCCAAGAAAAGCGATACGAAAAAGAGGCGTAAAATGCACGTTTTCATAGGCTTGAAAAAGTACGCCTGAAATAATATTCTCAAACATCTTGCAGAGCGCCAAGATATTCATTTTCAAAAGAATAAGGAGACCAACAACAATTTGGTCTCCTTTTTTTCTTGCTCGTGTAAGTGCCGTTATTTGAGTAACTTATCGCTGCTCTTCAGCTCCTTTGTGAGCGCTTTCTTTTATTCGGATAAATTCTTTATAACAGCTATTCTTGGGGTGGCTGTGCAGGTGTCTCTTTTTTTCCAAAAATAGAGAAATGTACGTAACGTTTGGGGTGGTTTCGCAGATCTTCTACGAGTCGAGAGGCGCCCAATGTTGTACGGTTGAGATTGTGGTAGAGCGTCGTGTCGTTAAGTAACAGCCCCACGTTATTATCAGGTGAATTGAGGCGCTCTGTCATCTGTTGCATCCCAGCCATGGTATTATCGACTTTGGCCATTGTACCCTCGATATCCACGCGGTTGAGTTTGTCTGTGAGCTGCACAATGTTCTGGCCTGCCTGGTTAAAGGTCTGCGTCATCTGAGGCAGATCGTTGTTGAGCAGGCGGTTCAGGTCGCGACTGCCTTGGTCGAGATTAGCGGTCAACTGCTCAGTATTAGCAATAATCTTCTGAAGGTTAGGGTCCGCCATGAGCGTGTTGAGCGTTGTCAGCAGCGTATCGACTTTAGCCAACGTCTGTTCCAGCTGAGGAATCATAGAAGCAGCTCTTGCCATCAGACCGCTGTTCTCAGCCGAGGGGATGGTGTCGTTCACGCTGAGGCGTTCCAAAGGGTTGTTGCCCATCATCAGATTCAACGTACAACCGCCCAACATAGCCTCACTGAGCACGGCTGTAGTGCCCACGGGGATGCGGATGCCGTGCTCCACGGATATTTCCACGATAACACCATTGCCAGGGCGGTCGTAGTCGTAATGAATGTCCGAAACTATTCCAACGTTGTAGCCATCTGCATAGACGGGGCTGGACTTAGCAAGGCCTTTAGCATTCTGGAAATTAATGATATAGGTATCCTGCGTAGTGAACAGGGTAACACCCTGCAGGAACTTAATCGTAAAGAAAAGGAGAACCAGGGCTATGAGACCTGAGAGTCCTATTTTTGCTTCGCGCGAAATTTTCATGAATGACTTGTTTTATATTTCTTAATGGCTTGGTAAATACTCATTGCCAACTCGTTAACGCCACGACTGCTAAGTAAATAGTCCTCCTCGGAAGCCGTGGAAATATATCCCAATTCGATGAGACACGAGGGCATGGATGTGTTGCGCAGCACGAGAAAACCGGCCTGGTGAACGCCCTTGTCTATGCGGCCTGCGGAGCGGAACTGCTGCTGGATGAGCGTCGCCAAGTTCACACTCTTCTCCATATTCTTGTCCTGCATAAACTCAAAGATAATGTACGACTCGGCACTCTTGGGATCGAAGCCCTCGTAGCGGTTCTCGTAATCGTTCTCGAGCATAATCACGGAGTTCTCACGTTTTGCCACAGCCAGATTGTCGGCAGCGCGGTGCATACCAAGTGTATAGGTCTCTGAACCACGACCTTGCGCCCCCTTGGGAAGGGCATTTGTGTGAATACTCACGAACAAGTCTGCTTTCGCACGGTTAGCGATAGCTGCACGCTCATTGAGTTCCACGAAAACATCGGTCTTGCGGGTATAAACGACCTTAACATCCTTGAGATTCTGCTCCACCAATTTGCCCACAGCCAGCGTGACGGCCAGATTGATGTTCTTCTCACGTCCCTTCTTGCCGATGGCGCCCGGATCCTTGCCACCGTGCCCGGCATCAAGTACGAGCGTAAAAGCGTCAGAACTCTTTGTCTGTGCTGTCAGCAGAGCAGCCGGCAGCAACAAACAGAAGATGATGATGAGTAGTTTTTTCATTTTCGCGGCAAAGGTAGTGATAATTTATGACTTAGAGGCTCTCTTTGTCAATTAATTTTCTCCCATTGTACGCGAAAAATGTCCTATTAGAAATGAAGGCGGGCACCGCCCATCACGACAAGGCCCGGCTGAGGGATATTTCCAAGGTCATAATAGATGTGATTGGTCAGGTTCGTAGCTTCTGCCCAAAGCTCGTAACGGGGAGCTTGCCACCGAAGCTTCACGTCAAGCGTGGCATAAGGCTTATAGTCCACCAATTCGCCGGTGGACTTAGCATTCTCATAACGAAGATAGCTACCCATACGATCCTGCCAGCGAAGGCTCCACGAGGCTTTGAGGCGACCGACTATGCGGTGGTCCAACGTTGCCACGAGCTTATGGCGGAGATACTCCATGGCGTAGTTCGATTTGTAGAACGCAACGTCATCACGCCGACGCTGATGGATAAAGGTATAGCCCACTGTCAAGCATTGCAGCGGGAAACGTTCGGAACAGAACAACTGGTTGAACCGTACAGAGCCCTGCACCTGAACCCCCAAGTTGTCGAGGTCGAAATTGTAGCTGTGAAACACATCTGTGGGGGTGAACATAACCCAGTCTATGAGGTGTTTGCCGTGATGATAGAAGCCTTTGAGGGATAAATCAAATGCCTGCGTGCGATAAGAGGTTCCGAGCTGGAAACTGTGACTCTCTTCTGCTTTCATGTCAGGATTACCCTCGT
Organism: uncultured Bacteroidales bacterium; assembly: GCA_902783885.1. GTDB lineage: Bacteria > Bacteroidota > Bacteroidia > Bacteroidales > Bacteroidaceae > Physcousia. The sequence continues at coordinate 21,264 of CACZSQ010000103.1, forward strand.
GGGTAGGGCTCTTGTAATAGAGATCGGTGAAGGTGGGCAGGCGGAAGCCTTTGTTATAACCGGCAAACAGACGCCAGTGGGCAGCTGGAGTAAAAGCTATATCAATGCCTGGATAGAAGCGTAGTCCCTGACTGAAGCGGGTGTTGTAGTTGGCCAATATGCCCATACTCACTGTGAGTCGTTCCAAAAGAATATTATGTTCGAGGTTAAAACTCAAATTCGTGCGGCTGTCATAGCGCCCATAGTAGAGGCTCTCGCCAGGCACTTTCTTGGCAAGTGCGCTGTTCACAAGGCGGCCTAAATTTGTGCTGTGGATTTGTTCCTCGCGTACTTCTGCGCCGATAGCAGAGCGGCCTGCAGCCCAGCTGACATCGGCGTGAACACGTGTGCCATAGACATCAGACTGATGGAAATTCTCTCCGGCGCTACGGCCACGGGTCAGTTCGAAATGATCCAGCAGACGGTTCCAGAACACCTCCGGACGAACACGAATGCGTCCCTTTGTCTCGGCTCCCGCGCTGACGATGAAGCGTCTATTGCGCTCGTATTGATTCGGGTAGGCCGCGCTGTAGAAGGTGTTGGCGCCATAGCTCTTCTGACTATAGCCAGCCTGACAGTCGATGCGGAAATCCCGACTGTCATAGCAGCCTCTCCAATACAGGTTGCCCCGCCGGAATTCAGAGTTAACAGTGGCACCGTCGGAGCGTTGATAAGAAGCAGAAAGAGAACTACCAATAGTTCCGGCCGAAGCCCCGTTCACGCTCGCTACTAAAGAGGGAGCAGAATGAATGGAGAAGCGAGCATCGGCTCCCAAGGTGGCATAGGAGCCCCCCTGTAAGCCTGCGTCAAAGGAAATTGGCTTTGACTTGCTAATACTGGTTTCCCTGCTGGAAGCCTCCCCTCCCATACGGGTTGAATTGGCAGTGGAACCGCTTAGGCTTTTCGTGACAATATTGATAGCACCGCCGAAAGCCGAAGCGCCATAGACGCGCGAGGCAGCCCCTTCAAGCACCTCAATGCGCTCAATATCGGAAAGGTTGACCGGAAAGTCAGCCGCAAGATGACCTGTGTGAGGGGAAGTGATGTTGACGCCATTCAGGAGAAGCGTAATCTGATCGAATGTGCCCCCATCAATACTTATGTCCGATTGAATACCAAAGCCGCCGCGCTGTCGGACATCTACGCCGACGACTAATTTCAAGAGATCATTGACGCTTTGCGCCGCCGAGGATTCGATTTGCTGAGCCGTGATTACGCTGACGAGGCGAGCGCTCTGCAAGGCTGCCAACGGTGCCATCGAGCCAGCCACCGAGACCTCTGCCAACTCTGTCTCGTCGCCGTCGTCATCTGCCGTCGGCTCAGCCACGGCCTGTGCTGCCTGCACTTTTGGAATATTGACGCTCGCCAACATTCCCACAGCAAGCACACCGATGCGAACCTCACGATGCAAACTGGCAAAAACAGCGTAACCTCCCCTGCTGAAATGGCGGAAAACAACCGCCGCCTTCATCTTTTGTTTTTCTTTCATTACTTTTTTAAGTCTTAACATTTGTTATGATCTAATTCTCTTTTCCGCTTTCATTACCTTTTTATTAATGAAACATTGAAAACAATCCGCCCTCAGGCTTCTTGAAATAGTGGTCCAATTCCCTGAAGAGAGCCGTGCGCGAGAACACAACCACGCGGTCACCCGCCTGAATCTGTGTGCTGCCATTGATGAGAATACCCTCCCCGTTGCGCACTAGTCCGCCAAGAGCTATACCTTTTGGCAACTTCAGTTTCATCACTGGTTCGCGCGTAACCAAAGCCCCCTCTACGACATCGAATTCTGCTACGTCTGCGTCTGCAATGGTCAGACTCTTCACGCTGGCAACATCAGCGTCGAGGAGCATCTGATATATATGCCCTGCTGCAATTGTCTTTTTATTGATAATTGTACCAATATCAAGTTTTTCTGCCATTGTGATGTATTCTGAATTCTCGACCAAGGCAACCGTCTTGCGAACGCCCATCCTCTTGGCCGCCAAACAGGCCAAAATGTTCGTTTCGGTCTCGGCTGTAAGTGCGCAGAAAGCCTGCGTCTGGCGGATGCCCTCTTCCTGTAGAAGTTGTGTATCCCGTCCATCGCCGTTAATAATCATAGCATTGTCGTTGTCGAGCAATTCTGTGAGTTTGTGGCAGCGTTCCAAATCCTGCTCGATAATCTTAACATCCATAAAGTCGGGCAGCAGGTGGCAAGTCTGCTCGGCAATGCGACCCCCCCCCATGATCATCACTTTCTTGACATCTGGGTAGCTCTCCTTGCCCACCAGCTGACGGATATTGGGGACATAACGCTTGGCTGTCATGAAATAGGCGATGTCACCCTGGTTCAATGTGTCGAGACCGCCAGGAATGATTGTGTCCTCATCACGCTTAATGGCTACAATGTGGTAGGGCGAATCGGGGGGACATAAGTCCTTAAGAGCCTGCCCGAAGAGCGCATGGGCTTCCTCGCGCAGTTTGATGCCAAGAATCACAAGAGCACCGCCGTGTACTTCCCACCACTGGCGTACCCAAGAGCGCTGAACACCCTCTACGATTTCCTTGGCCGCCAGCACCTCAGGATAGATGAGTGAACCGATGCCTACGGAGGTGAAAAACTCACGGTTCTTGGGTTGCAGATACTCACCGTTGTCTATACGGGCCACGGTTTTCTTAGCCCCGAGTGTGCTGGCTAACATACAGCAGGTGAGGTTGCGGGTCTCTGAGGGGGTTACGGCAATGAACAAGTCGGCCTGCGGGGTGCCAGCCTCTTTGAGACCGTCAATGCTGGTCGGTGAAACAGACAGGGTCATCAGATCCAATCCGTCGCTGGCCATGGCCAGTTTCTGCTCGTTCTCGTCGATAAGAACGATGTCATGATTCTCCCTTGTCAGCAGTTCTGCCAGATGACTACCGACAGCGCCTGCGCCTGCAATGATGATTTTCATACCAATGCTTTTTTTATACCTTCTACATCAATACCACAGAGATGGTGCAACTCTTTGACAGAGCCGTGTTCCACGAAGCGGTCGGGCAATCCCAAGCGTGTTACGGAGATGCTGATGCCATGATCGGACAGCCATTCCAACACTGCTGAACCAAGGCCACCCGTGCGCACACCATCCTCAAGGGTCACAATCTTGCGGAAGCGTGACGCCACCTCGGTGAGCAAACGCTCATCCAATGGCTTGAGGAAACGCATATCATAATGGGCTATGCTCCGCTCGGGATGTTCAGCTTCCACCTCGCGAATGGCCTGCTGCGCTGCTACGCCCAATGGACCGATGGAAAGCAGCGCCACGTCAGAGCCGTCCTTCAGCTTACGTCCCTGACCAACAGGAATCGCGTGCATAGGGCACTCCCAGTCAACCTGAGAACCACGACCGCGAGGATAACGGATGACAAAGGGACCATTTCCTTCAAGCTGACTGGTGTACATCAGATGACGCAACTCATGCTCGTCCATGGGCGAGGCTATGGTCAGATTGGGAATCGGACGAAGGTAGGCCAGATCAAAGGCACCGTGATGAGTGGGGCCATCCTCGCCTACGAGGCCTGCACGGTCGAGGCAGAGAACGACCTTCAACTTTGAGATGCAAACATCGTGGATGAGATTGTCGTAAGCGCGCTGGGCAAAAGAACTGTATATGTTGCAGAAGGGGATGAGCCCATCCTTGGCCATACCTGCTGAGAATGTCACGGCATGCCCCTCAGCAATGCCTACATCGAAGGCGCGGTCGGGCATAGCTTCCATGAGGATGTTCATCGAGCAGCCCGTAGGCATCGCTGGCGTTACCCCGACAATTTTGTCGTTAACGCGCGCGAGTTCTAATAAGGTGTTGCCGAAAACGTCTTGAAACTTGGGCGGAAGGCCTGTTTCATCGTGCTTCAGGAGTTCACCAGTCTGAGGGTCGAACTTGCCCGGAGCGTGCCAAACTGCACCGCCGTGCTCTGCCGGCTCAAAGCCCTTGCCCTTGACTGTGTGAATATGCAGCAGTTTAGGCCCAGACATATCCTTGATAATGCGCAATGTCTTCACCAGTTCTATGACATCATGACCGTCGGCAGGTCCGAAATAGCGGATGTCCATACCTTCGAAAACATTCTGCTGGTGGTTGATGAAGCTCTTGAGCGAGTTGTTGAAGCGCAAGATTCTCTTCTTGCGATTTTCGTTCAGGAAGCCCCAGGAGAACAATTTGCGAGCTGCCTTGTAGCGCAACTTATTATAGGTGGGGTTGATCTGGAGCTGGTGGAGCAGATGTTTCATTCCTCCGACACTATGGTCGATAGACATATTATTGTCGTTCAGGATGATGAGGACATCGTTAGGCGTATTGGCTGCATTGTTCAGTCCTTCGAAAGCGAGGCCACCACTCATGGCACCGTCGCCAATAACGGCAACCACGTGACGATTTGCGTCGCCATGGGCCTTGGCTGCAAGAGCCATGCCAAGAGCCGCAGAGATACTGTTAGAGGCATGGCCGCAAGTGAAGCTGTCGTACTCACTCTCCTCCGGCGACGGGAAAGGCCGCAATCCGTGGAAACGACGGTTTGTAGCAAAAGCCTCGCGGCGACCTGTCAGAATCTTGTGACCGTAAGCTTGATGCCCTACATCCCAGACGATACGATCATAGGGCGTGTCAAAAACATAGTGCAGGGCTACAGTAAGCTCCACCACACCAAGGCTCGATGCGAAATGTCCCGGGTTGTCGGCCAGCTCGCGGATGATGTCTTGGCGCAGTTCACGGCACACCTCGGGCAGCTGTTCCAAAGGAAGCTGGCGCAGATAGGCCGGCACTGGAACGCGTTCCAGAAGGGGATATTGGTTATCTGTTCTTTCTGCCATTTGATAGAAATTCGCTGCAAAGATACATTTAATTTATGATTTCCGTGCTAAAATCACAAATTAAATGTACCTTTGCACCTATGAAACTGATAACACCCTTCGAAATAGCCCCGCCTGCACACCCTTTAGGATTGCGCAATCACATGGCCTGCATCGGCTCTTGCTTTGCTGTGAACATTGGAGCAAGAATGCGTCAAAGCGGCCTGCCCGTGCTCGTGAATCCTTTTGGTGTGCTCTACAATCCCCTGAGCATCCTTCAAGTGCTCACACAGGATCCGACCTGCCGTTCACTTTACTTCCAGGACGAAGATCAGCGATGGCACTGCTGGCTGCTTGACTCTCATTTCAATGCCACGACACTGAAAGCTTGCGAATCGGCCTTCCTGTCGGCACGAGGACGGTTGTTCAGCTGGAATCCTGATGTGCTCATCGTCACTCTTGGGACAAATCATTACTACGAACGAATAAATTCGAAACTCATCGTAGGGAACTGCCATAAACAACCGACGGCGGAGTTCGCCGAGAAAGCAATGACCCAGGAACAGTGTGTGGCAACTCTGGAAACCATTTGCCAACTTTTCCAACGTTCGCGCATTATTTTCACCGTGTCGCCCTACCGCTATTCTAAGTACGGATTCCATGAGAACCAGCTGGCTAAAGCCACACTGCTCATGGCTATTGATGTCCTTCAGAAGAAATACCCTGAGCAAGTGGATTATTTTCCGGCTTACGAAATACAACTTGACGAGCTGCGTGACTACCGCTTTTACGGTCCTGACATGTACCATCCCTCACAGCAGGCTATCGACTATATCTGGGAACGATTCTCGAATAGCTTCTTCGACGAGGAAGCACAACGCTTTTTCTATGACTATGAGCCCATTCGCAAAGCTTTGGAGCATCGTCCCGACGACCCCGATTCGCCCGCCAGTGTCCGCTTTTTGGAACAGACACGAGACAAACTGAATCAAATAACAGCCAAGTATAATCTTGAATATTGATATGACCTATAATATTGAAACCATAACCACCCTGATGGGGGCTCATCGCATCGGCACAGCAGACACACATATTGACTGGCTGCTCAATGACAGCCGATCCCTCACGTTTCCTGAGGAGACACTCTTCTTTGCTATCCGAACTCAAAAAAACGATGGTCACCGCTATATATCAGAACTTTACCGTCGCGGAGTACGCAATTTCGTAGTCAGCCAGGCACCTGAAGCACCGGAGGCTGATGCCAATTATCTCATCGTACCTTCACCCATGAAAGCCATGCAACGTCTGGCTGAGCGACATCGCGAAGAATTTAACATTCCCGTCATCGGCATTACAGGAAGTAACGGGAAGACCATCGTCAAGGAATGGCTCTATCAGTTGCTTGCACCCGATTACAACATCACACGTTCACCGCGTTCCTGGAACTCACAAATCGGCGTCCCGCTCTCCGTCTGGCGCCTCACAGAACAGACTCAACTTGGTATTTTCGAAGCAGGTATCAGCGAGGCAGGCGAGATGGAAGCTCTGCGCGATATCATACAGCCCACCATTGGAGTGATGACGCATCTGGGATCAGCCCACGATGAGAACTTTGCCAACCGCGAGGAGAAATGCCACGAGAAACTGCGTCTCTTTCACGACGCTCAAGTGCTCATCTACAACGCTGATGACGAAGTAATCAACGCCTGCATTCAAGCCAGCAGTTTCAAAGGACAACTCATAGGATGGCATAAAGCAGACTTCCCCGACGTGCCGTTCATTGATGTCGCAAGTCAGGAAAACACGATTCACTGTATATGCGTCTGCCGCTATTTGGGCATCTCAGAGGAGATTATCCGCGAACGCATCAGCCACCTGCAGCCTGTGGCCATGCGCCTTGAGGTGAAAGAGGGACGCAATGCCTGCACACTGATTACCGACACCTGCAACAGCGATCTCGGCTCGCTCGAGATTGCCCTCGATTTTATGCACCGACGTCCAGATGCCAGCGGACGCAGGAGGACACTCATTCTCTCTGATATTCAGCAGACGGGACTCACACTCACAGAACTCTACGGCCGAGTAGCGGAGCTCTGCCTTCAGCACGACACTGATGAATTTATTGGCATCGGCAACGAGATTAGCGCTGGAATGAGTTGCGTAGAGGAGAGCAAGAGGCCTGCAACGATGCACCTTTTCGACAACGTTGACAACTTCCTCAAGAGTCAGGTGTTCCAAACCTTAAGACAACGCGTAATCCTCATCAAAGGAGCGCGCGACTTCCACTTCGAAAAAATTGCCGAAGCACTAGAGCATCGCGTACACGAAACCATTCTCGAAGTGAACCTCTCTGCCGTTGCCGAGAACTTGAACTACTACCGCTCTTTCATGCGCCCCGAGACCAAAATGGTTTGCATGGTAAAAGCCTCTGCCTATGGTGCCGGAGCCGTAGAGATTGCCAAAACTTTGCAGGACCACCGCGTGGATTATCTGGCGGTTGCCGTAGCCGACGAAGGCGCAGAACTCCGACGGGCAGGCATCACGGCCAATATCATGGTGATGAATCCCGAGTTGAGCTCGTTCCACACGCTATTTGAATATCAGTTGGAGCCTGAAGTCTATAGTTTCCGCCTGCTGGAAGCACTAATTCGTGCCGCTGAGCGTGAGGGCATCACCAACTATCCCATTCACATCAAATTGGACACTGGGATGCACCGTCTCGGATTTGATGCCTGCGCTTCAGAACTACCTGAAATCAGAAGCCTCATAGAACGCCTTCAAATGCAAAAAGCACTCATACCGCGCTCTGTATTCAGCCATTTCGTAGGCTCTGACAGCGAGGATTTCGATGCATTCTCCACACGACAATGGAAACTCTTTTGCTCCGCTGCTGACAAACTCCAGAATGCATTCCCCTACCATATCCTTCGCCATATCTGCAACAGCGCAGCCATTCAGCATTTCCCCGAACGCCACTGCGATATGGTTCGCCTCGGACTCGGGCTCTATGGGGTCAACCCCCTTGACTCTCAGATGTTGGCAACAGGGAGTCCTCTTTGCCCTATTTCCACGCTCAAAACCACAATCCTGCAGATTCACGATGTTGCAGCCACAGACACCGTCGGATACTCTCGTCGAGGACATCTTACGCGAGACAGCCGTATCGCGGCACTACCCATTGGATATGCTGATGGGCTGAACCGTCATCTTGGGTGCGGACACGGCTACTGCATCGTCAACGGCAAGAAGGCCCCCTATGTTGGCAATATTTGCATGGATGTTTGTATGATAGACGTAACTGATATCGACTGCCAAGAAGGAGACACAGCCGTCATCTTCGGTCCCGAGTTGCCACCCACTGTACTTGCAGAAATCATTGACACAATCCCCTACGAAATACTCACCTCCGTGTCACCGCGTGTCAAAAGAGTCTATTACGTCGATTAATTAAAATATTTTTGCACTTTTCTTGGTGGGTAAACACTTTTTCACTATCTTTGTCCCGATTTTTAACAAAGATAAAGCATAGTGAAGCGTTCGCTACCCTTCCTCATTTTACTTTTAGTGCTCTGTATTTTGGGTACTTGGATTGCTGTGGATAAGCCGTGGCAAGGCTCTTATGGCACCGATAAATCCAGCGAACGCGTTGTCATAGACCGCTATGACCGTGTGCTTGACGAGTATGTGTCTTTAGGCAGCTACAGCGCTCTCCACCGGATGAATACGCAATACCCTATGGAGACGAAGCTACTCATTGAGGACGTACTCGAGATTGGACGCGTGAACGAGCCTAACGTGGAACAACGACTACGCACTTTTTATCTTGACTCCACTGTGCAGGTCCTGCTGGACGAGGTGCATCGCCAATACAACGATTTGAGCGATCTGGAAGCTGATTTTGAACGTGCATTCGAGGAGCTGCAGCACGAAGATCCAAACTTCCGCCGGCCTCATGTTTACACTCAGGTCTGCTGTCTAAACCAAAGCATTGTTGTAGGCGACACGCTCATCGGGATTAGCCTTGACAAATACTTGGGCACCGATTTTCCTCTTTATCGCGAATACTACACTGATGAGCAACGCTCACAAATGAACCGAGAAGCAATCGTCAAGGATGCTATAAACGCTTACCTGCAGTATGTCCACTCTCTACCTCATTCCCGTTGAGCTGGGGGACACGCCCCAGGAGCGTGTACTGCCCACATATAACCGAGAAGTGATTCTTGGCATCAGGTATTTTATTGTCGAGGAGCTACGCTCTGCACGCCGATTTCTCAAACGTGTTGAACGGGATATCAATATCGACGCACTCACCTTTTGCCCCATGGGGAAACATGCGGATGCTTCCCTCTTTTGCCAGTACTTAAAGCCTTTGGAAGCCGGTGAGGATATTGGTATTATCTCCGAGGCTGGTTGCCCTGCTGTTGCCGACCCTGGAGCAGACATAGTTGCAATTGCTCAGCGCAAGGGCTTCCGCGTTGTCCCATTAGTGGGACCCTCCTCTATGATTATGAGCGTGATGGCCTCTGGGTTGAACGGACAGAGCTTCGCCTTCCACGGTTATCTCCCCATAGATCCCTCCGACCGCGTGAAACGCCTGAAACAATTGGAGACACGAGCCATTCAGGAGCATGAAACTCAGTTGTTCATAGAAACTCCATATCGCAACCAGAAACTCTTTGACACTCTATGCCAAACGTTGCGTCCTCAGATGCGCCTCTGTGTTGCCGCTGGGATTACCACCTGCGAAGAATGGATTGTCACTCGCACTGTAGCAGATTGGCAACGCCATACCCTCCCTGACTTGTCCAAGACACCGGCAATTTTCCTTTTCGGGGTTTAAAAATAAATGTATTCCTATTTAATTTAATCAAAAGATATGAAACTCCAAAAACTATTCTTAGCGACAGCCATCATGACTTTAGGCTATGCTACAACAGCAACGGCGCAAAGCGCTAACACTTTGGATTACACCCCCTACCCCTATATGTTTATAGGTGTACAGGGCGGCACTCAAACGACATTTACGAAGTTCAATCAGGACAAGACATTCACGCCCACAGGGTCTTTTTCCATTGGAGCCTTCTTCACTCCGACATTTGGTGTACGCCTGCACACAAATGGTATTTGGAATAAGGCACGAATGCAAGCACCAGGTCTGTCCGACCCTAAATACAAATACAAATATTTCACAACAGACCTAGACTTACTGCTTAACCTTTGCACGATGTTCGGAGCAGAGGAATATTATCGAATGAATGTTTATCTAATTGGTGGTGCCGGTTTGAACTACACCTGGGATAAGGAAGATTTGAGCACTAAGAGCAAGAGTCAGGCAGATGCATGGGAAGACAAAAACACAAGTATCAATGCCAGATTAGGGGCCATGCTTGACTACAATCTTAGCAAACATTGGAGTATTAATCTGGAAGCAAATGCCAATATGCTGGCTCCGCTTGGAAAACGTAGCAACAGCCAATTCCAATCTAATAATGGTTGGCAGCTGACAGCTCAGTTAGGACTTGCCTATAAATTTGGCCTCAGCAGGAAGGTAAAGACGGCTCCGATTGCTGTCGGCGTCATTGAAGATTACAACGATGACCAAAACGCTGCTGCTGCACATGCTCGAATGCTAGCAGAACAAGCTGCGCGCCGCAAGGCTGCTGAAGAAGCTGCAGCACGAGCTGCAGAGCTGGCTGCAACGCAGCAGCCCAAGGCAATCGCGACAACCCAAAAAGACATCTTCTTCAGTATTGGCAGTGCTGTAATTCGCGAGTCTGAGACAAGCAAGGTTCAGGATATTATTGACTGGTTGAAGGAGAACCCATCTGCACACGCTACAATTACAGGTCATGCAGATGCTGGCACAGGCAACCCAACCGTTAATGCCATCCATGCCCAAAACCGTGCCGAGGCCGTAGCAAAAGCCATCACTAATGCTGGCATTGATGCAGCACGCCTCACTATCGAATCCAAGGGCGACACTGTCATGCCTTATGGCGACAGCGAGAAAAGTCGAGTGGCTATCATAGTAGGGACTGGAGAATAAGGACAAGCAATCGCCATAAAAATTTATTGCTTAATAATATTTAACAATCCCCGCGTAATTGTTTAAAGCATTTTATTTACCTTTGCCCCTATAAAAGCTAATTAAACACATGAATATGTCCCAAATGAAGACCTTTCTGGCCACAGCTGTCATGGCTCTCGGCCTTTGCGGAACAGCCTCTGGACAGAGTGCTGCTGAAAAACTTGACTACAAGCCTGCACCCTACATGTTTATAGGTCTGCAAGGCGGTGCCCAGGCAACTTTTGCCGACATCAGTGCGACAAAGCTCATAACGCCCACCGCTTCATTCTCTTTAGGTACTTTCCTTACACCTGTTGTGGGTGTTCGACTGAACGTGAATGGAATGTGGAACAAGAGCGGCTTGGAGGTAGCCGGAGCTTCAGATTTCAAATACAAGTACAAATATGTTAACACGAATATTGACTTGTTGCTGAATCTCTGCACCATGTTTGGTAAGCAAGACTATTACCGCTTGAACGTTTATTTAATTGGCGGTATTGGCCTCAACTATGCATGGGACAACGACGACTTAATCAATAGCGGCTATGCCTCTCCTTTCGCATGGAAAAAAGACCAGTTAAGCCACAATGCACGCATTGGCGCCATGCTTGGTTACAATCTGAGCAAACACTGGAGTGCTAATTTGGAAGTGAACGCCAACGCTCTTTCTGACCGCTACAACAGCCAGCGCCATTCAAGCGAGGACTGGCAGATTAATGCGTTAGTAGGCTTAGCCTATAAGTTTGGTTTTAGCAAGAAAGTACACACTGCTCCCATCGTCGTAGCTCCTATCGAAGAGTTCAATGATGACAAGAATGCTGAAGCTGCCCATGCGCGGATGCTGGCTGAACAGGCTGCACGCCGCAAGGCTGCCGAGGAGGCTGCCGCTCGAGCTGCAGCACTTGCCGCCGAGACTACACAGAAAGATATCTTCTTCACCATCGGAAGTGCCGAAATCCGTGAATCCGAGGCTCCGAAGATTCAGGAGGTCGTGGAGTGGCTGCAAGGTCATCCTGATGCTGTGGCTACCATTACTGGCCATGCAGATGCCGGTACAGGTAATCCAACTGTCAATGCCCGCCATGCCCAGAACCGCGCTGAAGCTGTAGCAAAGGCTATCACAGATGCCGGCATCGATTACAAACGTCTTATCGTTGAATTCAAAGGTGATACTGTCATGCCTTATGGTGACAATGAGAAGAGCCGCGTAGCCATCGTGCTGGCAGGAACACCTAAGAAAAATTAACTTCACTCATGTTGAGATAGAGGAACTGCATCCTCTTTTCGAATCCCACGAGCCCAACAGACAACCACTACAACGTTGGATGTTCGGTTCGTGGGATTCACAATAAAAATCTGACATTCTACTCAGAGAACCTAACAGCCTGAACTGACAATGATTAAAAAATTCAGACACAAGCTTGGAGCTTTCTGTCATTTCGCTCTCAAGTTTGATCACGTTGCCGTGACGCTAATCGCTTATGCGACGTTGTATGTTATCATTGGCATAGCCTTCAGTGTTTCTTTCCTGAACCCGCTGGCTCGTGCCTTCGACAACTTTCGCATGACCGATATCTTTTATGAGATATCTAATGCAGGAGGGGAACGTGACACGAGCGACATGATAACCATCGTTGACATGACCAACATCTATGACCGATACAAGCTTGCAGAGACCATAGACCAAATACAGGACTGCAAGCCTGCCGTGATGGGCATTGATATTGTGTTCGATGGCGTTCGCAATGACAGTGCCGGCAACGAGCGACTCATAGAGGCTGTCTGCAATACATCCTCTCCCACTGTCTGGGCGTACAAGTTGACCAATTGGAACAGCGACGAGGCACAGTTTGAGCAAAGCTATCACTCGTTCTTTGTAGATTTAGTGGACGTGGAACACGAAGGCTTCATCAATGTGCAACGCGACACCAACGGTGGCACAGTTCGCTCGTTGGGAATACACCGTCAGGCAGAAGGGGAGAAAGAATATTCGATGTCGGCGCAAATTGCTCTTGCAGCGACAAATGATTCCTCCATCGTTACACATTCCAAAGACTGCAATATCAATTACACGGCAACCTACTTCCCTGTCGTCCCTTCTGACAGCATCGAAGAATATTCCGATCTGATTCGCAGTCACGTAGTGCTCTTTGGCGCTATGCATGATTTGCGCGACCAGCACTACACGCCCATCGGAAAGATTCCAGGCGTGGAGATTATTGCTTACACCGTTCAGACGCTCATCGACCGCCGGATGCCCATTGAGCCTCCTGTCTGGGTAACGATGTTGATTAACTTCCTCTTGGTTGTACTTGTTCAGATAATCCAACAAGGTGTCACTAATTTATTGGTGAATACGAAATCTGCCACAAAGCAATATATCGGTCGAAGCGGGCTGGCCAAGAGCTATATTGCCATGTTCGCTATGGTCGTCATGATTGGCACAAGTTTCCTTTTCACCTATCAGTGGAATATCTATCTAAACACCGCATGGGCTATTATGGGCATCGCCCTTCTGTACAATGCCCGGGAATTCTATGGTCTTCTCATCAGACTATTATGCGAAAGATGGCCCGTACTCAAACAGTCGATGTACTATATTCCTCTTGATGACAAGCAACAGGTGCCTGTACAGTCCCATGTCAGTTTGGACAGTGACACAATCATCACTGGGAACTCGAACTTTTCATCACACTGAGGAACTTCATTCGAGAATAACATAAAAAGCATACACATGAAAACTTATCTCACAATCTTATTGGCATTCTTTTTGTTAATGCCCGCTTATGGCCAGAAGAAATCAGAGCCATTAGTTGTCACCTCTGTCTCCGGTGGAAACAGCTATCGGCAGAAGGGAAAGTCCAAAATCGAGATCAAAGCCGGCAGCAAGCTTACGGAAAAAGACATTATTATCATTGATCCAGGTGTGACAATGATTGCCGTAGCCCCAGCACAAAAACTTCGTTATACGTTCAAGGGCGTCTATACCGGCATTATTGAGAACTATGTCAAACAGAACGAGAGCAGCTGTGTAAAAAGCATCACTGCCAAGTATGTAAACTACCTTCTCGCCCAAGCTTTCCACAGGGGCAAGGACTACACTGGAGCTAAGGAGGACAACGAAGTGACGGTCTTCCGTAGGGTCGGTTTGGAGAGTGACTCTGTGACTCTATCCCTTGGTGCCGTGGACAGTCTCTACAATACTATCGATAGCCTCTCCGCAGCCCCTATAGATTCCTTGTAACCTATTTCCGACAATGAAGAGAATCCTTGCCTTTCTGTCTTTATGTTTTCTGGCCGCACCGAGTATTCTCTTGACGGCTCAAAGCCCTGTTGAAAAAGCTGTGCAATATCGTTTCATGGCTGATTCGCTCATCAAAAGCAGGCAGTATGCTCAGGCTATCCAAGCTTTGGATTACTATCTTGAGCATGCACCGCAAGATGATCGCTATACCAACACCTATGGGGATTACCGTAAAAAAAGGAATACGGCAATCTCCAATCTCCAGACACAGCTTAGGAATATTTACAGAGACGCACATTCAGCCTTGAAACATGGAGACCAACAGTCTGCCTATGCGCTTTTCAACGAATATCTTCAGAACTGCATCACTCCGGATTTACGTAAGGATCACTCCTATACTGTAGCCCTGACACATCGTGGCCTTCAGTTGCAGAGTCAGGGCAAAATCAGAGAGGCATTGGATATCTTCGACAAGGTAGTTCAGCTGCGCCTCCACGGCGAGCACATGGACTTTGTTCATGCAGCAGAGACCTATAATTTAATAGCAGCGGCCCACAATCAGTTGGGCGAATACAATCAAGCGATTGAAAATGGTGAGAAAGCCGTGGAAATATATCGGAAACGCTATGGCAAGAACCATGAGCACTATGCTACTTCGTTGAGTAATCTGGCCAGCTACTACACCTCACGCAATGCTCCTGGAGACCGTCAACATGCAGTGGAATTAGGTGAGGAAGCATTGCGTTGTATCCCCGATGACAATCCGGCTTTTGCTCATGCTATGCTCAATTTGGTCGTCTTCTACTCCAACTCAGGCGACAAAGTCAAGGCGCAGAGGTATTCAAAGATAGCCCTCAAGAAGATGAAGAAGATGGAGAAAAACAGCGTCAACTACGCAACGATGTTGAGCAATATGGCCATCCGTCTGGCCAATGCCTCTAACTTCACACAAGCAGCAGAGTATGGTCATGAGGCTATTGGCATCTTCGAAGAGAACGGAGAAACCCAAAGCCTCAACTTCGCCCGTCTTCTCTCAAATACCGCATCTTTTGAAAAACACGCTGAGAACTATCCGGAAGCCATCAAACTTTGGCAGCGTGCAGCTGCTATCTATGAGGTAATCCAGACAAAAAACGGATCAGGCTACCTCGATTGTATGAGTGAAATTTCAGGAGCTTATGCTAAGATGGGTAATCTGGAACAGGCTGCAGACATTAATGAGAAACTCACCGTCGATGCTGTTCAGGGTTCCAAGGACGATGCGCACTATGCACACTCGCTGGCTAAACGAGCCTCCATCATGGCTACCGATGGCAACTACCAGCAGGCGATTGCCCTAGAGTCAAAAGCGTTGGAAATCTTTCGCTACCGCAAGGATATGAACGACGTGGCTCAGTCGCTTTCCGATATCTCCAACTACCTCTATCACTCGGGTAAGGAGAAAGCCGCCATTGACACATGTCTGGCCGCATTAAAGATTTATGAGAATGTCCGCGCTCATGAAGAGGATAAGGCGTTGGCCTACAACAACCTGTCCATCTACTACTTCACGGAGGGGCGCAACAGCGATGCCCTTCAAGCCGCACAAGAGGCTGTGAAGCTTTTTGAAAGCACAGGGCGGACTAACACCTCTCTCTTTGCAAAGATTTTGACCAATCAGGCGCTCTACGAATCATCAATGAACCAGTATGCAGAGGCCATAGCCACTAGCGAACGTGCCGATTCCATCCAGCGCAATCTATTAGGCGAACAGCATCCGGATCAAGTGATGCTTACATTCAACCGTTCGTATTTCCATATCAAACATGGCGACACGATAGAGGCTCAACGCTTGTACCACAAGGCCATGCGCCAGCAGATGTACCATGTTCGCAGTAACTTCTCTCACAAATCTACCCGCGGACGCGAGCTCTATTGGGGCACGAAGAGCTATGTCTTCCATAATGCTCCCTATGTGGCCTGCTTACTGAACACCAATGATTCTGCACGCATTGACGCATACAATGCCATGCTATTCACTAAGGGCTTGCTGCTGAACTCCGAAGTCGATTTCCGCAACCTCCTGGCCCACACCGCCAGTGAGGAGCTACAGGACAAATATGCAGAACTTGAAGCTATCCATCAGGAAATAGAGGAAATATGGCGCAACCCGACCGACGAAAATCGCTCACAAGTGGAACATCTGAACTATGAAGCCAACCGTCTTGAGCGTGAATTGGTGAGAGGTTGCAAAGAATTCGGTGACTTCACAGCTGCCATGAACATTGATGTCAATGATGTGGTCAAAGCACTGCCTGCAGACGCTGCCGCCATTGAATTCTTTGACATCGAGGCTCGTGGCGACGGCCGCACGTATTGGGCTCTTATTGTTCGCTCAGGTGACACTGTTCCACAGCTGGTGAGGTTATTCAGCGAATTGGAACTTAATGAAATCACCTATGATAGCCACAGTCTGAAGGAAGCGCTTAGCTTGCGCGATTACGTCAATAGTGTATATGATGATCCACGCGTCGGAAAACTTGTGTGGGAACCGCTTATGCCTTACCTTGAAGGCATTCATTCTGTGTGGTTCTCCCCAACGGGGCTTTTCTATCAGTGGGGTATCGAATACCTCAACTACGATGATCAACGCATGACAGACCTCTTTGCCATGCATCGTGTGTCGTCAACCAAACAGTTGGTGGGCGATGACCTTACATCTAATTTTGCAGAATCCGACAGTAGCCGTAAACTAAGCAATGTCGTGAAGCGTGCTGTCATCTTCGGCGGCTTGAACTACGATGCAACTCCGGCCCAATTACAGGCTGCAAATATGCAACTGGGTAAAGAGTCTTTAGATTACCTGAAGTTTTACATGACCCAGATGGCAGAAGCCCAAGATGAAGATCTGGCTATGACCGAAGGCCTGACACGCGATGCGATGACACGCGATGGTTTGGAGACAGTGAAATTCCTCAAGTGGACCCTAACAGAATCCAAAGAGATTAGTGATATCCTGTTCATGGAGGATGTTGATGTAGATCTCTATCAGGAAGAACGCGGCACAGAAGAAGCCTTCAAAGGTTTGAGCGGCAGCAACCCGACTATCCTTCACATCGCGACACACGGCTTTACCCTCACCGAGAACGAAGCGCAAAAGAACAAGGCTGACCTCGATTATTTGGGAATGAGTTGGGATCAGGCCAATCAAGCCGACAACAGTCTTTGCTATGCGGGTCTGCTCATGGCTGGTGCTAACAACACATTACGCCGTCTGCAAATGCCCGCGGACTTGGAGAACGGCGTACTCACCGCACGCGAAATAGCCTCTATGGATCTACGTGGCTTGGAGCTAGTGGTCTTGTCAGCCTGTCAGACGGGCCTTGGCCAGTTACGTGAAGACGGTGTCTTCGGTCTCCAACGCGGTTTCAAGAAAGCAGGCGCTCACACCCTGTTGATGAGTCTTTGGAGCGTAGATGACGAGGCCACAAAAGCCATGATGACAGCATTCTACGCTGAACTGGCGAAGGGCGCTTCACGCCGTGCAGCGTTCCATGCCGCACAGAACAGTTTGCGTGCTAACCCGAGGTTTGAGTCTCCGATTTATTGGGCTTCTTTCATCATGCTCGACGACTAAAGAGGCGGCAGTGTAATCGGGAAGAGTGAGCTGTCCGTGTGGTCTTCATAGATTTTCTCCACAAGCGACCTGACGATTTCCGGGAATTGAGTTGCAAGATCAGTATCTTCGTGTGGGTCCTCTCGCAGGTTGTAGAGAGCTGTTTCCCCCCGACGTACAACCAATTTCCAATCACCGCGTCTCACAGCCAACATATTCGTCTCATGGAACTCCCAATAGAGATGATCATGCTGTCGTTGTTCACCCTTTCCTGTCCACGTGGGCAGGACACTGATTCCATCGAAATAATCAGGTCTTGATATGCTGACAGGAAATGAGCTTTGCAGCTGTTCCATAGGTTGCTGGCGACGATATCGCTGATTATAGTTACGGATACCGGCAATATCACAGAAAGTGGGCATCAGGTCATAGAAGGCAAAAGGTTGGTCGCTTTCGCTGCCTGCCGCTATATGTCCAGGCCAACGCACAATAAAGGGAACACGAATACCTCCCTCATGGGTGCTACGTTTCAGGCCACGGAACTTGCCGTCATGATTAAAGTACTCAGGATCTGCTCCACCCTCTTCATGAGGGCCATTGTCGCTGGTGAAAATGAGTACTGTATTATCGGCCAAGCCGAGTTCTTCCAACAAGGCCATAATCTCGCCCACCTGCTTGTCGAGACGCGTAATCATCGCCGCAAACTGAGCATGTGCCTCAGGGGTGGGATTGTAGCGCGAAGGATTGTCACCGCGATAATCGCGTTCGGGCAACAACTTACCGCGGTATTCCTGCAAGAGCGAATCATCGGGTTGGCGCAGCTCTGCGTGTGGCAGTGTATAGGTGAAAATACCGAAGAAGGGGGTGTTTTTCTTTTGCTCGCGCAGCCACGCCAACGCGTGCTGATGGATCAAATCGGCGCTGTACTGTTGTCGGTTGTTGTAATCTTCACCATACATAGCATGCCTGATGTTCTGCTCCAGCACTTCACGCACGACAGCCGTGTCACCCAGCGAGCGTGAGTAGCGATTGAGGAAGTTTGGGAAATAGAGATGCGCCTGGAATTGACAGATATAGCCGTAGAACTCGTCAATACCTCGCTTGTCAGGTGTCGAGATACTACCCTCATAACCGCCAGCCCATTTGCCGAACATTCCCGTGTGGTAACCCTCAGCCTTGAAGATCTCTGGCAAAATAACATGGTTTGGGTCATAGGGTTCCTGCCCTACCACTGCATAATCAGCATTTTCACCATAGTTCACACGGCCGCTCCAATACTCTTTGTTCCCTCGAACATGAGTATGTCCAGAATGCTGTCCTGTCATGAAGCAGGCCCTGGATGGAGCTGAAACCGGACTGCCAGCATAAGCCGAAGTCATCCGCATACCTTGTGAAGCCAGACGGTCGATGTTAGGCGTGCGGAAGTGTTGCTGCCCATAGCACGACAAGTCTCCATAGCCCATATCGTCGCACATGATATATAGGATATTAGGACGTTCTTGGGCTAATGCAGGGATGGCCACCATAGGCATAACAAAAGTAGTTACCTTCAGCTTCATAGGTCCAAATTTCAACTATTAACTCTTAATTATTATCTCTTAACTCTTACAAGTCATGGTGTAACATTCGGTACTGGGCCATTTCTTCGTACTTTGTGCCCGGCCGGCCATAATTAGCATAAGGGTAGATGCTGATGCCACCTCGAGGAGTGAAAAGTCCGATGACCTCTATGTACTTGGGGTCCATCAGTTTGATGAGATCCTTCATGATTTTGTTCACGCAATCCTCATGGAAATCGCCGTGGTTGCGAAAACTGAAGAGATATAGCTTTAGTGACTTCGACTCCACCATACGTTCTCCAGGAAGATAGTTGATGCGGATTTCAGCGAAATCCGGCTGGCCTGTGATGGGACAGAGGCTTGTGAACTCCGGGCAATTAAAACGTACCCAATAGTCATTGTCCGGGTGGCGGTTCTCGAAGGTTTCCAGCACCTCGGGTGCATAGTCAAACGTGTAATCAGTCTTTTTTCCGAGCGCTGAGAGTGAACCTTCTTCTGCTCTATTTTTATATGTTTCCATTTGTTGTATATTAAATCAATGAAAGGTATGTGTTCAAAGTGCTTCTAGCATACGTTTGAGCACCACCTGAGCTGAAATCTCGCGGTTAGCAGCTTCGGGGATGACGAGGCTACGGGGGGACTCTATGACGTCATCCGTTACAATCATATTACGGCGCACAGGCAGGCAGTGCATGAAGTGGGCATCATTGGTGACTGCCATCTGACGGTCGCTGACGCACCAGTCCATCATCGTGTGGTAGTCGTGCAGTACCTTGCCGTAGTCCTCGGGACATGTGACACCCGGGCAACTCCAGTTCTTGGCATACACGAAGTCTGCACCCTCGAAAGCTTTCATCTGGTCATACTCTATGCGGGCACCACAGACGAACTGTGGGTCAAGCTCATAGCCTTCGGGATGGGTGATGACGAAGTCCACATCAGCAGCCAGCATCCACTCTGCAAAACTATTGGGTACAGCTTGAGGCAAAGCTTTGGGGTGAGGCGCCCAAGTCATGACGACTTTTGGACGGGCGTTTTGCTTGTGCTCTTCTATCGTTATCAAATCTGCAAACGCCTGCAGAGGGTGTACGGTAGCACTCTCCATAAAGAATACAGGACGACCACTATACTTGATGAACTGATTAAGAATCTTCTCCTCGTAGTCATCCTTGCGGCTCTCAAAACGGGCGAAGCTGCGGACACCGATGATATCACAGTAGCTAGCCATCACGGGGATGGCCTCCAAAAGGTGCTCACTCTTGTCGCCGTCCATGATGACGCCGCGCTCAGTCTCCAGCTTCCAGGCACCTTGGTTCACGTCGAGCACGATGACGTTCATGCCGAGGTTCATGGCAGCCTTCTGTGTGGAGAGGCGTGTGCGCAGGGAGTTATTGAAGAAGATGAGCAGCGCGGTCTTGTTCCGGCCGAGATGCTGCCATTGGTAACGGTCGCGCTTCACTTCTTGCGCTTCCGCGAGGGCGACGCGGAGGTCGCCGATGTCTTGTACGTGTTGGAAAACTTTCATAATTTATCTGTTGCTTGGAAAAGTCAACACCGGCTTAGTGATCTGCGGTGGCTTCTGAGCCGGCACTTCAATGTCGTTCAACAGCATGGCCTTGGGCCCGACAATGGAGAAGCTGGCACCGCCGGGCTCACTGTGAGTGATGGCTTCCTGTTCAGTGGAGAGGGCGCTGATGTGACGAAGGTGGTGGTCGGAAGGCTTAATGACGTAGATACTACTGAGACCCAAGAGTTTCTCTTTACCGTCCTTGACGCCGACACGATAAAGGTACGAATCGCGAAGGATGTAGGCGTGTTCGTAGCCTTCCCGCTTGGCATCGCGCAGTAGCTGTTTATGCATCTTGTTCAGGGGAATGGTCTTGCTACTCTCAATGCGCAGCACGCCCGGGGCGGTGCTGATGCCCATTGGGCCATTCCAGACGAATGGATTGTTGAAGCGCAAGTTACCTGTGGGCTTAGAGGTGCCGAGGGCAGGTGTGGCGCCACAGAGTTGCCCTCGGAAGATGCCTCGTTCTACGAGTGTCACAGCCTGCGGCGCCTGTCCGTTGGCGTCGGCGGTGAAGAAGCCTATCAACTGTTTCCCGTTCCACTCGCGGAGGGTCGGGTCCTGACGGATAGTCAGCTTCTCATCGATAATCTTTCGGTCGCGTTTAACGAAGATGGTGCGATCGCTTTCCGTGAAGGGGTGCCACGCACGGAAATTATGACGGCCGCTGTTAGCGCAGTCATAGATCACCTTGCTGGCATAGTTTTCAAAGAGCACAGGACCGACATAGTAATCTTCGACGACAGAATCGGCGAGCACGCTGAGGCGACGGCTGATGTAGTCGCGGACATGCTGCGTAAAACGAGCACTATCAGCAAGGGCTTCGGCGATGGTGCTGTACCGGTGGTCTGAGACAGAATTGGTGTTCCCGCCATTAGGACTGTGATAGAGATGGAATGTGAAGCTAATGGTGATGAGGTCTTCCTGCGGCTGAGCCACGCGCACACCTTCGCTGGTCAAACGGTAGTTATCGGCTTGCTTCACGGAGAGGTCGGCATGTGTTTTTGTCAGTTTAGGGAACTCCCGTGCGATGAGGGAGAGGCGGCGCACATAGGCGGTGAGTTCATCGACGTGCAGGTCCGAACTTTCGACCGAACGTTCCTGAATACTGGTGACGGGATGTGTCGGGAAGAAGTCATCCAGGGCTTCCTCATCCTTTGGCAACGTCACTTTCTTGAGCTGCTGTTGCTTGGCTTCATAGGTGGCGATAGCTTGCTTGTAGCGGGCATCGGTGGCAAACCAAGCGCTGCGGCGCAGGTTATCGTAATCCAGCGACATGGGGATACTAGTGCCGCGCAGTCCGGGTTCGGGATGCGACAGGCTGCTGCGGTGGTAGTCACCCAAGATGACCTCTGCCACAAAGTTCTGTCTCCAAGGCTGGTTGACGAATTGTACCAGTTCACCATCTGAGGCAGTAATCGTCAGATCCCGTTCGCGCTGCAAACGGTAGTCGATGAGGAACGGCGCAGGCTGCCCCTCAATGCGCAGGCTGTCCATGGAGCGCTGGAGTTCGTCAGAA
>CACZSQ010000104.1 GCA_902783885.1 uncultured Bacteroidales bacterium
GCATGTTCTGGGAGGTCAAGAACCGCCGTGCCGACGAGAAGACCATCAGCTACTGCGAGAGCCACGATCAGGCACTGGTGGGCGACAAGACAATCATCTTCCGCCTCATTGATGCCGATATGTACTGGCACTTCAAGAAGGGCGATGAGAACTACAATGTCGAACGTGGTATCGCTCTGCACAAGATGATTCGTCTGCTCACCGCCTCTACCATCAATGGCGGCTACCTCAACTTCATGGGTAATGAGTTCGGTCATCCCGAATGGATTGACTTCCCCCGCGAGGGCAATGGATGGAGCTACAAGTATGCCCGTCGCCAGTGGAACCTGGTTGATAACAAGGAACTGTGCTACCACTACCTCGGCGACTTCGACCAGCAGATGCTGCGTGTGCTGAAGATGCAGAAGGACTTCCAGAAGACCCCCGTCACAGAGATCTGGCACGACGACGGCGACCAGGTGCTGGCGTTCCAGAGAGGCGACCTGCTCTTCGTGTTCAACTTCTCCTACAACCGCAGCTACACCGGCTACGGCTTCCGCGTGCGCCAGGGCTCTTACAGCGTGCTCCTCAACACAGACGATGTAGCCTTTGGCGGCTACGGTCTCAACGATGACAGCGTACGCCACTTCACCAACTACGACCCGCTTCTGGCACGCGACAACAAGGGATGGCTCAAGCTCTACCTGCCTGCACGCTCTGCTGTTGTGCTCACACGTAGCAAGGAAGAATAAAAAAGGTACGCACGCGCGTAAACAGAACGCTATTCCCTCACATCTTTAGGGAAACTCCCATAGGCCTTTAGGCTTTTTCCTCCATGAGGAGAAGCTTAAAGGCCTTATCTTTGCATCGTCAAACAAAAGTTAAACCCTAAAAAAACAAATAGCGTTATGAAAAAGTATATCCTCACCCTGGTCCTCAGTTGTCTGACAGCCGCTTTGCCGGCAATGAATTACAACGAAGCTCGCGAGCAGGCCCGCTTCCTCACGGATAAGATGGCCTATGAACTGAACCTCAATGAGCAGCAGTACAACGACTGCTATGAGATTAACCTCGACTATCTCATGAGTGTGACCACTGCCGGCGATGTCTATGGAGACTATCTGTCGTATCGCAATTCAGACCTTCGGCATATCCTCTACGACTGGCAGTTCTCGCTCTTTGCTGCTGCTGACTATTTCATTCGTCCTCTGGCCTGGTATCACGGAGCATTTGTCTTCCCGATTTACAGATACTACACGCCCGGACGCTACTACTATTCACATCCAGTCGTTTTCCATACCTATCGTGGCGGACACGGCCGCTACTATCATCGTGGAGGCTTCTATGTAGCACGTCGCCCGCATTGGAACGGAGGCTTCCGTGGCAACGACCGCATCCATCATCGTGGTCATGAGCCCCATCATGTCACAGTTCACAACCGTGGCGGTTATCACATCGAGTCCCCTCGTCCGCAACACCACGGCAGCACCTACGACAATCGCAATCATGGCGGCAACTACAATAACCGCAATCACAATGGCAACTATGGTAGCCGCAACCACAATGGCAACTACGGTAGCCGCAATCACAGCAGCACCTACAGCGGCCATAACCGTGGCGGCAACTTCAGCAACCACAACCGTGGCGGCAACTCAGGACATCAAGTTCAGGGTAATCGCGGTGGCAGAATCAGCAGTCAGTCTCGTGGCGGACGCCGCTTATAACACATGTTGCCAGACGCATACATCAGCAAAGCCATCATCTGAACGCAACCAGTCTTTCAATACCGTGGATGGCACGAAGGCCAGTCGCTCGAACAGTCGGGTGGCTGGCTTGTTCGTAACGGCAATGATGGCATAAAGCTGATGCAAGTGCAACTCGCTGGCATACTGGCAAAGAGCTTTGACGGCTGCCTCACCGATGTGCTGCCCCTGGAACTCGGGCAGGATGGCAAGTCCGATTTCGGCTCGCAGGTGAAGGGCATCGAAGTTGGTCAGGTCAGCCAGTCCTACGGCAACGCCGCCTTTCTCAATAACAAGTCGCACCTGTCCGTCAGCAAAGATGTCGTTCTGCGCCGAGGTGATGTATTGGCGTAGGGCATAGCGGGAGTAGGGGACAGTGCTCGCCCCGAAGTGCCAGAAGGCAGGGTCGTTCTCAATGCGATAGATCAGTTCCAGATCTTCGGGTTCCAAGGCTCGCAGGCGTATGTCAGCAGAAGACGTCATGAGGCAGGATCAGTCGTCCGTTCTGGACGTTGAAGGTTCCGATAATCAGCTTCTGACCATCGCGGAAGGCTTGGGTCATCTGCCAGAGGATAGAGTGGTAGCAACGTTTGTACTCTGCCACTTCAAACACCATAAATAAAACTTTCGGCGAGACTTCTGAGATGCTGTACACACGAGTGACAGGCAGATGTTCGCGCTCGCAGAGAGCTTGCAGCATTGTCCAAGCCTCGTCTGAGCCAATGAAGGCCATCTGCTCTGCAGGCTCTGTCTCGTCCTTTGAGCGGGTGAACAGCTTGCGCAGGTTCAAGAGGCATTGGTACAGCCAAATGCGGCACATGCTGAGGAAGCCCATCATCAGCACAGCCAGCTCCACAAACAGCCACGCATACCAGTACCTCCGAGAGAAGTTCTTGCGGAAGAAAATCAGCATGGCATTGTAGAAATTATACACATAGCGGAAGCTGGTTTGCTGGGTGCTCTCCCCTTTGTAGTGGAGCAGCATGGCCGGAGTGTACCATAGTTCCCAACCAGCTCTACCGATGCGGTAGCTGAGGTCGATGTCTTCGCCGTACATGAAGAATGTCTCGTCAAGCAATCCAGCTTGCTCCAGCGCTTCGCGGCGAAGCATCATGAAGGCACCGGAGATGGCTTCAATCTGTCCGTCGGCAAACTCGGGCAGATGCCCCATGTGGTAGCGCGCAAACAGGGGACTTTTGGGAAACAGACTGCCGAGACCTATGATTTTGAAGAACGCTGTAGCGGGTGTCGGCAGGCCTCGGCGAGACTCGCGGGCAAAACTGCCGTCGCGATTCACCATGTGAACGCCTACGGCACCTGCCCGAAGGTGCTGCTCGAAGAAGTCGATGCAGTGGGTCAGCGCATCCTCTTCCATGAAGGTGTCAGGGTTCAGCAAGAGCACCAGATCGCCTGAAGAGGCTTGAATAGCTTGGTTATTTGCTCGTGCGAAACCTACGTTCTCTGTGTTCTCAATGAAATGGACATCGGGAAAGCTCTCGCGCAGGAATGGCACAGAGCCGTCTGTCGAGGCGTTGTCAACGACCCATGTCTCCACATCTAACCCCTGAGAGGCTCGACGCACAGAGTCCAGACACTGCCACAGGTAGTGCTTGACATTGTAGTTGACGATGATGATGTCCAGTGTCATTGCTCTACTTGGGTGTCATTGAGTTCGCGCTCATAGATCATTCTGTCGCGTGATGGCCACACGAAAAGATGAGCCACAACAACCATCAAAGCCATGTAACCGAATGATGGCTCACAGCCAAACAAATAATAAGCTAACACATTGTAAACTAATGGCGCACTCAGCAGACTTAAACGTATGACACTCCACTGCTGGTAGGCTTGTTCACTGGTGGCTACGGCTTCCTTCACCTTCTTGAACTTCATCAGCTTCAGCGCTAATGGGATAAGAATCAGAATCATCGCCACTCCGACGATACCCATCCAGTAGTTCAGCAGGTCATTGCCGACCAATGCCCCTGGCTCTATAAGCAACGTCTCGAAGCAGATGGCAATCACCAATGTGGTCGCCAAACTACTGATGAAGATCATTCTCAGAAATGTTATGATATTGTATTTCATCAATTCTATTTAATGATGTTTCAACTCTTAAACGGTTGGCGATCCACAATGCTACGTCCCAAGGTCAGCTCATCTGTGTACTGGAGTTGGTCGTTCTGTGCCACGCCACGCGCCAGGGTCGTGATGGCAAGTTCTGTGTGACTGGCAATCTTGCGGAAGATATAGAAAGAGGTGGTGTCGCCTTCCATGGTAGGGCTCAGCGCCAGGATGATTTCCCTGACACCGCCTTGTTGAACGCGTCCGACCAGACTCTCAATCTCCAAATCCTGTGGACCGATGCCATCCATGGGGGATATGATTCCGCCCAAAACGTGATAAACACCTTTATACTGCCCTGTAGCTTCGATGGCCATCACATCCTGAATGCTCTCGACTACACAGATTGTAGCATGGTCACGGCTGGGAGAAGAGCAAATAGAGCAGGTGTCGCTGTCGCAGATGTTATGGCAGATGTGGCAATACCGGATATTAGCCACGAGGTCATGCAGACTGTTGGCAAAAGCATCGACATCGGAGGGCTCACGCTTCAGCAGATGAAGCACCAACCGCATGGCAGTCTTATGTCCGATGCCAGGCAACTGAGCAAATTGGCTCACGGTGCGTTCAAGATATACTGATGGTATTTCCATTTCGGCGACAAAGGTACGTTTTTCTTGTCATTTGGCCATAAAAATAAGGTGTAAATCAAAAAAGTTTCCACTTCTTTGCACAATGTCAAAGAAATTATCTACCTTTGCAGCCGTTTTGCGGGGCGTAGCGCAGTTGGTAGCGCACCTGGTTTGGGACCAGGGGGTCGCGTGTTCGAGTCACGTCGCCCCGACAGACACACGAAAGCACTTGACCATTGTATTGTTCTTGCAGTCAATGGTCAAGTGCTTTTTATATTGTTCGTGTCCGCAATGCCTATTGGTCGGCACTGCGGACACACGATTTGTCGTTGTTCGACTTTAGCGGACAGCTAAGGAGGTTTAACCTTATGGTTCTATGCTCACTGCTGATTTAGGAACAGCTTGCGGTTCAATAGGCACATCAAAGGGAGCTATGGCACCTTTGAAGATCTCCTCTACACGGTCAACAGTCTTGCGACGGAATTTGCCGCTGCGGGGATACAGTTTGTCACCGCTCTTGTTGATAGCTTCCTTGTCAGAGATCCATTCCTCAGCCTTATAGACAACACCATTGTTGCCCTCCTGATCAAAATCATAGTAGTAGCTGATTTTCGTGATGGTCATCTTCACCTTGTCATCAGCGGTACATTCTACGTTGATGAGATAGCGGAAATAGCAATGGTCCCAGTTGAGGAACACCTTCTTGAAGGTCATGATTTCTTCCACATTAGCCACAATCATGTGGTTCTCATCGGAAAGCACACGCGTGCGTAAGTCCTGACGACCGGCAGCCACCAGACTCTTGACGTAAGCTTGCATGGCAGGGTATAGTTCTGCCTGAGTCTTACCTGCAACACTGAAAGTCTTCGTGAAGGTGATGATACCATTCACTTCGGGGACGGCACCACGCAGGTACTTACTGTCGTCGCGCTTCTCTTTTGCGGGCATTGCCACAAAGGGCAATGCCAACAAGATAGCTAATACAATTCTTTTCATCATATTTTATATTTTATAATTACTCTCAACTATCAACTCTAAACTCTCAACTATTAACTCTTAACTATTAACTCTTAACTATTAACTCTTAACTATTAACTCTTAACTATTAACTCTTAACTATTAACTCTTAA
>CACZSQ010000105.1 GCA_902783885.1 uncultured Bacteroidales bacterium
GACAAACAAAACCATTATTTTAACATTTAACAAGACATCCGATGCCCCCACAGAGATCATAAAACTTCAACGGGATAAAAGACAAATAATCTCTTATCCCGTTGATGATCATAATATTAGACTTTTCTAAAGTCTAATACTCATCCTCGTTGAAGAGGAAGTCTTCTTTAGTGGGGTAGTCGGGCCATACATCTTCGATGTTTTCATAGATATCGCCTTCGTCCTCAATCTCCTGCAGGTTCTCGATGACTTCGAGCGGAGCGCCGCTGCGGACGGCATAGTCTATCAGTTCCTCCTTGGTTGCGGGCCAGGGGGCATCTTCAAGCTTTGATGCTAATTCCAGTGTCCAGTACATGTTATGTAGTTTAAAGTTTAGGGTTTCGTGTTGAACGTTTCAAGGTTTGCAGTTTTGAACTTAGAGGGGCTTTGCGGACAAAGGTTTAATCCCCCTGTTCAAATTCGGGCGCGAAGATACAAAGTTCTTGCGAATTACGAATAAGAAACAGGAATTATTTTTCACGTTTCTGCCAAATATCCTCTTCTTGACCTGCTGAGTGATTGATTTTCTTGGCCAAGGCGAAAAAGTAGTCGCTCAGACGGTTGATGTATTCCAGCAGATGCGCGTCCACCTCGGCCTCGTCGGCCAGGGCATAGATGCTGCGTTCGGCGCGGCGGCACACCGTGCGGCAGACGTGAGCTTGGGCGGCAGCACGTGTGCCGCCTGGCAGGATGAAGCCGCGCCAGCCGGGCAGTCCCTCCTCGGCGGCATCGATGGCGCGCTCCATCTCCTGCACATCCTCGGCGGTGACATAGCGCCCGGGACGTACCTCGCGTTGCGAGGTGTCGGTGGCCAGCATGGAGCCGATGGAGAAGAGCAGGTTCTGCACATCCGTCAGGAAAGGCGTGTCTGCCGAGTTGCCCAGCTCGGCAATGAGCAGGCCTATGTGTGAGTTCAGTTCGTCGATGGTGCCATAGGCTTCCAGGCGGGGATGTGTCTTCGGCACGCGCTGGCCGCCTACAAGGCTGGTCATGCCTGTGTCACCGGTTCTTGTATAGAGTTTCATGAGACTTGAAAGTTATAATTATTAATATTGTAGTTTTTCGTCAACTCGTCAACTTGTCAACTCGTCAACTTGTCAACTCGTCAACTTGTCAACTCGTCAACTCGTCAAAAATTGACAATATAGTGTTGTTTGTTGAGGCGGGTGTTGAAGAGGATGATGCCATAGGTGTAGAGGTCGAAGGTGATGCCCGTGCGGCTGTCGGCTTGCAGGCTGTGCCAGAGCCGGAGTGCCTCGCTGTCCTCGTGGATGCCTTCCAACACCATCGCACCGTTTGCAGGCATTTGGCCGATGAAATCAGCCGTTTGGGCGAGCTGCTCATGGGCAAAGAAGATGAAGTCAGGCGCGTTGTCGCCTGCTGCTTCTCCCTTGATCCATCGTGCCGATGGCACGGCGGCGCTCAGGTATTGCCGTTCTATCGGGCGGTCGCCCAGGAGGAGCATTGTGCGTGGGTGGACAAAGTTTGCCAGGCGGAACAGCATCCGTCTGCAGGTGAGAGGGTACAGCCCCAGCCAACGCACCCACCACGGGTGCAGCCCTGCCAGCTCACGGAAGGCATAGTAGGGGGTGCGCTCATAGACCACATCGGTGATGAAGCCGAAGGCAAACGGCGAGTGGACACCATAGCCGCGGCGGTGTCTGAGACGTAAAAACCATATCCAAGGACGGCGTGTCAGCCTCATAAGTGACAATTTTGAGCACAAAAGTATGTTTTTTTTAGCAATCTGCAATGTTTTTCTAATAAATTCTGTACTTTTGCGCCGTTATTGCAACAAAATGTAAGGAAGTTACACGTTAAAACATTAAAATGTAATGAGAACGCTAACACAAACAGAGATCGCGCGGCTCGTGGAGCAAGGATGCTCTTCTGACAACTGGCTGCGCGTGCAGGTGACCGACGAGGCCAGCCTCAAGTATATCCGTCACACCCGCTTCTCGGGTGATGTGCGAATCGGTTCCTTCGAGAAGAGCTTCGAGATGCCCGGCGGCATCCACAAGCACACGGGCATCTTCAATGCCACGTTGTACAACGTCACGATAGGCGACAACTGCTGCATCGAGAACATCAAGAACTATATTGCCAACTACGATATCGCCAACGACTGTTTCATCGAGAACGTCGATATCATCCTCTGCGACGGCCCCAGCGGTTTCGGCAATGGGGTAGAGGTGGCAGTGATGAACGAGACGGGTGGCCGCGAGGTCACGATCCACGACCGGCTCACCGCTCACGAAGCTTATCTCGAAGCGTTCTACCGCCATCGCCCCAAGCTCATCTCCCAGCTCAAGCGGTTCGCTGCCGAGCGCACAGCCGAGCGCACCAGCACGCGGGGTACCATTGCCGAGCATGTGACGATTGTTGATACCGGTTATATAAAGAATATGTACGTGGGCGCGTACGCGAAGGTCGAAGGTGCCGGCCGCCTGAAGAACGGAACGCTCAACAGCCGTCAGGAGGCCCCCATCCATATCGGCTACGGTGTCATTGCCGACGACTTCATCGTTCAGGACGGTTCCAGCGTTGAGGACTGCACCACGCTCACCCGCGTCTATGTCGGTCAGGCGTGTTCGCTCGGCCATGGCTATTCGGCTTCGGACAGCCTCTTCTTCTGCAACTGTCAGGAGGAGAACGGCGAGGCGTGCGCCATCTTCGCCGGGCCTTTCACCGTCACCCACCACAAGTCCACGCTCCTCATAGCAGGCTTGTTCTCCTTCATGAATGCAGGCTCGGGCAGCAACCAGAGCAACCACATGTACAAACTCGGCCCCATACACCAGGGCGCCCTGGAGCGCGGTGCCAAGACCACCTCAGACTCTTACATCCTCTGGCCTGCCCGCATCGGAGCCTTCACGCTCGTCATGGGGCGCCACACCACACACCCCGACACCAGCGACCTGCCCTTCTCCTATCTCATCGAGAAGAACGGCGAGTCCTACCTCGCCCCTGCCGTGAACCTGCGTTCTGTCGGCACGGTTCGCGATGCCCAGAAGTGGCCGAAACGTGACAAGCGCTATCCCGAAGGGCGCCTGGACCAAATCAACTACAACCTCCTCTCGCCCTATACCATCGACAAGATGTTCCGCGGACTGCATATCCTTGAGAATCTGGAAACATTCAGCGGCCGCACCAGCGATGTCTATGCCTATCAGAGCGCCAAGATCAGCAACCATGCCCTCCATCGCGGACAGAATCTCTATCGCATTGCCATCGAGAAGTTTCTGGGCAACTCCCTCATCTCTCACCTCGAGCGCACCGACTGCTCCACGGCTGAGAGCGTCCTCGACAACCTGCGTCCTTCCCACACGCGTGGTCAGGGCGTTTGGGTGGATCTCGCCGGACTCATTGCGCCCAAGGAACTGGTCAACGCCCTTTTGGACGATGTCGAAGCCGGCAAGGTCGGCAGTTCTCAGGAGTTCGACGAGGCGCTGCGCAAGCTCCACGAGAACTACTACAGATATGAGTGGACATGGGCCTATGAGAAGATGCTGGAATATTTCGGCCTCTACCCGGACCGCATCACCATCGACGACCTCATCCGCATCATCCGCCGCTGGAAGGAGAGCGTCGTCAGCCTCGACGAGATGCTCTACACCGATGCCAAGAAGGAATTCTCCCTGTCATCGCACACGGGCTTCGGGTTCGACGGTGCCAGCCAGCGCACCGTGGAGGCCGACTTCGAACAGGTGCGTGGCGAGTTCGAGACCAATCCTTTTGTCACCGAGGTACAAGCCCATATCCAGCGCAAGAGCGAACTGGGCGACCGCATGATTGCGATGTTAGAAGGGTTATTGTGACACCCGCAAAAGTTAAACAAGGTTAATTTTCAACTCTTTTTGATAGGTAGGCGCTTCACCTCTCGCGTGAAGCGCCTATTTTTGTAGGAGGTTTTGAGCGCATCACGGCGAAAACCATATTAAAAGAAGAAAATATCATTCAACAAAAAATCAGTGTTATGAAGAAATTTTACCTTTTCTTAGCTATGCTGCTCGGACTGCTCGGCAGCACATCGATGATGGCTCAGGATGAGCCGAAAATCGACAAGCTTGCAACGATTCAGATTGGCGCTGCAGTAGGCTCTTTTGAGACTGAGACATGGTATTTCATGTATCAGGGACGTTATGGCGATAAAGGCGCTGGTGCTTATCCTTTCCTGTACGCAGGTGACATACCGGGGCAGGTCGTGAGTGCAGAGTTTCCGGACATTGACGGCAGTAATGGTGGTGTCATGGCCGATGTGGGTTTGGGCCAAAACCTCATCAAGAAGCCGGTAGCTGACGTCCTCAATGCAAATCCTGCTGCCTCTTCATTAACCTATGCGGGTTATCTCGTCCGTTTCCATGCTGTCAGCGGCAAGGACGGTGCTTACACCGTTGAGTTCGGTACGGGTAACTATATGTCTGATCCTGGTGCTTCAGATGGTAATCCGTTCAAATCTGTGGACAACATCTACGATGCCGGTTTATTCAACATCTATACGATTGATCCTGAGAAGCCAGGTGCTTTCGGTTTCAACGTGTATGATATGCAAAAAAAAGTAGATAACAATGGTGTCGGAGGTACAGTCGTCATCTGGGGCTCTGGAAAACATACGGCTATTGCCGGTTCCAACTCTATCTGGAGCATCCACGAAGTGATTTGGGGTACAGCCGATGAACTGGAGGCTTTGGTGACAGAGTTGGAAAGCCTCTGGACTTCTCATGAAACCGATGCGGAGTACTTTAATAATCACATCGGAACGCTGCCCGGACAATATCCCGAAGATGTTGTCAATGCTTTCATTAACGCTATGCAATTTGGTTACGAAGTCCTTGATGAAAAAGTGGAGCTTACGGTTGAGAATCTGGAGAAGGCCATTGCCGACATCAAGACTACCTATGAAGCTGTTGTCGCGGCAGAGATTCCGTTTATCCCTGCTGACGGCTACTACCGTCTTCGCAGTGGCATGACCTTTACACAGGGCGAAGAGAACCCCTTGAAGTACATGTACACGGTTGTCAACGGAACGACCATCAATGCCCGCTGGCAGACACCTGCAGATCTGTCATCCGATGCAACTGCCCTCTGGCAGCTCACCAAGAAGGAAGGTGGTTACGACTTCGTGAACGTAGCTACGGAAGCACGCTTCAACAACGTGGCTACCAGTACTGCAGCCACCCTCTCTACATCGAGCACCAACCTGATGGAGTTCGACGTGGCAGGAATCGTGGGAGACATCACTTATGTCAATGTCCGTGTGGCCACTCAGGCGGCTAATAATTACTTTTATCTCCACGCGGGGGGACATAATTCAGGCGCTGGCGTTTCTGGCAATATCGTCGGTTGGAATAGAACCTTGGATGGCGAGACACCCAAGGCATCTGAGTGGGTGATGGAGCCTGTGAGCGAAGCTGAAGTGGCAACCATTCTCGCAGCTTTTGAGGAAATTAAAAAGCGCGAGCAGTTTGTTGCCGACTACAAGGCCATGAAGGCAGAGGCTGCCGCTGCCATAGAAGCCGCTAAGGATAAGCAGTCTGTAGAGCTCATCAAGAAAAACGGCAATCAGTTCAGCAGCCCGTATAGTCAGAATGATTTAGGTGGTGACAAAGACGGTGGCAACCTCAGCGATGATGTCCTCTTAGACGGTGATGCAAGCACCTACTGGCACTCCTATTGGCAAGGTGGTAATGTGGCTCAGCATGTCCACTATCTGCAGGTGGCTCTTCCCGAACCTGTGCATAATCTCATCAGCTATTCGTTCTCCCGCCGCAATAATGCGGACAGCGACCACACCACCAAGTGGAGCATTTATGGTAGCAGTAGTCCTGATGCCAGCGATGAAGAATGGGAAGAACTCATGACATGGGACACCCCATTCGGCTCAAAGGATGAGAGCTTCAAGTCTGCTCCTTTCGATACGAAAGGCTATCAATACTTCCGCATTTTCTCCGATGCGACAACGAACAACCGTGGTTACTGGCATGTCGGCGAGGTTCAATTTAGCTATGATGTAGAGAATCCCAATTCTCAGTACAGTTACATGGGCGATGTTGCTGTGAACCTTGACAAGGTTTTGGCTGAGCAGGAAAATATCGAGGATGCAGCTATCACTCAGCAAATCTTCGATGCCCTTAAGAAGGCTTATGATGACTTCAAGGCTGAATTTGTGGATCCTGCAGAACTTCGTGCTCTCATTGCTGAACTGCAAGACAAACCCGCTATCGTGGTTGTGGGCTCTTCTCCAGGTTTCTGGCTCAATAACAGCACGGCCACCGCTCTACAGCAGACCCTTAACGATGCGAAGGACTATGATGAAGCTGGCGTTTATGCTGCCACCAAGAGCAATCAGTTCATAGAGACCTTGCGTCAACAGTCACAAGCCATTGACGATGCTGCTATTTCTGTTGAAACGGGCAAGTGGTACCGCATCCGCTTCGCCTCCGAGGAAGATTTTGAGAACCATGAGTGGGACAAGGTTGCTGGCGAAGGTGGCACCAAGACGACTTATAAGGACATCCAATATGAAACCAGCGAACCCCTGTGGGGTAAATATGTTGTGGTTGCTGACGAGCAAGACGAAGTGTTGTTCAGCGATGACGAAGGTAAGGTCGTTGCCTACCATGTAGTTCCTGCTGATGCAGAGAAGGTCTCCATTGGCCACGGCATTCGTCTGGACGATAGCGGTGACGTTCAAGATGACGCCCTCTCTTACTTCCGCTTCGTACCCGTAGGCGATGCTTATGCCCTCCAGAACAAGGCAACAGGTCTGTTCGTCAAGGCTGCCGGCACCAGCGGTGCGACTACCTTGGATATCATTCCTTCGCTCTTCACTGTCAGTGCGCTGGGCTATGGCTTGAATGTCTTTACTGCCAAGAATCTCCTGACTGGCGAAGATCAGAAGTGGCTCCACGCTCAGGTGGCCCACAACCAGCTCGTCACTTGGGGTCCTGACTTCGAGCCCTATCCTGGCAGCCGCAGCGGCTTCTATATTGAGGAAATCGAAAATGTCGATGCAGCCTATGAAGGTGCCGACTTCAAGCTTGAGCAGGTGCCTGGAACCATCTCCGCCCGCTGCTACCCTGTTAATATCTCAGCTGAGGAAAGCCTCTATGGCGTGAGCAAGGCCGAGGCAGATGGTGAGAACCGTGTCAAGATCTCCCTCTTCCCGTTGACCGAGGTTGAAGCCGGTCGCCCGTTCATCCTCATCTCTGGTAATCCGGAAGACTATGATGCTGAAGCCGAGGCTGCACCTGTGGCCCTCAAGCATGGTTATGACTTCGTAACAGAGCCTCAGGAAGGTACCGTCCTGAAGGGTACTTTCACCAAGCAGACCGTCGGTTATGGTGTAGCCGTTCCAGAGGCTAACGGCTTCGTGATTGCCAAGAAATCTGAATTTGCTGTCGAAGCGTTCCAGGCTTGGATTGCCAACGAGGAGAAGTTCGACCGCGAGGCTACGGCTACCTTCGAGATTACCGGCGATTCCGACGGCATTGCCGCCACGCTGCAGAAGGTTGCCAAGAGCGGTGCCATCTACACCCTCGATGGCCGCCTCGTCACCAAGAGAGGCAACCTCAACAGCCTCCGTGGCCTGGCTCCCGGCATCTATATCGTGAATGGTGTCAAAGTCACAGTAAAGTGACAAGCGTACACTTGTTATAGTTAAAAAAACTTAACGGCACGTGCTTTTAACAGAGCACGTGCCGTTGTGTATTTGCAAAACACATACATTTGTACGCTCAATGGCAACCTTCTGCCATGAACACATGATACAGACAATTCAATTATTCACAATTTAACACACAAAACGTATGAAGAAAATTTACTTCCTTTTTGCGCTGTTGCTCTCCTTGGTGGGGGTGACACATGTATTTGCTCAGGATGCAGAAGAGGTCGTGTTGACGATTAACAACACCACGGGCGGCTGGACGGCATCCGGTTCACCGGCTTATGCCAAGGAGTATGCCACATTCGCCCAAAACCCTGGCGTAACCATCCGTCACTCGAAAGGTAACAACAACATGACCTTCACCAATGGCAAGCTGACCATGTACAGCTCCGTCGGTGGTACAACATCTGAGAACTATTTGCTGATTCCTACCAAGGGATGGCGTATTTCTGAAATCAGCATCGACTTCTACCCCTATAAACACCCGCAATATGCTTTTAATGGTGTACGCGTATGGGCTAATGGTGATGAATTAGGTGCTGCGACTTCCATGTCTGCATCTGATGTGGCCCACTACGAGTTGACAGACATCCCTTATGCAGATGAAGGTACAGTTCCTTTGACCATAGCTCAGCTTGAGGCCGATGGTAATCCGATTTTTGCCGTAGCCCAATCATTCCAAATCACCCTCACCGAGCGTAGTGAGACCGAAGTTGCTGAAGATGATCTGATAGCAGCTGTCAACAAGTATGAGCCTTATTGCCAGGAGGGTTCTACACCTTTTGTTTATGGTGACGGCCCGGGTAACTACACCGAAGCAGCTGTCACAGCATTCGACGAGGCTTTCTACAAATGTGTTGATGAGGATAGCTGGGAAGAAAAAACCCCGGAGTACATCTATGGCTTGATTGACGCTTTGAACCAGGCTTACCAGAATGTGCTGGACAGCAAGCTCCCCATGTCATTGGCAGATGGATACTATCGTTTCCGTACAGGTATCAACTACAATGATGGAACGGAAAAGTATATGTACTCCGAGCTGAGCGGCGACCAGACCATCGTGAAGTGGGGAACCCTTGAGGATCTCAACACCAACTGTCCTTCCCTGTTCAAGGTTACCAACAAGGACGGCGTGTATGACATCGTCAACATGTCGAACGACTTCCGCTTCAACAACGTCACAGGCAACCCTGTCACCATGTCCTCGACAAGCACCAATCTGATGGTCATGGAGCCCATCACCACCATTGACGGAGTGACTTATGTCAACATCAGAACCAACAGTCAGGATCCCGCCAAGAACAAGTACATCTATCTGCATCAGGCCGGTCACGGCAGCGGTGCTGGCTCAGGCGGCAACCTCACTGCTTGGGAACCTTCTTATCCCGCAGGAACCTCTAACAGCATGGGCGGCTCTGAGTGGGCCATCGTGCCTGTGCCCGAGGCTACGGCTAACGACATCTTGGAGAAGTACGCTCCCATCAAGGAGAAGACCATCCTCTTGAACAATTACCGCCTGCTCAAGGCTGAAGTGAAGGATGCCCTTGCCCAGGCAAAGGATATTCAGGAATATCAAAAGTTGTTATCAAAGGACAAAGCAGCAAACTACTTCAGCTCGCCTTGGACGGAATCCAGTGAGGGAGTAGGAGCGACTGGCAATTGGGAGGATTTGTTGGATGAAGTAAACACGACCTATTGGCACTCAGTTTGGGCAAAAACTGTTCCCAACCATACTCATTGGCTTGATGTTGCTTTAGAGGAACCTGTCCATGAGCTCATCCAACTGCAGATTACCCGTCGCCCTGTTCAGAACGACCACATCACGTTGTGGGGCGTTTATGGAGCAAACTCTCAGGATGTACCCGATGTGCTCTATACAGAGGATGAAGCTGCTGCTTACAATGAAGAACATTCATTGTCGCCCGGTGACGAAGGTTATGTCAACGCCGGTGATGTGAAGATTCCCGGAACGCCTGCCGACTGGGTAGAACTGGCCAGCCTCGCTACTCCTTTCGGAAATAATACAGAGACGAAGGTTTCCGATGAGTTCGACACCCAGGGCTTCAAGTATCTACGCTTCTATATTGACGGCACAACAACAGGTCGTGGCTATGGTCACGTCAGTGAGTTCCAGCTGCTTCTCCCCGTGCCCAATCCCAAGTCGCAGTATGCATACATGGGTGAGGTGGCCACCAACTTAGATGCACTCTTCCATCAGTTGGCTAAGAAAGCCGATGAGACTATCACAAAGGATCAGTATGAGTCGCTCGTCGCAGCTTACGATGACTTCAAGGCTCAGTTCGTTGACCCGACCGAGCTGCGTGAACTGCTCGTAGAGGTCGAAGGTATTGCCAACGGCGTCGTGGTAGGCACCGAGCCTGGTTACTGGACAAGTTCTACTGAAGGCGATGCTTTGAAGCAGACCTATAATCAAGCGAAAGCCTATGATGCCGATGGCATTTATGTTGCCAACAAGAGCAACGAGTTCATTGAGACCCTTAAGTCTCAGACAGAGGCTGTCAAGAATGCTGTCATTGGCATCAAGGAGAACACCTGGTATCGTATCTCCTTCGGCTCCGCAGAGGAGTTCGTGGCTCGCGGATGGGATCTCGTTGCCGGTGAAGAAGTGAAAGCCACAGACGTGGATCAGACTGTCACCGACGAGGCTCTGTGGGGCAAGTTCGTGACCTTGGCCAAGTATGGTTCTGAGAAGACCACAGTGACCTATGAAGGTGATGATCCAAGCACCACCGATGCGGAGGAGACTTCCTACACCAGGGAAATCACGATTAATAAGGTGTTGCCCTTCGACATGGAGGAGGATCTCTACACACGTGGCGGCGGACTCTACGTTGATGCCGACAATGACATCGAGGACAAGGATCTCTCCATGTTCCGCTTCGTGAATGTCGGTGACACGGCCTACGTCCTCCAGAACAAGGCTACGGGTCTGTACGTGAAGGCTGCCGGCGGCAGCGGTGCTGTCAAATTGGACTTCGTGCCGACCTTGTTCAGCGTTCAGGCTATCGGCTATGGTCAGAACCTGATTGCTGCCAAAAACCTGCTCACCAATGCAAAGGAGAACTATCTCCACATCCAGCGCTCAAACAATAATGTCGTGACTTGGGATGCTACAGCTCCCGGAAGCCGCAGCGGTCTTTATATTACCGAGGCTGGTGATGCAACAGCTTATGAGGCTCCTGCCTTCAGAGATTCCGTTCATGTGGGCGAGATCTATACACGCTGCTATCCGACATCCCTCTGGCTGGATGAGGAAGAGGAAGGCATTGCCATGTACACGGTCAACAGCCTGACAGTGAACAACGGAGAGGCCGAGATTACCTTTGGTCCGATTGAGAAAGTTGAAGCCGGTCGTCCGTATATCCTCATTGCCGGTGACCCGGAGGATTATGTTGAGAATAATCCTGGCAGAGTCGTACAGTTCTACCATGGCGATGACTTTGTCACCAAGGCTCAGGATACGAACGTCCTGAAGGGCACATTTACCCAGAAGGAAATCGATGGCGGTTACATCGTGTCCGGCGGTGCACTGCTCGATGTCTTAGGCCAGTATGCTACCGACCAGGTGCGTAACAAGTTCTATGCTACGGCAGATGCTATCACCGACAAGGTGCCAGCCTTCAACGCTTACATGGGTGAGGGTGACAAGGTAGCCTTGAATGCTGGTGTGACCATCACCATCAAGTTCGATGAAGAAGACGCCATTGCCAACGTGGTGACCGAGGTTGCCAAGGGCGGTGCCATCTACACCATCGACGGTCGTCTGGTCAGCAAGTATGGCAACCTGAACACGCTCCGCCGTCTGGGCAAGGGCACTTACATCCTCAATGGCAAGAAGGTGCTCGTGAAGTAAGCTGACCTTCTGATTTCCGAATCCTGAGGATTCACATCATCCTGGGGCTGTGTCGAAAGGACACAGCCCCAGTGTTTTTGTTACAACAAATCAGGCATCGTTCGAGAACAAAAAATGTCCATAACTTCGAAATTATTTGGTCGGTTCAAGGGAATCCATTATCTTTGCACCGATTACCGCACCAATAAGTAATTAGAAATAAACTAAACCCTGATAACTATGAAACGATTTTTACTTTTCCTGACAACATTATTTGTTTTCGTGGGAGGCGTCAACCTGTTTGCTGCCGACATTCCCACGGGTCTGCTGCGCTTCAAGAACAAGCGTACCACGACGGCTTATCTCACCTCGAAGTCAGCAGGTAGTGCCGTGGGTGCTTCCAAGACCACGGCAGACTGGTCGCAGATCTGGCTCGTCTCAGCCAGCGGCGACGGCTTCACCATCCGCAATGCCAAGACGGCAGAATACCTGCAGGCCAATTTCTCTGAGCCCGCAGCGGGAAAGGCCACGCTGTACATCCAGTACGACAAGAACCAAACCACCTGCCTGAACATCTCCTCCAAGAGTGATTTCTCGGGTTCCACCTGTTTGAATCTGGGCAACAATGGTACTCAGATTACCAAGTGGAACTGCAGCAATGACACCGGTTCCATGTGGATTGCCGAGGACGTCACAGATGTCACCGAGGCTGAGGTGCGCCAGCACTTCAAGGAAATCTCAGGATTTACCGATGAACTGAGCGAAGGCAAGTACTACCGGATTATCTCCTCCTACGGACGCGCGATGGAAGATTCCGAGACATTGGGCGGCGATGTCAGCACCCAGAACGTGGATGCCAGCCGCATCGCCCAGTACTGGACACTGACGAAGGACGGCAGCTACTGGCGCTTCCAGAATGTGCTGACCCAGCGCTACATGGTTCCGCAGACCACAACGAGTGCTCCTTTCCATACTACGACGGCTGAGACTGTAGAGAAACTTAGCCTGAATGTATCATTTACAGCGATGCTTCTTTCCAGCGACGATGCAACATGGACGATAGCCGCCCCCGGTAGCACACGCGGCTTGCATGACGCGTCGGGGCAGGGTCACATGGTGGTGCTCTGGTCCACCGCTGCTGATGCCAGCGTCTGGCAGTTCCAGGAGGCTGAAGTCTCCCAGGAGGCTATCGACGCAGCCCGTGAGAAACTGGACGATTACGATAAAGTCGTAGAGGCCTTCAACGAAATCGTGAAGCAAAAGAGCGCTCTTCAGCAGGCTCTCAACAATCTCTTCGCGGACAAGGCATGCACCGTCCTCAAGGACGAGATCGCAGCCCTGAGCGACGATGAACTGGAGGCTAATGAGTACTTTGCCAAGCTGACGGACGACATGAAGGCCATGGTGCTGAAGGTGAAGAACAACACCTGGAAGCAGTTCACCGATGGAACGATCACCCGCGACTTTGAGCGCTTCTTCCGCGCAGCCGACTACAGGGTGTACAGCCATGATGAAACGATGGCCGGCGAGAAATTTTTCAGGATGAGCAATGCCTTCGGGCGCCTCTCCGGCCCCACTGGCATTGTGGCCAACCGAGGCGATGTCATCTATATCTATGTGAACGGGCAGAACAGTAAGGGGAGCATCGACTCTCACACTGAGCTCTTCCTCGAGTCTGTGACTACGGACGGCGTAGCCGGTAACCACGCCACAGGTTCGCTGACACCTCTGTCTGTAGGCCTCAACCTCGTCCAGTTCCCCGAACAGCGGATGCTGTACATCCTCTACCGCGTGAAGTCCGACGCTGAAAGTTCTGTCATATACCGTAAGCTATCCCGCTACGAGGATATCAAGGTGCACATTGAGGGCGGTTTGCTCAATGGCTACTGGGATGCCACACGAGACATGACGAATGCCGACTGGAAACTGATGCAGAAGCACATGCTGACAGCTCCCTATGTGAACCTGAAGACCGAGAAACTGGTGTTCCAGGTTGACCGTGAACCGATGCTCACCAACGAGCCCAACGAAATCGAGGGCCTCACCCGTATCTGGAACACCATTGCTGAGAATGAAGACCGTTACATGGGCGTTGAGGACTTCGACGGCTACTTCAACAATATCTGGAATGTCTATTCCGGTGCCAGCAGCTATATGCACTCCACCACCCGTGGTACCTGGTACACCGAGAGCACGCTATCGACAGTCCTGAACTACAACGCCATGCGTCAGGCAGGAGCCCTCTGGGGACCCAGCCACGAAATAGGGCACAACCACCAGGCTTCCATCAAGGTGTGTGGCACGACGGAGAGCTCCAACAACATCTTCTCGAACATCAACACCTTTGAACAGGGCATTCAGACCTCACGTTGCTACCTGCCCTCCGACAACTTCGACGCTTTGGCGGAGGGGACGACATGGGTGAAGCGCGATATCTGGAACAGTACACGTATGTATTTCCAGCTCTATCTCTATTTCCATGCCATGCACCACGACGACAACTTCTATCCCAACCTGTTCCGTAAGATGCGTAAGAACCCCATCGTCATCTCTTCAGGCTGGGACGGCACCACCGAATATTCGTATGTGGAGGATGGCCAGACCAAGAAGGGTACGGGCGCCAATATCACCTATGGCCGTCTGGACTACCTGCATCTGGCCAAGATGATTTGCGATGTGGCTCAGGCCGACCTCAGTGAGTTCTTCGAGAGCTTCGGTATGTTCGTGCCGGCTGATAAGGTCCACGTGGGGGACTACTCCAACTATCTCGTCACCACCACTCAGGCAGATATCGATGCTGCCAAGGCATATATGCAGAAGTATCCCAAGAAGCTGGG
Organism: uncultured Bacteroidales bacterium; assembly: GCA_902783885.1. Taxonomy (GTDB): domain Bacteria; phylum Bacteroidota; class Bacteroidia; order Bacteroidales; family Bacteroidaceae; genus Physcousia. The sequence goes on from CACZSQ010000105.1 coordinate 14,396, forward strand.
CAACATCATGTTCATTGATGACCATGTGGGGCCCATGAAAGCTGCCGATCCTGATAACATCTTCGAGGGCCTGCCTGCTGCTGATGGTAAGCGGAGCAATAATCTGCAGCAGCACAGCGGCAAGCTGCCCGTGGGCGATGTGGGCGACTACGAGGACTTCACAGCTGATGCCGGCTACGACGTGACGGGTGATTACTATCAGATTACCAATAGTACAACCATCTCCTTCAAGGGCTCGGGCTATATAGGCCATAAGTTCTATGATCTCGACGGCAATCTCGTGTGGGCTACGAATGCCAAGAGCACGACCTTGCCTGACAAGCTGAAGAGCTTGGCAACCAACTTTGACAAGTATGTTTGTGTGGCTGCACAGGCGAACATGACAGATGTACCTTGCCCATATTACAATATTGTCAAGTCGAAGAAGTTCCATGCCGATGTCTATTTCGGTCAGGAGCAGGATAGCCGCGAATGGGTGGCGAATAAATCCACCGACTTCACTAAATACCTGCCTGAGAACGCTGTGGCAGTATTGAGAACAGCTTCTACAACAATTCCCGATGAGCTTTTTGCACAAGCCAATGTGGTGAGTCCCGATGCTACTGCCAAGAACTTGGTCATTAATGGCGACCAGCCCTGGTATCTCCCCACCGATGTGACGGCTGAAAGTGTCAATTTCAAGAAGAGCAACACGGGTTATGCAGCGCTGAACCTGCCGTTCGCTGTGAGCAGCTCTGACCCGATCAATCCGACCGTAGGTGATAAAGCGCAGACAGCCCGTATCACGGCCGACGGCCTCGAAATCGTGGATGCCGAGATAATAGAAGCCGGACAGCCTGTAGTCGTGAGCGGCAATGTGGATATGTACCTCTCCAATGCAGCACTCTTGAAGGGCAGCTGGCAGGAACAGAGTGACATCTTCATGATGAATGCCGAAGGCACTGCTGTCGAGGCTGTGGCCTCTGCCGGTCCCTTCATCTATGCCTTCGACGATCCCACGGGCGTACGCACGCTGGCTGCCGAGAAGGCTGCCCATGCAGGTGCCCGCGACATCTTCGACCTCACCGGTCGCCGTGTGCAGAACCTCACCAAGGGCGGCGTCTATATCATCGACGGCAAGAAGGTTATTGTTAAATAAAGTAGGGAGGGAGTGATTACTCAACAAGAATAGAGAACTCTTTGTCGTGAAAAAGAATAAAGCAAATCATAAGGCTAAGACTGATTCTCAGACAGTAATCACTCCCTCCCAGCCTGTTGGCCCGCAGGGACATCGGACCCTACGGGAAGTGTGGGCTGGGGTAGGCTCTTTCTTACCCTTTCTCCTTTTCTTTCTCCTCACGTGGCTATGGGCTTCGTGGTGGATGGGCGACAGCTTCCGTGTAGCACGTGAGTACTCGTTCTTCACCTTCTACAAGCCTTTGCTGCATGGCCTCTGGCAACAGCCTTTCGGCCATCTGTGGATTGTGGGGCGTGCCCTGCTGACGCTCTACCGCTGGCCGCTTGCCGGCGGGCTCATGGTAGCGTTGCTGCTTGCCTGCGGCACGTGGCTCGTGGCCTACTGCCTTCGCCTGCGGCCTGACTCACGCTGGCGGCCCCTCAGCTATCTGCCTGCGGTGGCGTGGATGACATGGGTGGCATGGATGGGGCTCGACCTCTACTACCATAGCGAGCCCGGCTGTGCGCTGGGCGTTCTCTTCATCGGCTTCTTTGTCCTTGCCATCGATGCCTTCGTCATCTGGACATTCAAGGGGAAGAGCAGAAGACTCTCCCCCTGCCCTCCCTATGAGGGAGGGAGCGGTCACTTGTCAGGAGAGTCCGTTCTTCTCCTCTTCCTTCTCCTCATTCCTTTTGCGCTCACCACCTTCCGGCACCCCTACCAGCGCCCGTTCATGCGGATGCAGGTGCAGCTGCTGAACGAGGATTGGGAAGGCATTGTGGAGACAGCCCATGCCCACGACGCGCTGAGCTATCGTCCGCTGGCTGCCAACTATGCCATCGCCCTTGTGCATAATGGCCATTTGACCGATGCTTTCTTCGACATCCGCCTGGATTATGACACGCTTTATACGCACAACTATGGTGGCGGCTCGGATATCGGCACAGGGCTGTATCTGACCGATTGCGACTACCATGCCGGACTCTTCCGCACGGCCACTCACCATGCCATGGAGCATTTGACCATGCACGGGCCCACGCTCTTCTCCCTGAAGCACCTGACACGCCTGGCGCTGCTGGACTACGACTGGCCCTTGGCACGCAAATATCTTGCAGTCCTGCGTCAGACCTTCTTCGAGAGCGACTTCATTGAACGCTACGAGCCGATGGTGGAGCATCCTGAGCTGGTGGAGGCGGACCCCGTCTTCCGGCAGCTGCGACTGACAGAGCCCGTTGCTGACAGCTTCGAGAGCCAATACCAGGAGCCGGCCTTCCTCGGCTATTCCGCTACGCTGCTGGCCGGGCGCTCGCAGCAGGCGCTGATGGAGAGTCTGATGGCCTGCCTCTACAGCAAGCGCATGCCTGACTTCCTCATGCGCTGTGAACCTCTTGTGGGCACTGTCCCGCCGCGTACCATTGCCGAGGGACTCGTCACGCAGGTAGTGAAGAATCCGCAGATCCTGCAGGCATTCCCGCAACTGCAGATGAACGTGCAGATGTATCAGAACTTCATCCGCAACAATGCCGAGGCCATCAAGGACCGTCCGGCCAACGCCCGCCGCCTTTTCGATGAGTACAAGGGTTATTATCCTTACTACTATTTCTTCGGCAACCTGAAAGCTACCCGCAAACGCGACGACCAGGAACATGCCGGCTCCAAGGCTGGCGTGAATTAAGATAGGGGAAGGGAGCAGTTACCCAATCAAGTGTTTCCTCTACGCTTTCCTCTACGAACGAAACTTAAATCCAATAGCGTTGTGAATCTAAACAATTCTTTATCTCAGATACATTTCACTCCCTCCCTTATAGGGAGGGCGGGGGGAGAGTCTCTTTTTCTCCTCCTGTTGTTTCTTGTGGGGTGTGGCAATAAGCCGCAAGCAGTGCCGGTGGAGTATAGTGAGACAACGGATTCACTGGTGATATACCCCGATTACCGCGAGGTGGTGGTGCCGCCGAATATTGCGCCCTTGAACTTCATGCTGTGCGATGAGGAAGCCAGCGAGGCCGTAGTTGCCTTTGAGGTTGACGGGGCTGATGCCAATAAGGCTTATGGGGCCAATAAGGCTTATGGGCCTAATGAGCCTAATAGGCCCAATGAGCCTAATGAGCCTAATAGGCCTAATAGGCCCAATGCGCCCAATGAGCCCAATTCGCCCAATGGGCCCAATGAGCATAATAGGCCCAATGCGCCTAATGGGTCAAATGGGCCCAATTCGCCCAATTCGCCCAATGATTCTAATGATTCTAATGAGTCTATTGAGTCTCATGGGGGTTCTTGTGCCCCCCTTATCGTCGGCGCTGGTGCCGACGGCAAGCTTGACATCGACACCTTAGTGTGGCGTCAGCTTTTGGCTGACGCGAAAGGCCGCACCCTCTCCGTCACCGTCTATGCCCATCGCCCTGCGGGCTGGGTGCGCTATCAGCCCTTCTCGATCACGGTGGCCGAGGAGGAGATTGACCCGTTCCTGAGCTACCGCCTCATCGAGCCGGGCTACGAGCTCTACCGCCAGTTAGGCATCTACCAGCGAAACCTGACAAACTTCGATGAAATGGCGGTTTATGAGAATAACCGCGCCTTCAGCAACGAGGATAATCATTGCATCAACTGCCACAACTACCAGGCCTACGACACCGAGCGGATGCTCTTCCATGTGCGCGCCGCTCACGGCGGTACGGTCATCATTCATGGCACAGAGGCCCATAAGGTGGCCATGAAGCACGACAGCATCCTCACCTCGGGTGTCTATCCCTCGTGGCATCCCACGATGCCTCTCGTGGCATTTTCTACGAATAAGACGGGTCAGGTGTTCCACATGCTGCACCCCGAGAAGATAGAGGTTCTCGACGAGGCCTCCGACCTCCTGCTCTATGACGCGGACAAGAACACGGTTCGCCATATCTTGCACACGAAGGAAACCATGGAGACCTTCCCCTGCTGGGCTCCCGACGGCAGTCGCCTCTACTACTGCTGTGCGCAGGTGCCGCCCTCTCTGTTGGGGGAGCATCATCCCATCGATATGGCATTGAGATACGACAGTCTCCTCTATGACATCTATTCCATGCCCTTCGACCCTGCAACGCGCACCTTCGGCGAGCCTCGCTTGGAGGTTGATGCCAGCGGGATGGGTAAGAGCACCAGCGTGCCGCGTATCAGTCCCGACGGGCGCTACCTGCTCTTTACCCTTGGCGACTACGGGCAGTTCCATATCTGGCACAGGAGTTCTGATCTCTGGGTGAAGGAGCTGACGCCAACTGCCGAAGAGGCGAAGAAGGGAGAGGCTGTGAGCTCAATGAGCCCAATGAGCCCTATAGGCCCAATGAGCTCAATGAGCCCAATAGGCCCTATGAGCCCTATAAGCCCAATAAGCCCTATGGGGCTTAGGCCGCTTACGGCGGCCAACAGTGCGGAATGGCCGGACAGCTACCACACATGGTCGTCGAACGGGCGCTGGATCGTCTTTGCCAGCCGACGCGACGACCACAACTACTCGCGCGTCTTTATCGCTTATTTCGACCGTGAGGGCCAGGCTCACCGTGCGTTCATGCTTCCGCAGCGCGACCCGCAGTACAACACGCTCCTGCTCAAGAGCTACAACGTGCCTGAGCTCACGAAGCGGGCTGTGCAGGTCTCTCACGAAACACTCCGGCACGTTATCTACCACACGGAAGCTGATAACGCCCGCTACGAATAATCTTTCGAGTCGGTTAAAAAGAAAGTACAACCTTTGCACACGCAAGCTGACTATGTAGATGCACAGGAAGCGGCTGAGGAGATTGTGTACTGCCTCAGGAAGAGAAAGGGACAACTGTGCACAATAATAGTAAATATAGGTAACAAAGTGTGTACCTATTTCAGATAAAGTCAAAGAGCTTTAAGGGTTATTGTATGTATCCCTATAGGAAATCGTATTCACCCCTATAGGAAATCGTATTCACCCCTATAGGTTATTGTATTTGCCACTAATGGAAAATGTATTTGCCACTAATGGTAAATGGATTTGCCACTAATGGTAAATGCAAATTCCACCGGTGGAACACGCGAGTTCCACCGGTGGAACTCGCCTTCACGCGCGCATGTGCGACCCGTAAGATATAGCTCAGGGCTCATAGGACATGGTATCCTATGAGCCCTGAGCTTGGGTGCGCGTTCGTTTACGCGTCGATGTTGGCGTAGTTGGCGTTCTTCTCGATGAACTCGCGGCGGGGAGCCACATCTTCGCCCATGAGCATGGAAAAGACATAGTCGGCACCGGCAGCATCCTCGATGGTCACCTGCTTCAGCAGACGTGTCTCGGGGTTCATGGTGGTTTCCCACAGCTGCTCGGGGTTCATCTCACCCAGACCTTTGTAACGCTGCGTATAGACGCCCTGCTCCTGGCCGTTGTTGTACTTGAGCAGGAACTGCATACGCTGCTGGTCGTTGTAGCAGTATTCCTCGATCTTACCCTTCTTGCAACGGTAGAGGGGCGGGGTGGCGATGTAGAGGTGTCCTTTCTGGATGAGTTCCGGCATATAGCGGTAGAAGAGGGTCATCAGGAGGGTGTCGATGTGGTAGCCATCGACGTCGGCGTC
>CACZSQ010000106.1 GCA_902783885.1 uncultured Bacteroidales bacterium
GCTTTCTCCCTCATCGGTGGTGGCGACAGCATCGCTTGCGTACACAAGTTCGGCCTTGAGGACAAGGTCAGCTACATCTCCACTGGCGGCGGTGCCCTGCTCGAAGCTATCGAGGGCAAGGTGCTCCCCGGCGTAGCTGCCATCAAGGGATGAGACGAGTTGACAAGTTGACAAGTTGACCTTTAGAAACACTTATGAGGGCAGTAGCGAATGTTCTGCTGCCCTCATATTTTCAGAACAAAGTCTTGATGCCTGTTTCTTTTGCATGAAGTCCCTGAAAGAATCCATCAAATCATTTGAGCCTTGGTACAAGCAGCATCCCTATCTGCTTACCATAGGTGTTCTCGCTACCATTCTCATCCTCGTGGCGGCAAGTTTGACCCTGCCACGCCAACAGACGAACCAGATCTCCCTGGAGGAACTGGCCCGACGCGACAGTGCTGCTCTCCATGTAGCCCTGATGCCAGTGGAAGACTGCATCCCCTTTTACTATGCCCAGCGGGTTGGCATCTATGACAGTCTCGGCCTCGACCTGCGCATCCTGACACTTCAGGCGCAGCTCGACACCGACACAGCCTTCGCGTTTGGACATGCAGAACTGGCATATAGCGATCTGGCACGTGCGATGATGATGCAACAGGACACCGTGAGCCTGCGTGCTATAGCAGCACCTGGAGGGACGCTCTATTTCATCACCGCCCGCCGTGGTCGTGTCCGACAGCTCAACCAGCTGCGTGAACGAATGGTTGCCGTGGCACGCCATAGCATTACGGATTACTGGAGCGACCGCCTGACGGATACAGCCCAGCTGGCACGGGCAGACATCTTCAGGCCTCAAATCAACGATATCAGGATTCGCACAGACATGATTTGCAACGGGACTATGGACGCTGCATTTCTTCCACAGCCTTATGCAGGTGAAGTGATACTGCGAGGCAACACGATGCACTTCACCACCGAAGGACAAACGCCGAGACTAATCGCCTTCATAGCACCTGAGTGGGTATTGAAGGACTCTACACGTTGTCAGCAACTCCATCTGCTGTTCAGCGGTTACGAGCAGGCTGTTGCAGAACTGAATCAGGATTTACGGCGCGATACGTTAGCACGTATTTACCGGGACGTATGCCTCCTACCCGACACACTCATCGATACTCTCATCACACTACATCCGCGTTTCACCTCACTCGCCACTCCACGAGCAAGCGATGCCGAGGCAGCGCTCAACTGGCTGAAGACGCGTAACAAGGTGAAAGCAGGCTATTCTGCCGACAGTCTTATTGATGAGTTCAAACTCCCTTAAACGCCATGGAACTCAAAGCATTTCAAAAGATATATACCGAGGCCGAAGAGGCCGTAGCAGAGCACAGGTTGCTGGACGTGTTTTCACTCACGAAAGCCATCTTAGAGGACATCTCCGATCATCCTTTTCTTAAGGAATTGGAAGAGGCCAAACAGATGTACCAGCTGAACCTCTTGAACATGATTGACATGGATGAGGAGACGCGGGAAACGGTGGTTAACAAGATGTATTACACGGCCATTGAAATGCTGCAGTTTGCCCGTCAGCATTGGGCGGCGGAGCATCCACTGGCTTCTCACACCCGGATATACCAGAACATGCTACAGTTTTCTATTGCAGATTTAACACGCCTGTTGCAGCGCATACTCAGTGGAAACTTAGGAGAGAAGGTTTACCATGAGTCGTTGGACGCTGTGTTCGGTCTGCTATGGCATCTCAAGATATCAGATCCGAACATCACCAAAGAAATCCAATCCCTTGACAGCTTTGCCCGTCGCACGCTGGTGGGCGCACTGATGCTGGGACTGCTGGATTGTTTTGATGCGGAAAAGTTGAGACTGTTGCTATTTCTGGCCGAGACCCGCAAAAACGACAGCCCACAACAGCAGGACGATATGCTGGCTCGTGTGATGACGACCCTGACCATCGTCTATATGCGCTATCAGGCTTTCATTCCCTACTATGAGGAAGAGGCCAGACAGTTGCATGAGTTCTTCAACAGCGAAGAGGTTCGACAGAAGATTCCGGTCATGATGCACGCCATGCTCAGCCAGTCGCTGGTCGATCGCGTGGGCAAACAGGTGGACGACATTATTCCCATTATTCAAGACGCCTTCAAGAAACAGCAGCCACGATTAGGCGCCAGCGATGACGATGAAGGGGGCAAAGAAAAAGGGAATAAGTCCGACAAAAAGAATGACTCTGAGCAGGTGGAAATCATGAACCTGTTTCTCGACGAAGAGAGCAACGACCGGCTGTTCAACAAGCTGGCCAGTCACGCCCGCAAAATCGATGATATGCGCAAGAGCGCACTGGATGTGAACTACCCCAGCTTCATCCACTTGAAAAGGTTCCCATTCTTTCAGCCTACAGCACACTGGTTCTACCCATTCAACCTGAAAGTGCCGGCAGCACAAGAGGGGCTGACACGTCGTAACGGTAGATTAGATCTATTAACAATTCATATCATGGGAGAAAACAGTTTCTGTAGCAGCGACTGCTACTCGTATGCTTCCATGATGAAATCGCTGCACAGCGATCATCACGATCAGGCACATGAGGCGTTCATGGATCAGATAGCCGAGCTGAACGATACCTTTGGGACATCGTATGTGTACGAAGATGAGGAATGGAAGACAGAGAACTACTTCGTGGACTATTGTCAAAGCCTTGCCCGTCAATTCTATAATGATTCCGATGGGCCGGACATACCCTTTAGCCCTTTTGTGACAGACAAAATCCTTCGTACTTTTTTCTTCAAGGCTCCATCCTGTCAGCCATTCAATGTGATTGAAGCTTTTGCCAACGAAGCTGCTTTCAAACCGAGTATTGATGTGATGATGCATCTGGGTGCCTATGAGTCAGCCCTTTCACTTATCGGCTATGTCACCGAGCATTTCGGAACAGGAACAGAGCTCATGTACTCCAAAGGCTTTGCACTCATGCAAATGCAACAATGGCAACGGGCTTTGTCTGTGTTCCAGCAGTTGCTCATCATGAGCGAAAGCTCTGAAGCAGAGCTGTGCATGGCACGCAGCTTTGAAGCTGTTGGAAATTGGGAGGCTGCGTTACCCCTCCTGCAGAATGAGGAACAGAGGCACGGAGAGAACAACACCGCCGAAGCAGCAAACATCTTTGAAGAAACGGGGCGCTGTCTGATTCAGTTGCAACGATGGGACGAAGCCGTGCAACGCTTCTTCCGTTTGGAGTTCATGGAACGCCATTTGAATGTTGCCCGCCGTGCCATCGCTTGGTGTTCGATACATCAGGAAAAGTACGAGCGAGCTGTCAGCTACTACCGCCAACTCATTGACAGCAAGAAAGCTACGTGGGAGGACCACCTCAATATTGGGCACGCGCTCTGGCTACAAGGATTGACAGGCGAGGCGCTGTCGGCATATCGCAGTTCTATGAAACGCTTTAATAAAAGCCGCAAAGAACAGCGCCAGCATTTCAGCCATTGGAGCGAAGCCTTTCAAGAAGATGCCAGAGGCTTCCTCTCCAAGCATAAGGATGCGACAGAGACGGCCCTCATGCTGGATGCGGTGTCACTACCTTAAATAAATCTTAAAAGTAGAGGATGCAAAGCCCTATATATATAATAATTGTGTATATTTGCAACGATAAACTCATCAATAACATAATTCTTTTCAAATGAACGACATCAAAGTATTGAATCACGCAGCGGATAACATCCGTATCCTGGCTGCGTCGATGGTCGAGAAGGCCAAGAGTGGTCACCCGGGCGGAGCCATGGGTGGTGCAGACTTCATCAATGTGCTGTACAGCGAATACCTGAACTACGATCCTGCAGACCCCACATGGGTCGGTCGCGACCGTTTCTTCCTGGATCCCGGTCACATGGCTCCCATGCTCTACAGCCAGCTCGCTCTCATCGGCAAGTTCTCCCTCGAAGAGCTGCAGCAGCTGCGTCAGTGGGGCTCTCCCACTCCCGGTCACCCCGAAGCAGACCCGAAGCGTGGCATTGAGAACACCAGCGGCCCCCTCGGACAGGGGCACACCTTTGGTATCGGTGCTGCCATTGCTGCCAAGTTCCTGGCTGCTCACACCGGCAACCCGACCTTCAACAAGGAAACCATTTATATTTACATCTCCGACGGCGGCGTACAGGAAGAGATCTCGCAGGGTGCAGCCCGTATTGCAGGTGCACTGGGTCTTGACAATGTCGTGATGTTCTACGACAGCAATGACATCCAGCTCTCCACAGAGACAGCAGAAGTGATGAACGAGGACACCGCAGCCAAGTACCGTGCTCTCGGATGGGAAGTGTTCGAGATCAACGGCAACGATGCCGCACAGATCCGCAAGGCCATCGAAGCTGCCAAGGCCGTGAAGGGAAAGCCCGCGCTCATCATCGGCAAGTGCATCATGGGTAAAGGCGCTCTCAAAGAGGACGGCTCCAGCTATGAGCGCAACTGCAAGACACATGGCGCACCCCTCGGAGGCGATGCTTACAAGAAGACCATTGCCAACCTCGGTGGCGATGCAGAGAACCCATTCGTCATCTTCGACGATGTCAAGGAGCTCTATGCCAAGCGTGCTGAAGAGCTGAAGAAGATTGTTGCCGAGCGCAAGGCTGAAGAGGCTGCCTGGGCTGCCAAGAATCCTGAGTGCGCAGCCGCACAGGCTGAGTGGTTCAGCGGCAAGGCTCCCAAGGTGGATTGGAGCAAGGTTGCCCAGAAGAGCGGCGATGCTACTCGCAATGCCAGCGCAGCTGTCCTGAGCGTGCTCGCCGAGCAGGTGCCCAACATGATTTGCGCTTCTGCCGACCTCAGCAACTCCGACAAGACCGACGGTTTCCTCAAGAAGACTCACGCCCTCAAGGCCGGTGACTTCAGCGGTGCCTTCTTCCAGGCTGGTGTCGCTGAGCTGACAATGGCTTGCTGCTGCATCGGTATGGCATTGCACGGAGGCGTGATACCTGCTTGCGGTACCTTCTTCGTGTTCTCTGATTATATGAAACCAGCCGTTCGTATGGCAGCCTTGATGGAACTGCCCGTGAAGTTCATCTGGACGCACGACGCCTTCCGTGTCGGTGAGGACGGTCCTACCCACGAGCCTGTGGAGCAGGAAGCCCAGATCCGCCTGATGGAGAAGCTGAAGAACCACCACGGCAAGAACTCTACGCTTGTACTGCGTCCCGCCGATGCTCAGGAGACCACCGAGGCATGGCGCCTGGCTATGGAGAACACCGACAGCCCCACCGCCCTTATCCTCAGTCGCCAGAACATCGTTGACCTGCCCGCAGGCAACGAGTACAAGCAAGCCGAGAAGGGAGCATACATCGTTGCCGGCAGCGACGAGAATCCCGATGTGATCTTGCTTGCCAGCGGTTCTGAAGTATCAACCCTCGTGGCCGGAACAGAGCTGCTACGCAAGGACGGCGTGAAGGTGCGCATCGTCAGCGTTCCCTCAGAGGGCCTGTTCCGCAGCCAGTCCAAGGACTACCAACAGGCCATCCTGCCCTGCGGTGTGAAGAAGTTCGGCCTCACCGCCGGCCTGCCCGTGAATCTCGAAGGCCTCGTCGGCGCCGACGGTTGCGTATGGGGTCTCAACAGCTTCGGCTTCAGCGCTCCTTACAAGGTGCTGGATGAGAAGCTCGGCTTCACAGCAGAAAATGTATATAAGCAAGTCAAGGCTATCCTGTAAGATTTAATATTTAGTCTAAGGTTTAAGGTTTAAAGTCTCATGAAGGAAGCGGGCGCTCACCAGTCTTTCTTCTTGAGCTTTAAACCTTAAGGCTACCATAACATTCTATAAGCATTCAACTTATGACAACTGTCGGTCTCGCCAGCGACCATGCTGGCTACGCTCTCAAGCAGTTCGTGAAACAGTATCTCGACGCAAAGGGAATTGCCTACAAGGATTATGGCACCTACTCAGAAGAGAGCTGCGACTACTCTGACTTCGGTCATGCGCTGGCTCGCGGCATCGAAGCTGGCGAAGTATATCCCGGTATCGCCATCTGCGGATCGGGAGAAGGCATTAATATGACGTTGAACAAGCACCAGAGCATCCGTGCCGGACTGTGCTGGATTCCTGAGATCGCTCACCTCATCCGTCAGCACAACAACGCCAATGTGCTTGTGATGCCCGGACGCTTCATTGACACCGATATGGCCGCCAAGATCATGGATGAATTCTTCGCCACAGAGTTCGAAGGCGGACGCCATCAGAAGCGTATTGACAAGATTCCTGTCTAACTGACAAATACATCAAGGGCTGAATACTCACACGCCAAGGTGTGAAGGGCAACGGTCCAAGACATGAAAGGCTGCGGCCCTAAGGACGTAATCAAAAAGTCCTAGGGCCGCAGCCTTTTTCCATTAATGGAAAAACGTTTTACCACCGATGGGAAAACCGATAAGACCTATATCTTAGACGTCATTTATCTAAGACTTCATAGACGGAATGCTGACTCTTGTACTCGGGAACGATATGCTTCATCTGTCGCACCGTCTCCATGTTGTCGTACTTCAGGCTGATAGCCACAAGATCATCAAGCCAGCCGCATACCTGCTGATAGTCATACTCGCGGACTTGGGCTATCTGAATCTTCTTATTAAAGGTCGGCTTGGTGATTTCCTTGTCGTTGAGGACTTCCTCATACAGTTTCTCGCCATCGCGCAAGCCCGTGAACTCTATCTGAACATTGGTGGCGCCGGAGAGACGAATCATGCGGCGGGCTAAGTCGGCGATCTTCACGGGCTGACCCATATCGAAGACAAATATTTCACCGCCATTGCCCATCGTTCCTGCTTCGAGCACCAGCTTACAAGCCTCGGGGATGAGCATAAAGAAACGGATGATATCCGGATGAGTGACCGTGACGGGACCGCCATGACGGATCTGCTCCTTGAACAACGGAATCACACTGCCATTGGACCCGAGAACATTGCCGAAACGGGTGGTGACGAATTGCGTGACAGGTTCCTTCACGCCTTCTGCCAATGGTAGTCCGGTGGCAACGCCAGCCTTCAGAGCCTTGTCCAGGGACTGCACATATATCTCGCAGATACGCTTTGAGCAACCCATGACATTGGTGGGGTTCACAGCCTTATCAGTGGAAACCATCACGAATTTCTTCACGCCATACTTCACCGACAAGTCGGCGATGTTGCGGGTGCCTTGAATGTTATTAAGCACAGCCTCGCTGGGGTTGTCCTCCATCATAGGAACATGCTTGTAGGCAGCGGCATGGAAAACGTACTGCGGACGGTAGGCCTTGAAGATGTTGTCCATTCTGGAGTTATTCGTGATAGAGGTAACAATCGTATGAGCCTCCACCTCCGGGAACTCCTTACGCATCATCAGTCGGATATCGTGCTGAGGAGTCTCAGCCTCATCCACCAGGACAAGCTGACGAGGGCTGAACTTAGCAATCTGGCGAACCATCTCGGAACCGATGCTACCGGCAGAGCCTGTGATGAGAATACAAGAATCACTGAGCAGGCGGGCTACCGCTTCGAGATCCACTTGAATCTCATCGCGCGGCAACAAGTCCTCAATCTGCACCTCTCGCAACTGCGAAGCGTTTATTTCGTTGCCGTCCCACTTCTGGGCCGTTTCATAAGTGTAGATATTGATTCCTGCATCTACAAGTTGATTAAGATATTCGACATCAGAGAACAACTCTTCACGCTTGAGGGGTGAGACCAGCAAGGAAGAAACATTCTTTCTTCGCATGACCTCCAACAGGCGTATGTTCTTCTCATAAACCTCAACGCCCTGAAGCATGTGACCCACGACGTCCTTTTCATCACTCACAAAACCTTTCAGCACAAAGCGGACTGGCTCTTGCATACGGATGGCCTTTGCCAAAGCAATACCACCTTGATGAACACCGAAAATGAAAGCGCGTTGTACAGGTCCGTTCTCATTGATCTTGTCGAAAATGAACTTCACAAACAGACGGGCAGCCACCATAAACGTGGTAGCCATCACAAACATAAAGATCAAATCACGGATGCGAATTGGAAGAAGAAATGCATCAAAATGCAGGAATAGTCTGGCAATGATGATACAGGTTATGCCTATCAGATTGGCAAGAACTATTCTATAGAGGTCTGCAAATGAAGAATAGCGCAGGATGCCCGAATATGTATGCAGGAGCCTGAAGCCCACCAGGAAGAACAGCAGATAGAAGGAAAGAGTTCCCACTACCGGTCCGAGATTATTCAAGGTGTGAATAACTCCACTGTCAAAGGCATAACAAAGTAACCCTGAGCCCAAAACTACTACACAGTCAAACAGCAGTACGAGCCAATAAGGCAACGCCTTCCGTGAAAAATACCAATGAGCGACTTTGTATAATGAAGACATAATATTAGACTTTGTAGTGAATATATACCTATTTAAGCGCTGCAAAGATACACAAAACATTTTGCCTTCCAAAAGAAAAGCCAAAATAAAACTTAAAAACGCCCAAAAAGAAAACGAATTGGCCTCTTTAAAGCATTGTGAGAGTCAGGATATGGCGAGTATGTTCGTCTATCTCATAGCCGGCAGCACAACGAAGGCCGATAACCCATACAATCTGATCGCCACTGAGGATGACCTGTTGTTGTTCCTTATCGAATAATGACAGCTTGCGGTCGGTCAGGAAATCACTCAACAATCGTGAACCTGTCATTCCAAAGGGACGAAAACGGTCACCATCGCGGACAACACGGATGCTCAGAGGAAGGGTGAGCTTCTCCAAATCGAAGCAGGCTGTTGACGGGTCTTTGGGAATCTCGAATGTCAACGGGTCAATAGTCTGACGGCGAATCAGAAGCCGCAAGCCATGAGCCCCTTCATAGAAACCTTCAAGCGGGATGAAAGAGCCCTCGCGGGAGAGTGGCGAGGTAGGTTCCGCCTCCGTTTGCTGCCGCACCAGCAGCCTGTCACGGTCGCGCAAGAGACGATGTCCTTGACGGCTTTCCCAGAGCTTACCGGATTCGCCATCGAGATTCTCGTGGATTTCACGCACCTGTTCAGTCGTGAAGCCCAAGGGGTGTAACGTTTCATGCAGAACTGTCCCTGCTGCGGTGACCTGCTTCAGGGCCTGCAGGGAAAGGCTTCCATCAGGTTGTTCAATATCTGCACGCGCCTGCTGCACGCCATCGTTATACAGCGCTTCAGCCTCTGCCAAGCGTTCCGCAGTGGCTGCCAAGGTCTCCCGTACGCGAGGATTCAACTCTTCCATCAAGGGCAGCAGCTGTAAACGGATTTTGTTTCTCATGGCAGCCTCAGGGTCGAGATTCGTATGATCCGTCACCCAGTCCTGCCCACGTTCCCGAAGCCACTCCTCAATCTCATGCCTCGACAAGCCCAGCATGGGGCGCAGCACTTGCAATGGGGCAGCTGAGGACTGCATCGGTTGGTACTGCGAAACAACTTTCATCCCCGTGAGGCCGTGAATACCCGTGCCGCGTATGAGATTCAGCAACAGAGTCTCAATCTGGTCATCACGATGATGAGCCACGCACAGAGCCTGTGCACCACGCTCAACAGCCATCTCAGAGAACCACTCATAACGCAGCTGACGAGCAGCCATCTCAATGCTAATGCCATGACGCTGGGAGAAGCTGCGGGTGCGAAAATGCTTAACGAACAGCTCCACCTGGTGAGCTTTGCATAATCTGCGGCAAAAAGCCTCATCGGCATCGCTGGCAACCCCACGCAGTTCAAAGTTGCAGTGCAGGGCTTCAACGGGGAAGCCCAGTTCGCGCAAGGCGAGCAACAAGGCCACGCTGTCAGCACCACCGCTGAGAGCCACCAGCAAGACATGCCCATCAGCACGTACAGAAGCGGCTGTCAAAGCCTGTTGTATTGAGGATAGAAAAGAGCTCATAACATAACGAATATATAAGAATAACGTTTTTTTTTCAAAAAAGTTGCATGAAAGGCTTGCCAATTCAAAAAAATGACGTACCTTTGCAGCCGCAATCCCACAATGGTGCCTTGGATGAGTGGCTTAGTCAACGGTCTGCAAAACCGTCTACAGCAGTTCGAATCTGCTAGGCACCTCCACACAAGAGGCTGTGCATCATCGCACAGCCTCTTGTGTTTCGTTTATGCGTTTAACAAGTTACTTCATCATCACCTTGCGGCCATCGATAATATATAGGTGTCCGGCACGCATGGAAGTTGAGGGAATACGACGACCGCTGAGGTCGAAGACATCTCGATTCTGGGAAGCTGGCTCAGCATTCTTCACCTGCTCCACGCCATCGGTGAGATCTGCTATTGAAGCCACCTCATCAGCAGAAAGGGCGTAGTTGTAAATGCGTACATCGTCGATAGCTCCGTTGAAGAAGGGGTCTGCAGAGAACTGACTGCGGCCGATATAGTTAAGAACAGGGCGGAAATCAGACGGACGAGTCTTTATGCTTGTGCTCGTGACCGCCGCTTTGCCGTTGACGTAAATCACAATCTTATCTGTGCCGAAAGTGACGGCTACGTGAGTCCATTTATTGGTGGTTGGGACATTGGTGTCCATCGTCTCTTCCGTGCCACCGTTCTTGATACCCAGTCTCATCTTGCCCGTATAGCTGTTATTGGGCGTCAGGAAAACATAATGATCAACATCATTACCAAAGTCGAAGATGCGTTGCCACTGGTTTCCGCCACGATAATAAATCCAGGCACTCAGGGTGAGCTCCTTGTGGTTGGCAATCGTAGCTGGCAGCTGCAGGTAATTGCTGTTGGACTGTTTCAAGTCTAACGCATCCCCTATCTTGCCTGCCATCATTGTCGGCGAGCCGTTCAAAGCGGCGTGATTGCCATTGTGCGAAGAATCCCATAAACTGTCGCAGGCAATGCGCATGATGCAACTGGCCTTCCCTGTTGCCGTAGCGCTCACGGCCTCGCTGGCCTCCGAGCGGAGTTCACTGACAGAGACAGACTTCACACGATAGTAATAGGTCTGTCCCGGCTCCACCGTATTGTCAACGTATGCCATACCGGTAACATGGTTGTGAATCGTGTTCCAGTTCACCTGATCGGTGGAGCGTTGAACGATGAAATCCTTCAGTGTCCTGACAGTAGGGCCATCCCACTCCAGCAGGATGCTGGCTGTCTGGGGCGTTGCTCTGAGTCCAGTGGGAACGGCCAGCGCTCTGGCATTGAATGCAATGTCGCCATCATCGATGTTGATAAGCTTCCACTGCTGAATCAGTTCTCCCGTGAAGGCTCCCTGGCAGAGTTGACGCGCGTTCTTCTGTTGAAATTCGTTGCCGTCACAGACCTGGAGATAGAGTGCACTGTGCTTGCTGCGGATATAGAAATTACCATCGCCGGCATACTCGAAGAACCATTTCTCGTTGTCACCCAAGCCGCCCTGGAAGAGAATCACCTGCCCGCCTTCAATCTCCGGCCCGCCTTCTTCAAGACTCCAATCCCTCACGTCGGGGTAGAAATTAGTATTCTTAGCATTGGCAATCGTAAAATAGGAGAAGTCACCGGCGTAGCTTCCGAGGTCATCGGGGTATTTGAGAGGATCATCAGGTGTGATGAGCCACTGCTGTGCCTGATTGCGAAGCGAATTCGTCTGCTGCCACATTGTAGCCCCACTCGTATTGGAGTTGTTCTCGGTGCTCAAGGATTTGCCGCTATAGGCGTTCACGATACGATATAATGTCGGCTTGGTAGGCAGTTCAGGCATAATGTCTTCACCGCCCTGTATGTTCACCAGTCCCTCGGAGTTCTTGCAGTGAGCCTCACTCGGAGAATCATAGCCTGCACCATTAGGCCATCCAGGAGTCCGCATAATGAACTCACGCATGGGGCCTTGTCCATTGTAGAACACATCGTGGTCGAGGGCTATGAAGCGGAACGTAGTGGCTGCTGCCTGACGCTCTGATGTCCCGACGAAGCCCTGTACAGGGCAGCCCTCACGATAGCTGTCTGCGTGGCGATAAACACCGGCTGCAGTCCAGCGCCCACGGTTCTCAGCATAGCCGATACGGGTTCCGAGGCTGGCTTTCATGAACTGCGAGCGTGTATGGTCGCAGGTTCCCCACCAGATACCTTTGGTCATCCCATAGTTTGACGCCACCATTGCTTCCATCGTGTTGTGGAGTTCGTCGCCCACTCCCACTTTTCCATCATTCTTCACCAATGTATAGAAATTGGCAAACTGGTCAAACGAGCCAGCCAGCTGATGAGTGTTGCCTTCGTCGAGATACTCTTTGCTGTAATTGTACCATGAAGGCGCATACTCCGGGCTGAGGGTGTTGCCACCACAAAGCAGAATGCCATCGAACTGATGATCTTCGCGGATGGCTTTGCAAATGGCCTTGAAGGTAGCCTGTGTTCCCTGGTTCCAAGCAGTATAGTCTGGCTCATTGAACGGTGAAATGCTCACAACCTTAAGGCCTTTCGCCTCGACATACTGCTTCGTAAGACCTATCAACTGAGCCCATCGGGGGCCGTTCGTGTTCGCATTGGAAGTCTTGTACCAGCTGTTCACGGCTTTACCATCTTGTGGATCGCTGTTCAGATTAATTTTCGCAAAGCGGGCAAATTTGGCAATGCGAATACGTTCGTCGAGCGCATTCTTCTGTGCGTCGGAGAGCTGACCGCCTTCAACGCTGTGGCTGGGCTGGAAGCTCAGGCGCACAATCTTGATCATTTCTTGTCCGGCAAAGTTCAGTCCTCGGCGCATGTTCCCCTCACTAATCCAAGCCTGGTCCAAGCCCCAGACTATATCAGGAAGTTTCGTGCCGGTGTCTTCGATACGGAAAGGCACATCGGTGTGAGGGACAGGAGTGGTCACGGTCTGTGATGCGCCGGACATGGGCAAGCTTTGTGCAGAGGCATGAGCACTAAAGCTCAACAGGACAGCTATAGAAGCTGTGCCGAGCACAGCCTTCGCAGTTGCGATATGGGGAAAAGGCTTTACGTGTTTCATATAGATTTGAAAAAAAGATATAACTAAGCAAAAGGATTCTTGTTATAGACGCTTTGGTCTGCTGTCAGCAACTCTTTAATGTGTCGCTGGCAGAGCTTGCGCAGTTCATTGCAGAAGAGCAGGAGGGCGATAGCCAATAGTCCTTGAGCCGATTCTGAGACATCGGAGGTCATGGCGATGGCATCATAGATGCCGTGTGCCAGCACAGGCACAGCCCACATCATCAGATAGTTGCGTTTAGGATTGTGGCCAAAACGGGCTACACTATAATAATAACCCATGAGCACGGCAAAAAAGAAGTGTGCGGGCACCGCCAACAAGCCACGCATGACTGCCACGAGAGGCCACCCGTCCTCAGCATTGAACAAATACATCACATTCTCGAAGGCGGCGAAACCCAATCCAATACAAACTGCATAGACAATGCCGTCGAAATACTCGTCAAAAAAAGGATTCTTACGCAGCAACAGCCAAAGGAAAATGAGCTTTGCAGTCTCCTCGGGAATGGCAGCTGCGCCGAAAGAGAACAAGGTGGCAGAGAAAGCATTGGAGTATTCCTGCGGCACAATACCGATGGCTATCAGTGGCTGGGAGATAAGCAGGGAAGCAAAGATAGCAAATACGCCATAGATAAGCCCTTTAATAATCCAGGGCATGGGCTCGGGATGTTCCTTGTCGCGTACCAGCACGATAATCATCAAGATGATAGCGGGCAGGAGTGCAGAAGCAAGAATGACGTAATTGAGCATTTACTTTGTGCTTTTATTGAATAAAAAAAAACGCGTGTGCGCGAAGTTCAAAAGACACTTAATCGAGGACAAAGTAAGAAAAAAATGTGTGATTGTGCAAATTTTAAGGCATAAAGTTGCTTCAGATAGAAAAAGTTTATGTTTTCTTGCCTGAAAACTTGCATAGCGTAAAAAAGGCTCCTATCTTTGCATCAGCATTTCAAAAGAGAAATGCCAACGTTCATTGACACGGCACACGTTGCTAAATAGCCACCGCATCGGTTAGATTGGGAGACTCATCAATTACATCAAGAATACCGAGAACGCTTCGCTCTCCAATGGCGGGCTGCGCCCTTCGGGGTAACCTCTTCACGAGGCCGGCAGATTACAAAGGAAGCGGGCACTCAAATCA
>CACZSQ010000107.1 GCA_902783885.1 uncultured Bacteroidales bacterium
AATGTTTAATTATGATTAAAATAGGTTTGAAATTATGCTGCCAACTCGTGACAGCGGGCGCAAAGGTACGACAAAATATTGAATAATGAACAATGAATAACGAAAAATTAATGGGAATAGAGCAAATAATAAAAATATGTTGTATATTTGTACCGAAAACGAACTATTTATTTCGAGCACATGGAACCCACTTTCACCTCCTCCCCAGCCCTCTCGAAGCGCGAGCGCTACGAGCAGTTTCTGACAGAGTTTGCACCGTTCATCGAGGGCGAGGACGACCGTATCAGCGCCATGGCCAACACGGCTGCAGCCCTCCACGAGGCCTTCGGCTTCTTCTGGGTCGGCTTCTACCTTGTTCATGACGAACTGTGGCTGCACTTAGGCCCCTTCCAAGGTTCTGTCGCCTGTTCACGCATCAGGCACGGGCGCGGTGTCTGCGGCACGGCATGGGCCAAGGCGCAGACGCTCATCGTCCCCGACGTCGATGCCTTCCCCGGCCACATCGCCTGCAGCAGTCTCTCGCGCTCTGAGATTGTGGTACCGATGATCAACGGAGGAAAAGTCATTGGTGTCTTAGACATCGACAGCGACTGCCTCGATGCCTTCGACGAGGACGACCGCCGTGGTCTGGAAGCCGTCGTCAAGCACATCATCTCGGCGTGACCATGTGGACGAAAAGGGACAAAATATATCTGATTAAAAAGCATCCCATGGGCAAGAACTACCTTGCCATCTGCTTGTTTGGACTCATCTTCTCCGTGAGGCCCTTGACGCCCGCAGAACTGAACCACGAAAAGATTCACGCTGCTCAGCAAAAGGAACTTTTGTATCTGCCGTTCTTCCTCTGGTACGGGCTTGAATGGCTCTTCTTTTACATGAAATATCGGGACAGCGAGCAGGCATACTTCCACATCCGTTTTGAGCAAGAAGCATACAAACACCAGTCCGACTTGCAGTACCTGTACAACAGAAGGCACTACCACTACAAATAGCCCAAAGGCCATCACTCAAGAAAGTAAAACAAGTTGTTTTACCTTGAACGATGCAGGTGTTTCGGCCATAAGAGCTTCGTCTTCCAAGGTAAAACAACTTGTTTTACTTTATCAATAAATAGTCATGCGGCAGCCTCCGGCTTGCATTCGCGCCTGAGGCAATCAGTCCTCGGTGAGCTTGCGGTAGCGGATGCGACGAGGCTCTTCGAGTCCGAGTCGCTTGAGCTTATTGGCCTCGTAGTCGGTGTAGCTTCCCTCGAAGAACACGACATTACCCTCTCCCTCGAAGGCGAGGATGTGCGTACAAATACGGTCAAGGAACCAGCGGTCGTGCGAGATTACAACGGCACAGCCGGCAAAGCTCTCAAGACCCTCTTCCAGCGCACGCAAGGTGTTCACGTCGATGTCATTGGTGGGCTCGTCCAGCAGCAGAACATTACCCTCTTCCTTCAGCGCCATGGCCAGATGCAGACGATTGCGTTCACCGCCGGAGAGCACGCCGCACTTCTTCTCCTGATCGGCACCGGTGAAGTTGAAGCGCGAGAGATAAGCACGGGCATTGATGTCGCGACCGCCCATGCGAATGAGCTCATTGCCCTGCGAGACAATCTGATAGACGGTCTCGTCGGCCTTGATGTCGCGGTGGCTCTGATCCACGTATGCCAACTTCACGGTCTCCCCGACCTCGAAGGAACCGGCATCTGGCTTCTCCAAGCCCATGATGAGGCGGAAGAGGGTTGTCTTGCCAGCGCCGTTGGGGCCGATAACCCCTACGATACCGTTGGGCGGCAACGTGAAATCGAGATTCTTGAACAGCACCTTGTCGCCAAAGGCCTTGCAGAGCCCATGAGCCTCAATGACCTTGTTGCCGAGGCGAGGACCGCTGGGGATATAGATTTCGAGTTTCTGCTCCTTCTCCTTCTGGTCTTCATTGAGCATCCGCTCGTAGTTGGACAGACGGGCCTTCCCCTTGGCCTGACGGGCTTTGGGGGCCATGCGAACCCATTCGAGTTCACGCTGCAGAGTCTTCCGTCGCTTCGACTCCACCTTCTCTTCCATCTCCATGCGCTTGGTCTTCTGTTCCAGCCACGAGCTGTAGTTGCCCTGCCAGGGGATGCCCTCGCCGCGGTCGAGTTCGAGAATCCAACCCGCCACGTCGTCGAGGAAATAGCGGTCGTGTGTCACAGCGATGACAGTACCTTCGTATTGGTTGAGGTGCTGTTCGAGCCAGTCGATGCTCTCGGCGTCGAGATGGTTGGTGGGCTCGTCCAGCAGGAGCACATCAGGTTTCTGCAGGAGCAGGCGGCAGAGGGCTACGCGACGGCGTTCACCTCCTGAGAGCTGACCGCAGAGCTGATCCTGGGGCGGACAGCGCAGAGCATCCATGGCTCGGGAGAGCTTCGTGTCGAGGTTCCATGCATCAGTGGCATCGATGACATCCTGAAGTTCTCCTTGACGCGCAAAAAGGGCATTCATCTTGTCCTCATCCTCGTAGTATTCAGGCAGCCCAAACTTCTCGTTGATAGCCTCATACTCTGACAACGCGTCCACGATATGCTGAACGCCCTCCTCCACCACCTGGCGAACAGTCTTGTCATCGTCGAGCTGAGGCTCCTGAGGCAGGTAGCCGACACTATAGCCCGGGGAAAAGACCACATTGCCCTGATAGCTTTGGTCGAGCCCGGCAATAATCTTCAACAATGTAGATTTACCTGAACCGTTCAGACCTATGATGCCGATCTTGGCTCCATAGAAGAAACTGAGGTATATGTTCTTGAGAACTTGTTTCTGAGTCTGCTGTATGGTCTTACTAACACCGACCATGGAGAAAATAATCTTTTTGTCGTCTGCCATTCTTAACCTGTATTTTAATTAAAGCTCTTAAACTCTTAACTCCTTAAACTCTTAACTCTTAACTCTCAACCCTCCGCTCGGCGCTTGCGACGCTTAGCCCTGCGAAGAATTCTCAACTATTAACTATAATATAGGGCCTCTCACCTCAGCCAAATAAGGTCCCCGACCTGCGGGGTGTAGTCGGCGGGAAGAGCGTTGAGCTTGTAGAGAGCTGCGAGGCGGATGCCATAGTGCTGGGCGATGTCGTAGAGCGACTCGCCCGGCTGCACGGTGTGGGGGACGCCCTTCAGCGACTTGTCGCCCTTCGAGCGTTTCTTCTCGAGATAAACGATGTCACCAATCTGGAGCGAAGAGCCGCGCGGACGCTCGTTGTAGCGGAGTAGCTTGCGCACGCTGACGCCAGTCTCACGGGCTATACGCTCCCACGAATCGCCACTCGCAGCAATCACCATATAACTCTTATTTACCTTATAGACAATGTGCTGTGCAAAGAAGGAGTTCTCCGCCCGCGTCTCCTCAGGCGTTTTGGCACGGGCATGGTAGCGCCCCCTATTGTAGGAGTCGAACTGCTGCAGGTTGTAACGCTCTATGACGCCGATGAGCATCTCCGCATAGCGCGGATTCGTGGCATAGCCTGCACGCTTCAGACCGTAAGCCCACCCCTTGTAATCCGTAATCTTGAGATTGAAAAGTGAGCGATAGCGCTGCCCGTTCACCAGAAAACGGGAATGGTCCTCGTAGCTCTCGTCGTCGGTACGGTATTTGCGGAAGCGGTCATCGGGGCGGTCATCAGCCATGACGATATACGGTCCCTTCCACGTTCCGCCCACTTTGATGCCAAAATGGTTGTGTGCCTGACGTGCCAGCCGCCCCTGTCCCGAGCCACTCTCTATGAGGCCCTGTGCCAGGGTGATAGATGCTGGAATATGATAGCGGCGCATCTGGTCGATCGCCATGTCTTTATAGTTCTCTATATAACGCCACTGCACCGACTGCTTTGATTGGGCACAGATTCCCAAAACCAACGTCAACGATACAAAAAAGGCAAAAAAACGACGCATATTCATTCAATTATCACGTATTTTGTGCACAAAAGTATGTTTTTTTGTTGAGATAAGCGAGAAAAGCGCTACTTTTGTGACGCAATTCACTAAATAATCCTATGCGAGAAGTCCAAATCACCGTTCCCATTCAGGTTTTCGCCTTCGAAGAGCTGTCCGAAGAAGACCGCTCACTCATTGAGCAGGCTAAGGCCATGACGCTCACCAGCTATTCCCCCTACTCCCGCTTTCAGGTGGGCGCTGCCCTACGCCTTGCCGACGGGCAGGTGTTCCGGGGCAGCAACCAGGAGAATGCCGCCTTCCCCTCCGGCCTCTGCGCTGAGCGCACGGCATTCTTTGCCGCTGCCGCCAATGCGCCCGAGGTGCCTCCCGTGGCTCTCGCCATCGCAGCGCAGACAAAGGGGGCCTTTCTGAAGGATCTCGTGGCACCATGCGGAGCTTGCCGCCAGTCGCTGCTCGAAGCAGAAGTGCGCTACAAGCAGCCCATTCGCGTCTTACTCTACGGCACCGAGGGCGTTTATGTCATCCCCAGCGTACGCGACCTGCTGCCGCTCACCTTTGACGGTTCCGAACTTGCATGACACGCCGCCTGCTACTCACCCTTGCAGCCGCAATGCTGCTCACAGGCACGATGCCGTCCTATTCCGCAGGACGGAAGAAGAAGAAAAAAGTAGTTGTCGATGACTACTATGCCAATCTTCCGCAGCCAGATGAGCCCATGCCCGCCCTCACCCCTCAGGCGCATCTGGGCGAGGTCCTCGTCGCGGGGCAGAAGCCGCTGTTGCCAGCGCAACTGCGAAGCGCTCACACCGCCAACCGCAGCATCGGAGGCATCGATGTGTCGCACTACCAAGGCTCTATCAACTGGCGGGAGGTAGCCAAAGAACGTAACATCCTCTACGCCTACATCAAGGCCACGGAAGGCACGAACCTCGTGGACAACACCTATCACACGAACCTTCGCGGAGCACGCAAAGCGGGGCTGCGCGTAGGGGCCTATCATTTCTTCAACCCCAACGCCAATGCCCGCGAGCAGTTCCGCAACTTCTCAACGGTGGTGAAGCTCAAGGAGCAGGACCTGATTCCCATCATCGATATTGAGCATCGCGGCAAGTCCCCCCTGCCAGAGTTCCGAAACCGCCTCAAGCAGTTCCTTCAGATGGTGGAACGGCACTACGGAGTACGCCCCATTCTCTACACCTCCCGCGACTTCTACAACAAATACCTGTCAGGACCTTTCACCCACTACAAATACATGATAGCGCGCTACCATCCTGACATACCCCAACTCTGCGACAACGCCGCATTCGTCATGTGGCAGTACAGCGCCACAAGCCGCATCCCCGGCATACGCGGTAATGTGGACCGCAGCTGCATGATGGACAACTACACGCTATCGGACATTCTTATCAGATAGCGACGCTCTGTCCTATTCCAGCCGCTTCCTTCCGTTCTGAATGACAACACCTCTGTAGTTGTCATTCACTCGCTGACCGCTCAAGTTGTAGAGCCAATCTGAGCCCTGGTCTGTGGCAGTCTTGCACGAGGAGATGCCCGTAAGGTCGCCGCAGTCGATGTCAAATCCCTGCGTGGGGAATGCATCCAGCAGCGCACGGGTCTCATAGGGATGAAGGGGAATAACGCTACCATGCCGCGGCGTAAACTTACCCGAAGTAGCGGTTTGCGCCTGCAGGGTATAGATTTTCCAATCGTCGGTGGTACAGAACTGATAGTACCCTGCCGTATAGCAGTCATACATGACAACGTAGGTGTTCTGACCAATGAGGCGAAAGATGCCACCGCCTTCCACACCCACCGAGGTTTGCTGAATGCCGCCGCCAAGCTCTCCCCATTGGCTACCCGTGGGATTTCCATCGCGTGCGGTGAGATACCGGGCCGACACGTGACTGATGGATTGGATTCCCTCGTTTTTGTAAATCATGTGGTAGAGCTGGTCTGTCTCGTCGAAAACTATGTCTGCATCGATGGTGGCGCTGCCTCGATCGAAGAAGTGGACCGGATAGTCTTCAAGGTCGGTGAACTCGTCGTTGGCATAGCAATAGAACACTTTATCGTAGGTGCAGGTGCCATCGTTGGTGAGCAGCGAGAAATAAACGAGGTACTTGCCCGTCTCGCGGTCATAGATGGTTTCAGGCGCCCACACGCGGGTGACATTCCCCCATCTGTCGGGGAAGCGTGTGGGGAAATGGATGATGCTATGGGTCCAATGAATGAGGTCTGAGCTTTTGCTCAGGACCATGCCTCGGTTGCTATCCCATCCGTTGGCACAGACCATGTCAGTGGCTACCATGCGGAAGACACCATCCTCACCACGCAGGATGTGCGGGTCGCGGATACCGCCTGAACGAGTATAAGCATTGGCGCTTATGATGCGCTGTCCGTTGTTGAGCGGTGTGTAGTTGAAGCCGTCCGTGGAGAGTGCGTAGTAGAGGTTCTCGTCAGAGTTACTGGGGAAGTAGGCGAAGAGGTAGGCATTGTAGTCCTCGTTGCGTTCGACCGGCAGACGATAGGCCGCCAGCTCATTGTATTTTGAACTGACATCGGCGATAGCCTGCTCCACCTCTTCCGGCGTGGTGGCAGCATGGGCTGCATTGATGACCGCGGAGGCTTCGTTGATTTGCTGTGAAGAGAGAATGAATTTGGTATCAAGAAGTTTTTGCAGCTTGTCAATGAGCGCTTCCAGAGAAGCCTTGTTATTTTCAAAAGAGGAGCCAATCCACGTCATCTGGAAATGATCAACCGTGATCCAGTTAGCATTGGTATTCTCACAACCGAATCCAATGGTGAGTTCTCCCCCAACAACTGTTGCCTGAACGCTGTATATAGCAGGAGTGCTGATAGCCACACGTTTGTCGCCAGCCATGAGATACACACCGTTTATTGCATTGAGGCTTCCCTGCAACTCGGCATGACAGAAGGCCTTGACGAGATAGTCGCCGTCGCGAAGCCCCTTCACGGTCTGGGTGACGGATGCATCGGACAGCGAAGTCGCCCGTTCTACCCACTTCTCACAATAGTAATTGCCCGTCTTGCCTGCCTTGACCTCTGAATTATTCTGGCGCTGCATCCCGTCGTTGATCCAGCCATTGTTGAGACTGCTCTCAAAGGAGGAGTTGATGATGTTTGCAGTATAATCTACTGGTTCTGACACGGCTTCAAGCGTAGCAGTACCCCAAATGAGCCATTGCTTGCCTATGCGTTGCCCCACTCCCAAGCCTATGGTGAGCCGCCCCTGCTCGTCGGCACGTCCGGCAACGACATTCTGGTAAAGCCCCTGTGCAAAACATGCTGAAGCGTCTTCCATACTGTTGGGATAGACGTCACCGGTGCGGTCTGAAGCCCATGTCTTCAAGGGAACCCTCACATCACCGCAAATGATATAGGCATTACCCAATGCAATACCCTCATTGGAAACACTTGTGCAGATAGTGTTCGAGGCAGCACGGAAGAAAGCCGGGATGGAGAAACGATAGATGCCATTAGGGGTGAGGCCGGTTATGTTCTGTATCACCTCTCCCATCAGTTCAAAAACTTCACAGACGTTAGCCCGGTTAGTGATGTCGCGATAAGCCGGATTGCCATTGTTGAAGAAGGTATGAAAAGTATTGGTCCATCCTTCAGCACCATTATCCATAGAGGCATTGACGATCCGGTCGGTCACGTTTTTGCTAATGACCATGCTGGTACTTTCACAAAGGGCGTTTAAAGCGCTCATCTCACGCTCATAGACTTCGGGAGAGACAAGCTGGAAGCGTGTAGCTTGCTGTACGTCATCGGTAAAGTCTGCACCTTCATCTTCAGCGGGGCATGTGAAATAGGTGTTGGAGAGTGTATTCTCCAGCCATAGGGCGCCCTGCCCGTCATTATGGAAACGCCACTGGGTGCCGTCTCCTGCATCCGCGTCGGTGAAGGGATAGGTAAGATTGCCAAGATACTTGTTACTCAGGTCGCGGTAACGAATGGTATAAATGTCACTGCTTGTGTTGGTGATTGCTACTGGCACTCCAAAGGTGGACAATGTGGCACGGGTACCCCACATAGCTCCACGGGAAAGGTAAAGGCCGGTTGCTGTATCTTTCAGATAATAAGTACCCTCGGCCGGCATCACGCATACGTCGTTGTTCTCACCAGGAGTGATTTTCATCTCCACGATGTTGAAGGAATAGGCCGGCGTATTGATTAAGAGATTAGTACCGTAAGCAGGCAGGTTGAAAGTGCGCGGAACGACATTATACATATTATCGGCGCTGTTTTCTGCTTGGTCACTGATAGCCATCATCTGTGTCTGAATGACATTGGAGGCAGAATAGCCCTGGGTGATCAACGTGGTGGCAAAAGCCTCGGAAGATGGATTGACTAGTTTGACATAGAGCTTGTCTCCCTCTCTTGAAGCAGAAGTGTAGAGGCGTCGTTCCAAGGGCAGGGTGACATCGTGGTAGAGTTCGCCATCGATGTAGCATCGTATGCGCTGACCCTTTACATCAATACGGAGATGATAGGTGCGCCCCGTCTCGAGCTGGCCGTCCCTCATATCAAACTGCGACTTGGAGCCATTGACACATTGCTCGATGCAGTGCTTCGTATTGCCCCAACCGCCAAGGTTCCACCAACAGTAATTGTTCGCATTCTGATAATAGAAAGCAATGAGAAAGCCCTCTTGGCCTCCTGTCTTGGTGGCATCAACCTCGATGGTGTATTCATCGTCGAGGTCAACGGTTTCGTTCAAGTAGAGCTGTCCCTGCATAGAGACGCTGCTCTGCACGAGCGTGCCATCCTGTTCGTTGAAGGTGCCGGACAAGTCGGTCCAAGGTTCCGATCCGTCGAACGATGCGTAATAGACAGGTTTACCATTCTTGCTAATCACGTAATTGGTGAACTCAGCACTGGTCTCCCAGGTGGAGAGTCCAGTATGATTTTGACTGATTCCTGCCCAGTTGAGGTTTTCATCCCAAGTAATATTGCGCGTACCAAGTTTCTCTGCCATGAGTTTCTGCACGTAGTAGGAAGGCGTGCCATAGCTGTAGGTGGCATCGAAACGGATCATGTCCGGCATCCATTTGGGATCGTTCTCGTTCACGAAGATGGGAGCATAGGAAGCCATGGGGACAATGTCGGCATTGCGTTCGATGCCTTGCATATAGATTGCTTCGCCCAGGGCGGCAGCGAGGTCGCCCGTCGTGCCAAAGTTTTCGGTTACCGCATATTCACCCACGTAGATGCCTGGGCCCGATCGGTCGTAAGAATCGTATTTCTCGTAGTTCCTGGCAAACCATTTTGGCGAGCGATAGTAGTGTTCATCAAGCAAATCCACAGGATAGGCGCTACGCCACGAAGGGTTATCCGTACCCCACGACTGAACATTACCTATGCAGACAATATCCGGGTAGGCCGCTTTGATAGCTTGATAGAACATATAATAACGGTCGAAATACTGATAGCTCTGGTCGCTATTGTTGTGAAAGTTGTAGTTGGCATTCTCGTTACCTATTTCTATATACTTCAGCCCGAAGGGTTCGGGATGGCCGTTAGATGCACGGATAGCACCCCAATAAGTATCAACGCTACCGTTGGCGTATTCGATAGCGTCAAGGGCTTCCTGTATAAACCCATCCATGTCATTGAAGTCCTGAAACCAGCCGTGTCCAAGTCCGACATTGACCACAAAGAGCGGCGTGGCGCCAAGGTCTTCGCTGAGTTGAAGCATCTCATGGTATCCGAACGCATCTGAACTGCGGTAGTTCCAATTGATGTTTCGGTGGCCCGGTCGTTCTTCCTGAGGGCCAATGGTTTTCTTCCATTCGAAGCGGTTCCGCTCACCGTAGGCATATTCTCCTTCAATATAGCAACCTCCGGGGAAACGCATGAAACGGGGATGAAGGTCTTCGAGCATTTGGGCGAGGTCGGTGCGGCAGCCGTGTCCCTTGTAGGTATTGGCCGGCATCAGGCTCACTACATCAATGTCAAACGGCTTGGCATTGGAAAAATGCAGAACCAAGTGTCCTTTGGCTTTGAGCTGTCCATTGTCTGGAATGGTTAGCTTAAACTGCTGCCACATGGCACCTATTGTAATGTCTGCAGAGGCTGTGAGGACCACTTGGCTATCATCGTTGGGTACGAGACTGGCTGTAATTGTTGTGGCAAAATCAGCATCAGCACGAGCGAAGAACGTGAGTGTGTAAAAAGGTTGAGCATCCAGTCTCATCCCCCAATAGCCTTCATTCCCGATGGAGGCCACTGCATTTGACGGCTCCACGTGCAAATATTGCTTCTGAGCTGAGTTCAAGAGATTTGCAGAGGCCAGCGACAGCGTTGTGCCTTCCAACGCCTGCCATGCTTCAGCATTGTCTTGGCTGTCCTCAAAAGAGCGATTGCGTATCATCTCACTCCAGAGACCGCCATCGGCAGCATGGTTGATTTCCTCAAAGAAGATGCCGTAGGGTGAGGGCGTGAGGGCGGCCCCGTAGTTGTCGGGCTGCAGGGTTATCTTAACCTGGCTTTTTACAACAGTAAAAGCGAAAAGACACAGAAGGGTTGTTGTTAGTCGTTTCATAGTTAGCATATCGCAAATTGAACGTTTTTACAGCGCAAAGATACTACTCTTTTTTGCATAATAAAAATTTTTATCCCCGTTTTTCTTCTCTTATCATTTTTCTTCCTTATCTTTGCCACAGAGATACAATGATTTGCAAATGGCAGTAATCCACATTACATCATTACAGCAACCAGGCGTGGAGGTGTTCGCCACGCTCACAGAGGCACAACTGCGTAACCGGCTGGAGCCGGAGAAGGGAGTGTTCATCGTGGAGAGCCCGAAGGTAATCCGCGTGGCGCTAGACGCGGGCTACGAGCCGCTGGCACTGCTGTGCGAGGAACGGCACATCGCAGGGGATGCGGCGGACATCATAACCCGCGCGGGCGATATACCTATTTATACTGGCACACGGGAGCTACTGGCTGAGCTGACAGGCTACACGCTGACGCGCGGCGTGCTTTGCGCAATGCGCCGGCCAAGGCCACGGGCATTGGAGGATGTATGCAAAGGGGCTCACCGCATCGTGGTGATTGACAATGTGGTGGATACGACAAACATTGGCGCTATCTTCCGCTCGGCAGCGGCACTGGGTATCGACGCTGTGCTACTGACAAACAACTCCTGTGACCCGCTGAACAGGCGAGCTGTGAGGGTGTCCATGGGTAGCGTTTTTCTGGTCCCATGGACGTGGATTGACGACACAAGATTACAGGTGCATTTGACCGCATTAGGTTTTAAGACGGCAGCCATGGCGCTCACGGAAAACTCGGTTTCGCTGGATAATGTACGACTGAAACAGGAACCGCGACTGGCACTCATCATGGGCACCGAAGGCGACGGACTCCCCAAGAGCACCATCGCCTCCGCTGATTATGTCGTCAGGATTCCCATGGCCCACGGCGTTGATAGCCTCAACGTAGCTGCCGCCTCTGCCGTTGCCTTTTGGGAACTACGTAAGCATTAACATCTATACATCGCCTTGTGCAAAAAGGCTGAGGAGCCAGATGTTTTGTATTATTCTCTCGGAACCAAGCAAGCATCGAGGGCTGCCGTGATTGCTTCACGGTCGAGATGCTGGCCGATGAAGACGAGTTTTTGCATACGGTCGCCATAGTGCTCGTCCCAATCGCGGACAAGGTCTGGAGTCTGAGCCATGAAGTCGCGCAGTTCGTCCTCAGGCATCGTGGCATACCACTTGCCGGCGTCCCTGAGGTTCACCTGCTTGCCAGCCTGTTCAAAGACATAGCAGGTGTCAGGCTCGCCATAGAACCAGCAGATGCCCTTTGCACGGATAATGGAACGAGGCCAATGGCGTGCAACGAACTCGTCAAACAGCCCCATGTTCAGCGGCTGACGGCGGTAATAGACGAAAGTGCCGATGCCATATTCTTCTGCCTCACCCTCATCGTGGTGATGATGATGGTGGTGGTGGGAAGACTCACCCCCCTGCCCCTCCCTTATAGGGAGGGGAGTATGATGTTCTGAGTCATGGTCATCTTCGTGATCGTGGTCTTCGTGGTCATGGTCGTCGTCATCATGATGGTGATCGTGGTCTTCGTGGTCATGGTCGTCGTCATCATGATGGT
>CACZSQ010000108.1 GCA_902783885.1 uncultured Bacteroidales bacterium
AATCTGTTCATCAGTGGGCTTAACCACTGTTACGGATATAGACGTAATTTTTAAACCGCTTGCATTAGCTCCTGTTTGGACAAATGAAACAGAAGATGAACTCAGACCTGTAACATCAAAAGAAGAACTTGTGCCAACTGCGAACTCATGACTAACTGAGCCTGCGGTCAAAGTTTGAGCAGACGTATTTGCTTCACCAGTAACCGAATAGCCGGTAATCACATAATCGCCTGCGACAGAAATGGTATAGGTGCTGGAGCCAGACGAACCGGAATGCCACTGAAGATAAGTATCCGTTAAGCGCTTATCCATGTTATTGGCAGATGCCGTAACTGTAATAGCGGGCGTCGTGCTAAAAGTAATGGAATTGACATAATTACCACTACTTGTCACATAGGTCCCATTGCTGGGCGTCAAAGTCAAAACATCAGCCCATGCTCCCGCTGTTATTCCCAGCAGGGCGCATAAAAGAAGTAAGATTTTCTTCATGTTGTTAATTGTTAGTTATTGATTATGTAGTCTATTTTTAATTGTTATATTAATAAGGTGTAAGTTGATACCCCGTTTTTTGCGCGGCAAAATTACGATGAAGTAAGAATAAGGATAAACGGAGCCCGTTAAATAATGTTAACTCTCCATTAAACGAGCCAGAGAAGAAGCTATTGGGTGAGTGATTTACACTTTTTCCAACAGTTTTTCCACTCCCCGACGAATGCTAAGGAGCCCAAAGTCTTCAGGGCGTATATCCTCTGGACGCAACCAAAGGAGTTCACCGGCATCATCGCCAGCACGGGCAGCTGCGAAAGCACCCGGGTTCTGGTCGGCATCCTTGACATGGCAGCGGTAGAACATATCTATCGTATGCACGGTGAAACCGGAATATTCGTATAGGTTGGGGATGGAGAACATGAACTCCGCACGATCCACCGTGAGGCCTGTCTCCTCCTTCACTTCGCGGATGACTCCTTCTTCACTCGTCTCATAGAGATCCGAGAAGCCTCCGGGCAAGTCGAGGGTGCCACGGGCTGGTTCCTTAGCCCTGCGGACACAGAGCCATTCTCCGCGCTCATTGACGATGAGGGCGACCGTGGCTGCTGACGGATTGAAATAATAGGTGAAGCCACAAGCCATGCAGTGCTTGCTCTTGCCGTTGTGGGGCACGAACTGGGGCGAACCACACTTGGGACAGAAGCGGAACTGTGCCAAAGGATGGGACTGACTGCTGGCTATTGGTTCTTGGCTGTTAGCTATTGGCTGTGGTTTCTTCCTTCGGTTGCGCACGAGGAGCCAGATGAGCAGGGCGATGAGCAGCAGCGGAAGCAGAAGAATCAACAGGAGAAGTCCTATGAACAGGATTGAGACAAGAATACCGGCGATGCTGAGAATACCCAGGTCGCTTGTCCAACTCCATTGGAAGTCCTGCAAGAGGTCGTCGATGGGCATCGAGGAAGATGAAGATACAACCTGCAAGGAATCATCGTCAATGTCGCCCTCGTAGAAGAACGTAGTATCTTCAGCCGTCGTAGCCGTAAGAATCTCATCATCCTCCAATGGGTCAGCGACATCGCCCTGTACCTGCGCATTGACTGTCAGAGCCGCCACGAGAAATAGCGCAACAGCAAGAAAGCGACGACTATAAAAGCACAAATTTATCACTTAATAATTCCTGTTTCGATTGTAAATCTCACCACAGATTCCACAGATTTAACAGATTCCTTTTCTAAAACATACATCATGATGTTTGATTAATCTGTGAAATATGGAATAGCATTTAGATTCCACTTTGGAATCCGTGTAATCTGTGGTTTATATTATAAGTCCGAAAGTTGAGTGAATAATATTAATTATTCTGTAGTAGCCCCGAGGGGAATCGAACCCCTATCTAAAGTTTAGGAAACTTCTATTCTATCCGTTGAACTACAGGGCCCCGTTTTGGCCGCGAAGATAAGTGAATTTATCGACGCGGCCAAATTTTTCGGTGTTTTATTGAGCACGCGCCTTACGGCGGCGATAGATTTCCCAACCTGTAAGAGCCAGGAACAGGACGAGAAGCATGATGAGAGCCGTGTTGGCAATGGCCTCGGTGGTGTGGAGGCTCTTCGGGTCGAAGCGGAACTCTATCTTGTGCTTACCGGCGGGAATGACCACAGCACGCAGGACATAGTCGGCACGCAGGATGTCAGCCGGTTCGCCATCAATGGTGCACTGCCAGCCAGGATAATAGATATCCGAGAATACGGCAAGGCGCTCACGGTCGGTCTCTGCATCAAAGGCGAGGGCATTCGCCTCGTAGGAGGTGAGGAGAATAGCAGAAGTATCTGCTCCCTCCCTGATAGGGAGGGCGGGGAGAGAGTCCTTTGCTGCTACGACAGCCGTGTTACGGGGATTGATGGTGGCGAGGAGGGAGAGCTCCTCGTCGGCATTGGCAGCGAGGAGGACATCATCCACGAACCAAGCATTGCCCATCGCCCACGGATTCTGCACAGGAAGCGTTTCGCCGTCTTTCAGCGGCAGAATGGCGTACTTCATGTTCAGCATATTCAGCACGGGGAAGATGCTGTCGCCATTGATGCTGTCGAGCTGTCCCTGACACTGCACGACCGTCTGATAGAAATCGCCCAGCTGTGGCTGGATATAGGCTTCTATGAGTTCCTGATAGCGACGCAACTTGGCAGCATGATAGCCGCCGATGCTCTTGTGCCAGTAGGAGGTGGTGTTGTCGTTGAAGGTGCTGACAGCAAGGTTTGCCACGCGATAGTAGAGGTCCGGGTCCTGAAGAATGGCCTCATCGGTAGGTGTTTTCTGGAAGAACTGCTGTGCGGGCTGGGGCGCACTGAACATGGCATCGTTGAGATAGCGCTTGTTCACATCCCACATGTCGGCAGTGCAGAGCAAGATGAGGCAAGCCACCATCACGACAGGATTGGCTATGGAGAAAACCGGAACGCCCGTCTTATTCTCTTCTTTTCTTATTTTCTTATTCTTCCACAAATAGGTCAGCAATACGGCACAGCCCACCAGGATGATGAGCAACGAGCGCCCTGCATCAGCCGTAAAGACGGCACGCCGCATATCACTCAGATTCTTGAGGATGTCAACGAGCATATCCGCCGGAATGTAACCCTGCGCAACGGCATTGTTCAGCATCGCCGACTCGGAGCTACTGACATAGTTGCCGAAGAACACGTCAGGCATGAGCCAGAAGAGAAGACATGGGCCGGCGGTGAGAGCGAGGGCGAGAAGCCCTGCACCTTTAGAGGACACGGCAGCATTGGCTTGGCGGCCCTCCCCCCCACGGGGGGAGCGGGGAGAGGGGCTTACAATCTCCCGCAACGCCAGCATCGCCAGCAAAGGAATCGTGAACTCGGCAATGACGAGGATAGAAGCCACCGTGCGGAACTTGTCATACATCGGCACATAGTCGAGGAAGAAGTCTGTCCACGGCATGAAGTTCTTGCCCCACGCGAGTGTGACGGAGAGGATAGTTGCTATCAGAAGCGCCCATTTCATCGGTCCTTTAACGATGAACAGTCCCAAAACGAAAAGGAACATCACGAAAGCGCCCACATAGACGGGTCCGCTCGTGCCTGGCTGCTCGCCCCAGTACTGTCCCAGGCTCTGATAGACGGGCATATACATGGAGTTAGCCTTCTCCATGGCCGTCTTGCTCTGTGTGAGCGGCTGCGAAGCACCACCCTTGACATTGGGAATCAGCAGCGACCATGTCTCACCGATGCCATAGCTCCACGCGGTGATATAGCTGCGTTCCAGTCCGCTGTCGGTCTGGTCTGCAGGATTCTTGGTCTGCTGAGTCAGCTCACTCTTGCCGCGCATCGTCTCCTTGGAGTACTCCCATGTGTGGAAGAGATTCGAGGCATTGATAGCGAGGCCTATGAGACAGCCGAGGGCGAAAGTCAAGGTTGCCTTCATCCATCCGCGCCAAGAAGTGGTCCCCCCTGCTGCCCCCGAGGGGGCTTCTGATGTTATGCTTTTAGAGGACTTGACATCCGTGTCCCCCTCGGGGGACGACAGGGGGGCCATTGCCAGCGCCATCAGCACCATCACGAAGCCGAAGTAGTAGGTCATCTGGACATGGTTGGAAAGAATCTGCAGCGACATGAAGAACGCCGTGACAAGGAATCCCCACACGTAGCGCCCACGATAGCAAAGCACCATGCCGGCAATAGTGGGCGGGATATAGGCCAGGGTGTAGAATTTCCAGATGTGGCCCGCACCTATAATAATAAAATAGTAGCTGGAAAATGCCCATAGCACGGCTCCGAGAGCTGCCATCCATGCCTTGAAGTCGAAGGCGCGCAGGAGGATATAGAAGCCGAGCAGCATGATGAACACCAGCACCACATAGTCAGGCAGGAATAGCCGATAGACCTTCTCCACCTTCTGTAGCTTCTCCGTGGAAGGGTATGACGGTGCCATCTGGTAGGTGGGCATACCGGAGAAGAGGGTATTGGTCCATCGAGTGCGCTCACCGTGATGGCTGTCACGATAGGCCTCCATCTCTGAAGCGGCCCCGGCGCCTCCGCTATGATCGTGCCCTGTGAGCACATATCCCTTGCTCACGGGAGTAGCGAAATAGGCAAAAGAGAGCGCCACGAAGAAAAGGATGGCGAACACATCAGGGAGGAAGCTGAAGCTGATAGACTGCTTGTTATTGCTCATAGATATTGAAAAATACGTTGTTTCATTAAAAAACAAGAAGTGAGGAGTGCGAGCACTTCTCACTTCGTTTAGATCTCACTTCTTGAAAAGTGACCGCTCCCTCCTTCATAGGGAGGGCGGGGGGAGAGTCCTTTTACTTACGCAGACCCAGAGCCTTCACGATAGCACGGTAGCGGGTGATGTCGCGCTTCTTCAGGTAGTTGAGGAGTGCGCGGCGCTTACCTACGAGACCGGTCAGAGCGCGCTCGGTGCTGTGGTCCTTGCGGTTCTGCTTCATGTGCTCGGTCAGGTGAGCAATGCGATAAGTGAACAATGCGATTTGGCTCTCAGCGCTACCCGTGTTGGTTGCGCCACCACCGAACTGCTCAAAGAGCTCGGCCTTCTTAGCTGAATCTAAGTACATAATGGTTTGATGATAGAAGTTTGAAAATCACATCCTTCAGGTGGTGAGCCGTCGTCATCAATCGTCGTACACCCACCCTTGAATGCACCCGTGTTTCGGGATTTGCTTTTGCGAACGAGGGATGCACCTCAGCATCAAACAGGCGTTTGTGCGTTCGGCTTTCGCCTCATTTGCGGGCGCAAAGGTAAGGCTTTTTAATGAAATGTGAAAAATGAAAAGTGAAAAATCACCTCAAATAAAATTATTTTTAACATTTTTCATGCGCACTTACTTCTACGCCACTGCCGCCAAAGCCCTCGTGATGGAGCCTTGGCGGCAGGTGAGTGTTGGGGATGGGGCGGATTATTATACAGGAATGCCGGTACGCATCACGTCGTCATAGAGAGGCGACCATCGGTCGTCGGCTATGAGGACAGGTTCAATGAGCAGGCTCACTTTGTCAACATCTCGCCAGAGGTTCTTAGAGATTTCAAGCTTCTGATCTCCATAAGACGGCACAATAACAGCTACGTCAATGTCACTGTCTGGAGTGGCATTGCCTTTGGAATAAGAGCCATACATCACGACTCTCGGTTCACTCTGGAAACGATGTCTTATGACTCGTTTGTAGTGTCGGACGAGGTTGAGGGCTTCGTCGCGGCTGAGAGTCCGTCTTTTATCCATTGCATCATCTGTCTTGTTTCGTCTATCATTTGGCGGCAAGCTTGTGGAGTAAGTGTCCGCGCAAGAGTTTCTTTATCTTCAGGGTAACGAGCTTCGATATTGTAATTTGCGACCGTGTTGAGGAAGTCCTTTTGCACCTCACTCATCCTTTCATAGAGCCCACAACCGTCAGCTAAACGTTTGTGACTATGGGTGTAGGGCGGGTCTTCTGGCATTGTGCCACACCAGAAAGCCTTCAACGTCTTCTCAATCACTTGGTGACACATGAACGCGACATAGAGCCAACGCCGTGTAGAGAACATCGCTTCAGCCGTCTCCAAGTCGTAATCGGCAATGTCTATCCAGTATTTTACACGTTCTTCTGTTGTCATATATCGCTACTTATTGGCGTGATTCATAGGTTTCACGCCACAAAAATAGCGAGATTTGGTCGATTGGCAAAAAGAAAGCGAGATTATTTGCCTTATGGAAATAAAAATTCATGCGCACACCATGGCTATTTGTCATTTTTTTCATGATTTTTTTGGGAGGATAGAAGATAATCGTTACTTTTGCAGCGTCATCATCCAAAAAGCTACTGTG
>CACZSQ010000109.1 GCA_902783885.1 uncultured Bacteroidales bacterium
CGTCTTTTGTTATCATTCGACTTATTTCTCTTGATTGAATTCTTCCTGTCTTACCAACTCCTGCACAGGCACTTCAAGCGCATTTGCGATTGCAATGAGGGCTTCAAGGCTTGGCTGGGTTGGGTGGTATTGGTGACCCATTTGGAAATAGTTGCCTGATTCTTTCCAAGCTTATCTGCCAACCACTTGTTGTTTAGGTCACGTTCAGCGAGAACGTAAATTCCTTAGCGCTGGCGACGCCTTACAAAATATTCAGGAAGAGAGTTATCATTCCAGTATTAATCAGGTCAGCGAACATGGCGCCGATGATGGGGACAATGAGGAAAGGCTTGACGGTATATCGGTATTTATAACATACCGCACTCATATTGGCCATCGCATTGGGGGTTGCGCCAAGTCCGAAACCGCATATTCCCGCACACAGGACGGCGGCATCGTAAAAGGCAACCTTTCGCGTTAGAACCATACCGACAATGAGCGCTAAGGCACCTATGCCGGCAGTCTGAATCATGTCCAGTTCTATACTTGTCATACAACATCAGTATTTGAAGACGGAACCGCCTACGAACTCGCGCATGATGGAGGTGGGGGGAATCTCCTTATCGCTGATGGGGATAAAATAGTGGATGAACTTCAGCAAGCGGTGGGCTTCGCTGTATTCGGGACAGTTCTTGGGCACAGAGGTAAGGATGATCTCAGCGTGCGTGCGGAGCACAGCGAACTCGATGTTCAAGGCAGAGTTGAACATCACGTCGGCGTTCTCCTGGAACGGCAGTATCCATTTCTCCTCTGCATCGCAGACATTCTTCCAATGGCTGATGGTCTCCTGTGCCGAGAAAGCGCCTTTGTTATAGTCGCGGATGATGCGGCGCAGCAGACGGTTGTCCTGCGTGGGAATCCAATTATGATCGTCGAGAGAAATATTCGTGAGTGCTGAGACGAAGATCTTGAACTTGAGCGAATCATCGATGCGCTGGGTGAGCAAGGGGTTCAGGGCATGAATACCCTCGATGATGAGCACGCTGTCATTGGACAGTTTCAGGCGCTTGCCGTTGTACTCGCGTTTGCCCGTGACGAAGTTGTACTCCGGCACCTCCACACGCTCTCCCTCCATCAACTTACAAAGATGGTCTTCAAGGAGTTCGCAATCCACAGACTTGATATTATCGAAGTCATAAGAGCCATCGGGCAGCAACGGTGTATCCACGCGGTTGACGAAGTAGTCATCCGTAGAGAACGACACGGGTCGCAGACCGCAGGCCAGCAACTGGATGGACAGGCGCTTGCAGAACGTGGTCTTTCCTGAGCTGGAGGGGCCGGTGATGAGGACGAGGCGAATCGGGTTCTTCTCCGCACGGAAGCGGGCATCTATCTCCTCGGCAATCTTCACAATCTTCTTCTCCTGCAAAGCCTCGCTCACCTGTATCAGTTCCGAGGCATGTCCCTTGAGAATGGCTTTGTTGACGTCGCCGGCATTGGAATGGCGCATGATGATGTCCCATCGCACCTTCTCGGCGAACATCGCATAAGTCTTGGGCTGATCCATGCGCGGAGCAAGTCGTGCCCCGTCGTTCCTGTCGGGCACGCGCAGGAGCAGTCCCTCCTGATAAGGTTCCAGCCCGAACACCTTCAGATAGCCGGCCGATGGCACGAGCGGGCCATAGTAGTAGTCCACCGTGTCGCCCAACATATAATAGTCGGAATACACCTGCCCGCTGGTCTCCAGGAGCTTCACCTTGTCTGCGAAGCCGCGTTCGCGGAAGATGCGGATGGCTTCCTCGGTGGTAGCCTCAAAGCGGTGGAACGGCATATCCTCGTCGATAATCTCCTGCATCCGTTGGCGAATGCGCTGCACATCGTTCTCCACAAGCGGCTCACCGTCGCGCTTCTTGAAGTTGCAGTAGTAACCACGGGCCAACGGATGCTCGATGAAGAGCTTGCTGCCGGGGAAGACGTCGCAGGTGGCCTTGTAGAGCACGAAGCACAGCGAGCGGACATACACACGGTGGCCGGAGCCCTGACGTGCATCGAAGAACTCCACGTCGCGGTTCTGGTACAGCCGGAACTTCAGTCCCTGCGAAGCGTTGTTCACCTTTGCCGACACCACAGGGAAGGGCATCTGCAGTTCAGGTGCGAAAGCCTGATAGACCTCCAGCAACGAAGAGCCTTCAGGAAAGCTCTTGCTCTCGTTATTATTCTTGCAGCGGATTTGAAGCATAGGGCGTTAGAATGTTGAGCGTTGAAAGAAGATGGCACAAAGGTAGTGTTTTTTTTCTTGAGCAGCGGCACAATCTCGTCTCTTTTTTCATTTTCCGGTTCAAAAACACATTTATGGCCTATACCTTATTATATATATAGCATCATCTGCGTTGTGAATAACGTGGCAAAAGGGAGTCATCATTCGTGAATTTGGACTTTGTTGTGCGACTATATATGTTGCTTAGCATATTTAAGGCTAGATATAACGCAAAAGAGTGTATTTTCGCGCCTCAAATAAGGAAAAATAACATTTTTTGTACTTTTTAGCCACTAAAGTAGCATTTTTTTCTTATAAAATTTGGTGGGAATATACAAAACCCTTACCTTTGCATCGCATTTGAAAAAAGAAACTATTAAAATAATTAAAAAGGGAGATTCCGAAAACCCAGAAAAGAGTAGGAAAGTAAAAAAGTGAAATTAATTATGAAAAAAGTTCTTTTGATGGCTGCTTTCGCAGTTGCTTCTCTCGCTGCTAACGCACAGCTCTATGTTGGTGGTACCGTTGGTTTCCAGACTGGTAAGCAGGCTGATGGCGCAGACAACGTCTACAAATTCAACATCGCTCCTGAAATCGGTTACAACCTCAGCGAGGATTTCGCAGTTGGTATTGCTCTTGGCTTCGCTAACTACAATGGCGACTTTAACGCTGAAAATTGGGCAACAACTGCCACAAAGGCTCCCGAAAGCCTCACCGACTTCAAGATCTCTCCCTATGCTCGTTACACTTTCTGGAAGACTGGCATCGCTAGCTTCTTCATTGATGGTGGCGTTGACATTCGTCTCCGTAACAAGGATCGCGGTACGTTGATGGGCTTCGGTCTCCGTCCCGGTGTGAAGCTCTCTGCTTCTGAGAAGGTTGACTTCGTTGCTCAGCTCGGCATGATCGGCTATCAGTTCGCTAGCGAGAAGGCTGGTAAGGGTAACACCTTCGGTCTCGGCATCGACAACACCACCGTTGCTTTCGGTGTTTACTACAACTTCTAAGCCATCGATTAGAAATTACAGTATTACGGCAGCATCCTTCGGGGTGCTGCTTTTTTTGTGTGTGAAACCACATCTAAAAAATAAAATGCACAGCAAATATGCATTTTTTACTATTTTCTGCACTTTTCTCAGTGCAAAATAGTACTTTTGCCATGAAAATTAAAAAGAATGATTATGGATACCGTAGCAATGGAACGTCTATATTTGGAAGTACCTCGAAACGAAGTCCGTTTTGCCCGTAGCCTATCCCATAAAATGGGATGGACTATTAGGAAACCACGCAAGAGCGGCATTCAGCAGGCGTTGGAAGACGTAGAAGCCGGACGTGTATATGAAGCTAAAAGTGTTGAGGACTTAATGGAACAACTAAACGCATGAATTATACGATCCTCTACTCGGGACGATTCAAGAAATCCTACAAACTCTGCAAACGCCGTGGAATGAACATCGCCAATTTTGAGACGGTGATTCATCTTTTAGCAGATACTGGAGCTCTTCCACCGAAGTATCATCCACACATACTTACCGGTAACTACGCAGGCGTTTGGGAATGTCACATTGAACCCGATTGGCTGTTATTATGGAAGCAGAATGAAAGAGAATTGACGCTATTACTGCTTGACACAGGTACACATTCAGACATATTTTGACATTTTTATGAAGATTGGAGTTTTGTCCGCCATGAGCAAGGAGCACGTACAGCTGACGAGCCTGCTCAATAGCCCCACCACCGAACACGAAGGGAACTACGAGTTCACCATTGGCACACTCGGCAAGAACACGCTCATCCTGATGCAATGCGGCATGGGTAAGGTGAACGCTGCCGTGGGCACCACGACGCTCATCCGCCGCTACACGCCCGACTGCATCATCTCCACCGGCTGTGCCGGCGGCATCGACGAGAGCCTGAAGGTGATGGATGTGGTGGTGAGCAGCGAGACCTCCTACCACGATGTCCTCATCCCCGGCTACGAGGTGGGCCAGATGCAAGGCCTTCCCGCCCGCTTCCGCGCAGAACAGGAGCTGGTGGAAGCTGCCTTGAAAGTTCACCCCGCAAGAGAGGGTAATGGCGGCACAGAGGCAAGCCGCGTCTTTGCCGGCCTCATCTGCACCGGCGACCAGTTTATCACCGACCGCGCACAGATGGAGCACATCAAGGCACAGTTCCCCGATGCCCTGGCCGTAGATATGGAGAGCGCCGCCATCGCACAGACATGCTTCGTGCTGCAGACACCTTACGTGAGCTTCCGCATCCTCAGCGACACGCCCGGCGCGGACAAGCACCTGGAGCAGTACTTCAACTTCTGGGACGAGATGGCCGACCGCTCTTTCGAGATCACCCGCCTGTTCCTCAGCAACCTGCCGGAACAGTTTAATTTACTGCCTTTCGAAGAATAAGAGCGGACTCTCCCCCCTGCCCCTCCATGTTAGGGAGGGGAGTAATTACTTTTCAAGACGGGGGAACTATAAACTTTATACCTTCTACTTCTTTATACTTCTTTATACTTTCTACTTCTTGTGACTATTTCCAATGAATAATAATCAGAACTCAGGAGTATCTACTCCCCTCCCTCATAGGGAGGGGCAGGGGGGAGAGTCCGCTCTCATCCCTAGTTTCACTATTGACCATACCCAACTGAAGCCCGGCATCTATGTGTCGAGAGAGGACAAGGGTTTCACCACCTTTGACCTTCGCATCACAGAACCCAACCGAGAGCCAGCCGTGGCTCCTGCTGCCCTGCACAGCATCGAACATCTGATGGCCACGTGGTTCCGCAACTCAACGGTCAAGGACGATGTCGTCTATGTGGGTCCCATGGGCTGCCTGACGGGTATGTATATCGTCATGACGGGCACGTATTCCGTACAGGATATGCGCGCGTTGACCATCGAGTGCTTGGAGTGGATGCTTACCCAGACAGAAGTGCCGGCTACCACGCCCGAGACCTGCGGAAACTATCTGCTCCACGACCTGCCGATGTGCAAATGGGAAAGCCGACGCTACCTGAACCGGCTGAAGAATGATTACCACTGCGAGTACAACCAGCTTCAGGTAACCCTGGAAGACGGAAAGGTCTTTGCCGACGCATAATCTATGGAATCCATCAATACCATTATCTCCGAAGCGGCCTCGCAGCTGTGGGGCTGGCCGATGATTGTGCTGCTGCTGGGCACACACCTGTACCTGACCGTGCGGTTGCGCTTCCCGCAGCGCCATATTCTGAAGGGCATCCGCCTCTCCTTCACCCGCGACGAGGGAGCCGAAGGCGACGTCAGCCAGTTCGGCGCTTTGGCCACATCGCTGGCTGCCACCATCGGCACAGGTAACATCGTGGGCGTAGCCACCGCCGTGGCCTTGGGTGGCCCGGGCGCTGTGCTGTGGTGCTGGATCACGGGCGTGCTCGGCATCGCTACGAAGTATTCCGAGGGTCTGCTGGCCGTGAAATACCGCGTGAAGACCAGCGACGGCACGATGCTCGGCGGTCCTATGTACGCCCTGGAACGCGGCTTAGGATGGAAAAATATGGCCATTGCCTTCTGCGTCCTCACGGCCATCGCCTCCTTCGGCATTGGTAACACCGTGCAGAGCAACGCTATCTCCATGCTTTGCTACGAGACCTACGGCATCTCCGGTGTCTGGTCGGGCCTCATCATCGCCCTCCTGGCTGGTCTGGTCATCCTCTTCGGTGTAAAAGGCATTGCCCGCTTCTGTTCGGCCTTCGTGCCGCTGATGGCTGTGCTCTACGTTATCGGCTGCATTGTCATCCTCGGCATCAACAGCGACTACCTCTGGGATGCGCTGTGCCTCATCTGTCAAAGCGCCTTCACGCCCGAGGCGGCCGGCGGCGGCTTCGCAGGTACCACCATCATGATGACCGCCCGCTACGGTATCGCCCGTGGTCTTTTCTCCAACGAGAGCGGTATGGGTTCCGCGCCCATCGTAGCTGCGGCAGCCCAGACCAAGGATCCCGTGCGTCAGGCCCTCGTGTCCTCCACGGCCACCTTCTGGGACACCGTCATCATCTGTGCTCTCACGGGACTGGTCCTCGTGAGCAGCATCCTCGCCTACCCCGACATCGACTACTCTAACGGCGGTGCCCTCACGAAGATGGCCTTCGACAAGATACCCTTCATCGGAGCCCCGCTGCTCACCTTCGGCATCGTCACCTTCGCCTTCTCCACCATTCTCGGCTGGAGCTATTATGGCGAGCGTGCCGTGGAATACCTCAGCGGCAAGCGCTTCCTCACCACCTACCGCGTCACCTACGTCATCGCCATCTTCGTAGGCGCTGTCGTACAGCTCACGGTAGTCTGGAACCTGGCCGACCTGCTCAACGGCCTCATGGCTATCCCCAACCTCGTGTCGCTGCTCGCCCTCGCCGGTGTCGTCGTGGCAGAGACGAGGAAATGGAGAATTGAAAAGTGAACAAAAAAGGCTGTGTCAATCGACACAGCCCTTTTTTATCACAACGAATTGTACTAATTATACGAATGATGAAATTATGCAGCGGGAGCCT
The DNA here is from genome assembly GCA_902783885.1 of uncultured Bacteroidales bacterium. GTDB lineage: Bacteria > Bacteroidota > Bacteroidia > Bacteroidales > Bacteroidaceae > Physcousia. The sequence goes on from CACZSQ010000109.1 coordinate 6,762, forward strand.
CAGCGGCGGGAGCAGCATTGCCGATGCCCTTGGGGTTGGGGCCGTATTCGTTCTCGCCGGGCTTGCTATCCTGCAGGTAGAACACGAGGAGGCAGATGAAGCCAATGAGTGGGATGAACGCCAGGAGCCAATACCAGCCGCTGCGCCCTGTGTCGTGGAGACGGCGCACCTGAATACTCAGGTTGGGGAGGAACATGATGATTGCCACCAGCCACCCGATGACAGGAATCAGCGAGAGAACACCAATGATGAGGGCGAAGAGGAACCACCACCAGAACTCAGAACGAGAAGCGCGACCCGAGAAGTCGGCAAAATGCTTAAAGCCATAGGATATTGCATGAAAGAATCCCATAATGTTAGTAAGAATTAAAAGGTGAATAAAAATGATTTTTAATGGCACAAATATACCACACTTTGGCGAAATGGCAAAAGAAAAAACAATAAAATGTGACTCTTTTCTGCTTTTTTCGCGTTATTCTTAGCATTTTGTCAAGAATACAACTTATCTTTGCAAGTCAGAAACAAACAACACTACTGAATCAATCATCATCAACATCATTCTTCATTATTAATTCTTCATGTTTCATTTTTTAATTTTTAATTATCAGATGCTCCCCTGCCCTTTCCATCAGCTCACAGGCCTGAACTGCCCGCTATGTGGCGGACAGCGAATGATGGTGGAGTTGCTGCACGGCCATGTGGCTGACGCTTTTTGGCTGAACCCGGGTCTGGCCATCGGTGCTCCTTTAGTAGGACTGTGGTGGTTGTGGCAACGACAGATCTCGTCGCGTGCGGCAGTGGTCATCCTCGTAGCCGCCATCCTGTGGGGAGTGGCGAGGAACCTAGGAGGCATATAAGGCCTATAAGGCATATAGGGCATATAAGGCATATAGGGCATATAAGCCCTATAAGAACCATAAGAACTCGATAACCCTTTTAATAAACAAATCATTCATTTATGAAAAAGCTTGTCATTGGAGACATCGTCTCCCGCGCGTGGGACCTCGCCGTAAAACACTGGCCCATCTTCGTAGCTCTGACGTTCATCATCAGTATGCTCAGCAACGGCATGGTCAGCTTCAACCCTGCTGCCCTATCGGGCATAAACGCCAACGACCCGGAAGCCTTCATGGAAGCTTATTCCGAGGCCATCACCTTCAACCCGCTGATGGGCTCCATCGCTTGCCTGCTGAGCATCTATCTCTACTACATCAACTACAACCTCTACGTGAACGCCTACACGAAGGGTAAGCCCTACGAGAACTCCATCGATATCCTGAAGGTGGATTTCCAGCAGCTGGCCATCTACTTCTGCGTAAGTCTGGTCTATGGCATCATCGTCACCATCGGCTGCCTCTTCTGCCTGCTGCCCGGCATCTGGCTGGCCGTGCGCCTGTGGTACGCTCCCCTGCTGGCAGCCACACAGGGTGCCACGTTTAACGAAGCCTTCACCCGCTCATGGGAGATGACCCGAGGCAACTTCTGGAAGCTCTTCCTGATGGGTCTGACGATGATCGGCATCGGCATCCTCGGTTTCTGCGCCTGCTGCGTGGGTTACTACTTTGCTGCCGTCATCATCTACTTCATGCTCGTCGTCTCCTTCTACTACCTGAAGCCCGAAGAGCCTGTTGCTCCCGCTGACGAGACTACGCTTGTTGCCGACAACGCATAGGTCTTAGAGGTTTTACCATCGGTGGTAAATGGTTTTACCATAAATGGCAAAACCGTGTTCCACCGGTGGAACGCGACCTCTCACCTAAGAGAGATAAGGGTTGCGCCTAAGAGAGATAAGGGTTGCGCCTAAGAGAGATAAGGGTTGCACCTAAGAATAAAAGAACCGCTCCATAGGTTTTTCCTATGGAGCGGGCTTTTTTGGGGAATGGGGAGCTTATGGCAGGTCACCCACGTTCACCTCAGCGTCGCACTTGACGATGCCGGCGTCACCGCCGCCGAAGACATTGCCCATGACCTTGGCGCCCTTGAAGATGTTCACCTGCGTCCAGACGGTGTAGCCGAACTCATCAGGATTGAGCTCCGTGGAACCACGGCTGGCACCATAGACCTCACCGCCATAGTGGGAGACATATTCAGAGGAAGTGCCCACCACGCCACGGATGTTCACCTGACAGTAGGACTGTCGGCCGATGCCATGGCCGGAAGCGCTGTCGCCCTTCACATAAGGCTGGTAGGCCTCCGTAATAGGTGTTCCCATGCTGGGCGGTCCTACGCTGGCGAGCGAGCCGCCGCCATAGACATTACGGTGGATGGTGCCGCCGTTGATGTCCACCTGCGTGAAGTGTGTCACGGAACCAGACGAGCTACTGTAG
>CACZSQ010000110.1 GCA_902783885.1 uncultured Bacteroidales bacterium
GCCACCAGGTTGCCGCCCTCGGGGAACAGGGACAGGCGCAGCTCGGGTGCCGGCGGGGCGTTCTTGAAGTAGCGCCGCAGGGGGCGGAAAGTCATGTCCTTGTAGTATGTCCCCTTCTCCTTCGGCTTGTCGTAGACGGGGAATACACGCGAGTAGAGTTTCTCATAGTCGCGGTAGAATTCCTTAGCCATCAGCTTATTATAAAAGCCATATTCATTTACCTTAGGGTGCTCATGTTCCATCTGTCCCCAGTTGAGTTGCCAGCGCGTGTAAGCACGCAACTCGAAATAGCCGCTGTACAAGGTATCCGGCAAGGCGAAGAAACCGTTCCCGCGACCGTCCTTCATCTCCAGCAGCTTCCGTTCCACCATATAGCCGTCATGGTTCCACAGCTCGGCATACAGCACGCGGCTGATCTTCGAGGGCCTGTCGGTGTTCGTCTGCCGCGTATAAACTGCAAACCATATCGTATCGCCCAGATAGTAGCACGTATTGTCCATGTGCACGAACACCTTCTCCTGCGGAATGCGCTCGCCAAAGCGCTGCAGGCGGCCAGCAAGTCTTTCCAGCGCGGGCAATGAATCGTTATGTCCACTGACTATCACAGCCCATGATATAACAAAAAGAAAAAATAAAAAGTGTTTCTTCATGTTTTCAGTCTCCTTTCCTGAGCGCAAAGATACACTATTTATTCATATACACCAAAATTTTGTTCTAATTATCGCTGATGGACATGAGCCAATGGACAAAGGCTGCAGTCACAAGCAACAGACAAATCATAGAAGTTCGCTTGATAGCCATGTCTATCTGCGCACTGTCAGCGAGCATCCGAATCGTGTCCACTTCATTCTTTGCTCTTTATTATTCTTTCACTCCTGCCTCGAAACATTCGGCAGGTTCTATTTCACATCTGAAAACGCGGTAGGCCTGTATGCCCTCAGCATTCGGGGACGGCCAAACTGGTCGTTGCGGAGGGTGATGTCGGTGTAGCCGTAGGAGGCGAAGAGGGCACGGGTCTCGTCGGCGAGGGCTGCGTTGATTTCCACGAGGACGCAACCGCCGGGAATGAGTGTCCTAAGGCCGATGCGGGCGATGGCATGGTAGAAGCGGAGCGGGTCTTCATCAGGCACAAAAAGGGCAAGCGAGGGCTCATGATCGAGCACCGTGGGGTGTATGTCGGCTGCTTCGCTGTTGCGGACGTAGGGCGGGTTGGATATGATGGCCGAAGCCCCCAAGCCCCCTAAAGGGGAGTGTGAAGCCCCCAAGCCCCCTAAAGGGGAGTGTTGGGATAAAGCATTGAGCTGTAAGATGTCCTGCTGGATAAAGCTGACGTTTGTGGCTCCGAGGGCGGAGGCGTTCTCACGGGCAATGGCGAGGGCGGGGGCGCTGATATCTACGCCGACGACGCGTGCTGCTGGAAGGGCGAGGGCAAGGCTGACGGCAATGCAGCCGCTACCGGTACAGAGGTCGAGGACGCGGAGCGGAAAGGGGGAGGCCCCCAAGCCCCCTGAAGGGGAGTGTTGGGAGGGGGAGGCCCCCAAGCTTCCTGAAGGGGAGGGGGAAGCCCCCAAGCTTCCTGAAGGGGAGGGGGAAGCCCCCAAGCTTCCTGAAGGGGAGTGTGAAGCCCCCAAGCCCCCTAAAGGGGAGTGTTGGGAGGGGGTGTGTTGGGAGGGGAAAGTGGGGAGAACTGACGCTTGCTCGATGGCCCATTGGACGAGTTCCTCGGTTTCGGGTCGGGGGATGAGGACATCGGGGGTGACGCGGAAACGGTGACCGCAAAAGGTGGCATAGCCGAGGACGTGCTGCACGGGCTCTCCGGCGAGGAGGCGCTGTGCAATTTTTTCGAATTCCGCGCGGTCGGTTCGCGATAATTCCGTATCTTTGCCGAGCAAAAGGTCGGTCTGGCTGAGCCCGAAGCGCTCTTCCATCACCAACCTGACGATGGCACGGGCCTCGCCGGCGCCGTGGAGCGGCGTGAGCGCAGTGATGAGTTCGCGATGATTCATGGCGCAAAGGTAGGCATTTTTAATGAATAATGAAGAATGGAGAATGAAAAATGAATAATGAATAATGAAAAGTTTAGAGTGGAGAGTGGAGAGTTTAGAGTCAGTTGAGAGTTCAATGTTCAATGTTAGCTTCGCTGACTTTCGTCACGACTCGGCAATTCAAGCAAGCTTGATTGCTCTCGCTGCTCCGAAAGTTCAAAGTTCAAAGTTCAAAGTTCAATGGTTATGACTGAGGACGAGAGATATATGGCTCGGTGCCTGCAGCTGGCGAGGCACGGGGAGTTCACGACAGCTCCGAACCCCATGGTGGGGGCGGTGATTGTCCACGAGGGCCGCATCATAGGCGAGGGATGGCACCGCCGCTATGGCGGGCCCCATGCCGAGGTGAATGCGGTGCGCTCTGTGCGGCCGGAGGATGAGCCGCTGCTCCCCCACTCCACGATATATGTGAGCTTAGAGCCCTGCTCGCACTGGGGCAAGACGCCGCCATGCGCCGAGCTGCTGGTGGAGAAAGGCTTCCAACGTGTGGTGGTGGGCTGTCTGGACCCCAACGAGAAGGTGGCGGGTCGCGGCATCCGGCGTCTGCGCGAGGCGGGCGCCGAGGTGGTTGTGGGTGTGCTGGAGGAGGAGTGCCGGTGGGTGAACCGCAAGTTCATGACTTTCCACACGAAGCATCGGCCGTACATCACGCTGAAGTGGGCTGAGAGCGCCGACGGTTTCATAGACCGCTGCCGCAAGAGCCGCGAGGACGGCGAGCCCGTGAAGTTCTCCACGCCCTGGACCCAGATGCTCGTACACCGCCTGCGCGCCACACACGAGGCTATCCTCGTGGGGCGCCGCACCTGGGAACTGGACCAGCCGAGCCTGACAACAAGGCTGTGGCCGGGGAAAGATGCAAGGAAGCTAATACTGACAGACTCTCCCCCCGCCCTCCCTGTTAGGGAGGGAGCAATTACTTTTGTGAACAGTATTTCTTCCTTTGCTCAAACACATATTACTCCCCTCCCTAATAGGGAGGGGCAGGGGGGAGAGTCCGTCGGGGGTGAGGCTGTCCCTTATCAATCCCTCTTGGTCGAGGGCGGCGCGCAGACGCTGCAGTCGTTCATCGATGCAGACCTGTGGGACGAGATCTACGTGGAGCGTTCGGAACTGGTGCTGGGGGACGGCATAGCAGCTCCGAAAATGCCAACAGACCCTAAAGGAAGGCCCGTTCACGTTAATTTTGCCTAATAAGAGGCCTGTTTACGCACTTTCAGGGCCAAGATTTCGTTTCTTATATAAATAATGTGTACCTTTGCACCGTTTTTGACATTATCATTATGAAAAAAATTCTCTATAGCGCCCTCACGGTGGCCTTGACAATACTCATTGCAGGTTGCACCAAAGAAGATTCAAGCGTCATCACGCCCACCAGTGACTGCTACATCAGCAGCGTCACCTTAGGGACCATGTACCGCAATGTGACGCAGGGAGGAAGCACCTATCAGACTTCCTTCTCAGGCTCTACATACGAGATAAGCATCGACCAGATCAACGGCATCATCACCAACACGAAGCCCCTTCCGGCTCGCACTGTGCTGACCACCGTGCCTCTGACGCTCGTGGCCAAGGGCTCTGTGGTCTTTGCTCCCAAACCGGACAACTATCCGACAGAGCTGCCCAGCGGCTGGTACTCCTACACCTCGGCAGGAGGAACGATTGACTTCCGCAAGCCTGTCATCTTCCGCACCTATGCCACCAACGGCTTCGGGCATCGCGAATATTTGATGTTTTTGACGGTGCGCGAATACGAGGAAGGAACCTACACATGGGAAGCGCTGGAGACGGATGTGCTGCATGGACGCGGCGCACGTCAGGCACTGCCCTGGCAGAACGGATTGCTCCTCCTCAGTGCCGACGGCGAGGGTAAGCTCCACAAGGTCACTTTCATCGACGAAGTCTGGAGCGACGATGTGGTATGCACGGGTGCTGACGGCGCACAGGTGAAGACGCTGCTGAGCTTCAGCAACAAGCTGTGGATGAGCACGGCGGCGGGTGCCGTCATCTGCTCTGACAACGGCGAGACATGGGAACCCGTGGATCAGGCCAAGGCGGGCGATGAAGTGACGCTCCTGGCAGCCACCGAGAAACTGCTCTACGCCCGCATCCATAACGCCGACGCCTCACCTGCAGACTGGACGGCCTGCTCTGCCGACGGTGAGACGTGGACACCCCTTGTTTTGGAGAACAACAAGTCGATGGACCTGTTCCCCAAGGATGCAGCAGCCCTGAGCTTCAAGATTGCCTCTGTGCCATACGTCATGGTGGCCGGCAAAACCGACGACGACAAGACCGTCGTATGGGTGCGCCACGAGAAGGAGAACGAGACGTGGGCCCAGCTGGAACCCAAGAACGAAGCTTCGGCACTCACATGGCAGGACGGCATGACACTCCTGCGCTACGACAACAGCACCATTGCTCTCAGCGGCAGCCAGACGGAGACCTACTACAGCCCCGACAACGGACTCTCCTGGGCGAAGCAGAAAGAACTGGTTCTGCCTGTCACAGATGCGCACTTTGCAGCAACAGCACAGGGCGGGCACATCTACATCTTCGCCGGAGAGAAAGTCCAGCGCGGCAACGTCAACTAATCTCCCGGCACTGCGCATGAACCTCCGCCAGACCTTACTCACCACACTACTCCTCCTCGCTGCCTTGGCGGCGAGGGCACAGGACGGCGAACTGCTGGAATACCAGCAGGAGATTGGCGGCGGCATAGGCGTCAGCAGCTATGTGGGCGATGCGGGCGGAGGCTTCATGAAGCATCCGGGGCTCATGGCCACAGCCCTCTGGCGCCGTAACCTGAACGCGCGAATGGTCATCAAGGCCTATGCTGCCATGGGCCACATCAGCGGCAACACCAAAAGTGTGTATATCCCCATCGACCCCAAGAGCGGAACACCGGCAGGCGGCGAGGAGGCTCAGAGAATCAACTTCAGCCGTAACGTGGCCGGCGCGGGCGCACAGTTCGAACTGAACTTCCTGGGCTACGGCATGGGAGCGGCCTACAAGGGCCTCTCACGCTGGACACCCTACCTGCTGGCAGGCGTGGGCTTCACCATCGGGTTCGGCGACGGCGGCAAGACAGCGGGCGGACTGAATGTGCCCCTGGGCGTGGGCTTCCGCTACAAGCTGCGCCCCCGACTGAACATCGGCATCGAGTGGACCATCAACTTCACGACATGCGACAAGCTCGACGACACCGACTTCAGCACCAAGCTCAACGACCCTTACGGCATCAAGAGCGATGTGTTCAAGAACAAGGACTGCTACATGAAAACGTTCCTGTTCCTGACCTACGACATATCCCCCAAATATCGCAAATGCAATAACTGAACGACAATGACAGAACTCGATAAAAACCGAATCCCCGAGCACATTGCCATCATCATGGACGGCAACGGACGCTGGGCGAAAGCCAAAGGACAGCCACGCACGGCAGGCCACATCCAAGGCGTGGAAACCGTTCGCACCATCACCGAGGAGTGCGTGCGCCTGGGCGTGAAGTACCTGACGCTATACACCTTCTCTACTGAGAACTGGAACAGGCCCGCCGAGGAAATCAAGGCGCTCATGGGGCTGCTCTTCAAGAATCTGGAGGACGAGATCTTCATGAAAAACAATGTCCGCTTCCGCGTCATCGGCGACACCAGCCGGCTGCCCGAGGACGTGCGCAGGAAGATGGAGGCCATGATCGAGCGCACCGCCGGGAACACACGAATGACGCTGGTGCTGGCCCTGAGCTACTCTGCCCGCTGGGAAATCACCGAGGCGGCACGACAGCTCGTGCGCGAAGGCATTGCTCCGGAAGCCATCACCGAGGAGGTGGTGAGCCGACACATGCAGACCGCTTTCATGCCAGACCCCGACCTGCTCATTCGCACGGGCGGAGAGATTCGGGTGAGCAACTACCTGCTCTGGCAGATTGCCTACTCCGAGCTCTATTTCTGCGACACCTTCTGGCCCGACTTCGACACCGAAGCACTACACCTGGCCATTGCCGACTACCAGAACCGCGAACGGCGCTACGGCAAGACCAGCGAACAAGTGAAAGACCTCACAACACCCTAAGCGGTTCCCTCGGGACAATGTATATAAAATTGAATGATAGATGAACAGTTACTTCTCATATAACTTCTTCTCACATAGATTATTCCGGCTCACAGCCCTGCTGTTGCTATGGTATATCATCCCCTCCCCCTTCGGAGGGGGCACAGCAGCAAGGCTCTATGCACAGACCGACGAAGAACGCATCACAGAACCCGTCATCGACTACGCACGAGCACCTCAGCAGTATTATATCGGCGGCATCACGGTCGAGGGTGTGAAGAGCTACGACGACTACGTACTCATCGGGCTCTCGGGACTGACAAAGGGGCAGGTCATCTCCATCCCCGGTGAGGAAATCACCAATGCCATCCGCCGCTACTGGAAGAACGGCCTGTTCAGCAATGTGGCCATCAGCGTGGACAGCCTCGTGGCCGACTCGGCCTATCTCCACATCAAGCTGGCAGCACGCCCCCGCATCTCACAAGTGACCTACAACGGCATCAAGAAAGGCGAGCGCGAGGAACTCGAGGGCAAGCTCGGACTGGTGAAAGACGGACAGATAACACCCAACATCATCGACCGCACACGCCTCATCACCAAGCGCTACTTCGACGAGAAAGGCTACAAGAACGCCGTGGTGAATATCGTTCAGAAGGATGACATCAGCGAGCCAGGCAAGTCGATTCTCGAAATCAACATCGAGAAGAAAGACAAGGTGAAGGTTCACCGCATCGACGTACGCGGCAACACAGCCCTGAAGATGAGCCAAATCAAGGGTACGATGTTCAAGGGCGGTGCCTTCAAGAAGACCCATGAGAAGGGTAAGTTCGCCAACCTGTTCCGCTCCAAGAAATACATCGAGGAGCGCTGGAAGGAGGACAAGGAACGCCTCATCGAGAAGTACAACGAGTACGGCTACCGCGATGCCCGCATCGTCTGGGACAGCGTGAAGCCCTATGGCGAGAACGAGGTGGAGATAGCCCTGCAGGTGGAAGAGGGGCAGCGCTACTATATCCGCAACATCGAATGGGTGGGCAACACACTTTACTCCTCGGACTACCTCAGCCGAGTGCTCAGAATGGAGAAGGGCGACGTCTATAACCAGACACACCTGAACAAGCGCCTCAACACCGATGATGACGCCATCGGTAACCTCTACTATAACAACGGCTACCTCTTCTACCAGCTCGACCCCGTGGAGGTGAACATCGTGGGCGACAGTGTGGATTTGGAGATGCGCATCACTGAGAACCAACAGGCGTACATCAAGCATGTCACCATCACGGGCAACGACCGCGTGTATGAGAACGTGGTGCGCCGCGAGTTGCGCACCAAGCCCGGCGACCTCTTCTCCAAGGAGGCTCTCGAGCGCTCCTATCGTGAGATTGCCACCATGGGACACTTCGACCCCGAAGCCATCGACTATAAACTGGAACCTGACCCCGAGAACGGCACCGTGGATCTGAAATGGGGCCTCACACCGAAGAGCAACGACCAGGTGGAGTTCTCGCTCGGCTACGGTATGACGGGCGTGATTGGTAAGGTGGGTCTGAAGTTCACCAACTTCTCGCTCCACAACCTCTTCGCCAAGGACGGCCTGCGCCGTGGCGTGATGCCGCAGGGCAACGGCGAGCAGTTCAGCATCAGCGGTCAGACCAACGGACGCTACTA
>CACZSQ010000111.1 GCA_902783885.1 uncultured Bacteroidales bacterium
ATTCGCACAATTAGCACAATTCGCCGACAAAACAACAAACGGATAAGCGGAGATTTATAAACGGCGAATTGTGCGAATGAAGCGAATTGTTATCGGGCACGGATTACAAAGAATTCACGGATTCGCTGCAAAAAGTCTGTGCAGGTCGAATCCGTGAAATCTGTGATATCTGTGTGAGATGTTCTCTACTCTGGGTAGAGGAACGAATGCATAGGTAGTTGTTTAGCGGAGGTCGATGACGGGGATGTTGTCCTTGTCGTTGTAGTTCAGGTTCTCTCCTGCCATACCCCAGATGAACGTATAATAATAGGTGGCGCTGGCGCAGTGGATGCTCCATTCGGGCGACATGATGGCCTGCTCGTTGTGAAGCCATACGATGCGGCTTTCCTGCGGCTCACCCATCACATGGCTGATGGTCTGTGTCTCGGGCAGATTGAAGTAGTAGTAAGCCTCGATGCGGCGTCCGTGAGTGTGAGGGGGCATGGTGTTCCACACGCTGCCGGGCTGAAGCTGTGTCAGTCCCATCTGCAGCTGGCAGGGTCCTTCCTCCAGTGAGGTGTTGACGATGAGCTGGTTGATGGTGCGCTGGTTGCTCTCTTCAAGGGTGCCGAGAGGTTTCTCCTTTGTACCCACGATGGTGGCCTTGAGGGACTGCACCTTGCCGTTCTTGCGGCCATCGAGCGTCACCCACTGTGTCTTGTAGTGCTGGTGAGCCGTGGCACTGTTGAGGTAGAACTTGGCAGGCTTCGAGGCGTCCTTGGAGCGGAAGATGACACTCTGGTTCACGTCCTTGTCCTTGGACAAGTGGCCGCGGCCCACATAGAGTGCTTCGCTGTAGCCGAGGGGGTACTCCTGACCATCGACGATGACGATGCCGTCGCCGCCGGTGTTGATGATGCCGAGCTCACGGCTGTGCAGGAAATAGGGCTCCTTCAGGGCGTCGAAGGTCTCGAGCTTCAGGTCGTGGGTGACAGGCATCGCGCCGCCATAGATGAAGCGGTCGTACTGCGAATAGGTCAGGTTGATCTCGTCGGCTGCCATGACTTTCTCCATGACGAAGCGCTCGCGCAGGGTCTTGGTGTCGTAGTGCTTGACGTCCTGCGGATGGCAGGCGGTCTGGAAATAAACGTTCTGCTGGGCGAAGGAAACCAATGACGCCGTCAGCAGGGTGAGGGAAAGAAATACTTTTTTCATATCTTTGGGAAATTAAAATGTTAGATTTTTAATGGAAACAAATTACCGTAATTGGCATAATTTTTAGGGGTATTGACTTAATTGCTATGGGGTTATATAATCGCGATAGTTATCTTGATTGATAAGAACGAAATCGTCACAAGCCTCCACATAAAGATAGCGCTCAGTATGCAGGCTTTCCTCACCAAAATTAAAAAGGATGCCACGCTGCTGATTGGTGATACGGAGGTAGTTAAACAACTGAGACCGATGCTCGGGACAGATTTCGTTCACCGCTTTAAGTTCAATAACAATACCGTTATAATAGAAATCAGCGAAGTATTTTTTTTGCATTAGCTCACCCTTGTAATACATATTCAATTCCTTTTCGCGAGCAATAGGTATCCCTTGAAGCTTGCACTCTATAGCAAAAGCTTCCTGATAGATGGGTTCTGCCATGCCACGGCCCAATTCACCATGGACTTCCATAGCTATCCCCACAATCCGATAAATATCCATGTACTCCTGTTTTGTCATTGCTAAGTATCAGAGCGATGAGATAATTATGTCAATTACGATAATTCGTTTCTGATTAAATTACTGCGCATTAGCGTTCTGCTTCTCGTCTGCGATGATTCGTTTTCTGTTGAGGAACATCATGACGAGGGTGAAGCCAGAGAGGAGTCCCATGCCGATGTAGTCGAGGCTCTTGCAGGCGCGGAAGATAACCCATCCGAAGAGCGACGAACAGAAGTCGAGGGCACCTGCGAGGAAGCCGTCGGGCACGTGGGCGGCAGCGTCCTGTGTAGCAGCATAGACCGAGTTGGCAGCAGCCGTGAAGTCGGCGCTCATGTCGGTGACAAAGTAAAGACCGAAGATGAGTGCAACGAGTCCAATGATGAAGGTCTTGACGACGTTATTCCTGGTGATGGGGAGCACGAGGGGGAAGAGGTAGAACATACCGGCCAGCGAGGCGAGCGGCAGGAACTGGTTGCCGGGCAGCACGACGGAGAGGAACAGCACCGTGGGGATGAGCAGCAGGGAGACGACGAGCGTCGTGGGGTGACCGATGACGAGGGCGGGGCTCATGCCGATATGCACTTTCTTGCCGTTGAACTTCTTTTCCACCACTTCCTTCGTCTTCTGGCTGATGGGCATCAGGCCGTCGATGAACAGCTTGGTGATACGCGGAATCAGCTCCATCACGGCTCCCATGATGACGCCTAAGGAGAGGATGGTCTTGGCGGCGTCGCTGTTCCATTCCTTCACGCTGAGGGCTCCGATGAGCGCACCCACGATGACACCGAGGATGAGCGGTTCGCCCAGCACGCCGAACTTCTTCTTCAGTCCTTCAGCGTCGATGTCGAGTTTCGAGAATCCAGGGATCTTGTCCAAGAGCCAGTTGATGGCGATGGCGAAGGGCACGAAGCTCTGGCAGAAAGGCTGCGGGATGCTGATGCCGTCCAGCTCGTAGTGTTTCTGGAACTTCTCGGCTGTGAGGTCGGCCATGACCAGCGTGAACATATAGCAGACGATGGCGGCGAAATAGCCCCACGCCAGGCTCTCTCCCTGCACGAAATACACCACGGCGCCGATGAAGGCAAAATGCCAGTAGTTCCACAGGTCGATGTTCACTGTGCGCGTGGTCTTCGTGATGACCATCAGGAAGTTGACGCCCAAACAAATCGGAATGATCAGTGCGCCGACGGCTGTGTTGTAGGCCACGGCTGCAGCAGCGGGCCAACCCATGTCGAAGATGCCGAGCTGCAAGTCGTAGATCTCAGAGATGTTCTTCAACGGTGCGTTGAAGTTGGTCGTCAGCAACGCCGTGACGATGCCGAGGCCCACGAAACCGACGCCCACATACAAACCGCTCTGCAACGACTTGCCGAACTTCAGCCCGATGCACAGACCGATGATGGTGAACAGGATAGGCATCATGACCGATGCCCCGAGTGAGATGATGTAAGAAAATACTGCTTCCATAAAGAGGCCCACCTCTCTTCCTCCCAGTGAGGGAGGAAGTAGATACCTTGGTGGGTGAAGGATTATAGATTAAACATTTTACTTATATGCACAAAAGAATATATTCTTGAGAGTAGCCACTCCCTCACAGGGAGGGTGAGGGGACTTATTTCTCAAAAGAGATGGAGGCATTCCCGATGTTCTTGCCGTCGGCGAAGATCTGGAAGCGGTATTGTCCGGCCAGGAGCATCTCGTTGACATCCCAATAGACGGTGACGGGGGTCTCCTCGCCCGTGTATTCGATGTCCTTGCGGATGCTGTACTCCAGCGAGCGGTTCTCGAAGCTGAACGTGCCTCCTCCGGTGAGCACCTCGTTCGTGGGCTTCAGGATGCGCACATAGATGCTCCGGTTGCCGGCTGCAGCCGTCACGTTGCGGGCAATGCTGAAGCCGAGCTGGAACTTCCTCACGTCGGCAATCTTCTTGGCCACCTTGCCTTTCTTGTTCAGCGCGCTCACGTGAATGCCGATGGCATCCAGCTGGCTGGCGATGGCCACCTTGTCGGTGAGCGATTCCTTCTCCTCGGCCAGCGAGTAGATCTGCTGTCGCTGTTCCGCCTGCTTCTGGCGCAGATCCTCGTTCTCGCCCATGAGCTGCGTGTTGAGGCGGTTGAGCGAGTCTATCTCAGCCACGAAGCTCTTCAGCACCTCGCGCATGGTGGACAGCTCCTTCTTCAGGCGCTTGATCTCGGCGGCATCGTTGGCCTTGGTGCGCTGCAGCTCTTCCAGCAGTTCCTGTGTGCGCTGCTGCTCCTGCTCCAGCTGAGCCATCAGAGAGTCGTTGTTGACTTGAGTCTTCATCTCGTTGTACTGACGGGCGAAGTCTTCGTATTCGTTCTCCAGCTCGCGTTTGTCCATCTCCACGAGCTCCAGCATCTGCTTGTTTTCTTCGTTGGACTTGTTGAGGGAATAAATCAGGTAGGCCATGCCTGCTATGAGCACAGCCACGACTGCCAAAAGGGCATAAAGAGTCTTTTTGTTCATGTTTTGGGCCAAAAATTTTTGCAAAAGTAGTAAAAACTTTAAACTTTAGAGTTTAAGCCTCAAACTTTTTCATTCTTTTCAGGCAGAAAAGCTCAAAAACCTGTAAGCGAAGCGACCTAATAACCTGAAAACCTAACGAAACGAAGCTTGCGAAAGTGGAGTCGTATAATATTTTCCGCTTTTCGTTCCTCTTTTTTCATTTTTATTGTGTACTTTTGCAGCCGCAAACATGAATCCTCAACGCCTAAACGTGAGGCGTGGGACATCAGCAGCACAATAAAGTAAATAGTATATCGTAATAAAATACTGAGAAAAATGATTGATTGGAGCAATTTGTCCTTCGGCTATATGCCGACCGACTATAACGTCCGTTGCAACTACCACAACGGCAAGTGGGGTGAGATCGAAGTCCACTCCGAGGAGACAATCCCTATGAGCATGGCAGCCACCTGCCTGCACTATGGTCAGGAAGCGTTCGAGGGCCTCAAGGCCTACCGCTGCCCCGACGGCAAGGTGCGCATCTTCCGCCCCGAGCAGAATGCCGCCCGCCTGCAATCCACCTCACGCGGCCTCGTCATGCCCGAGGTGCCGACAGAGATGTTCATCGAGATGGTGGAGAAGGTGGTGCGCCTCAACGAGCGCTTCATCCCGCCTTACGAGAGCGGTGCCACGCTCTACATCCGTCCCCTGCTCATCGGCACGACGGCGCAGGTGGGTGTGCACCCCGCCAGCGACTACCTGTTCATGATCTTCGTCACGCCCGTAGGCCCCTACTTCAAGGGCGGCTTCGCCACCAACCCCTACGTCATCACGCGTGACTACGACCGCTCCGCGCCCCTCGGCACCGGCTGCTACAAGGTCGGCGGCAACTATGCTGCCAGCCTCCGTGCCAACAAGTGGGCCCACGACCAAGGCTACAGCTGCGAGTTCTATCTCGATGCCCGCGAGAAGAAGTACATCGACGAGTGCGGTGCTGCCAACTTCTTCGGCATCAAGAACAACACCTATGTCACCCCCCTGAGCAACAGCATCCTGCCCAGCGTCACCAACATGAGCCTCATGCAGCTCGCCGAGGACCTCGGCCTCAAGGTGGAGCGCCGCCAGATTCCGCTCGAAGAGCTCTCCACCTTCGAGGAAGCCGGCGCCTGCGGCACTGCAGCCGTCATCAGCCCCATTGAGCGCATCGACGATCCCGAGACGGGTCACAGCTACGTCTTTGCCAAGGACGGCAAGCCCGGCCCCATCTCCACCAAGCTCTACAAGAAGCTGGTTGACATCCAGTATGGCATCGAGCCCGACATCCACGGATGGACAAGGGTTGTGATTGAGTAGAGACGCCAGACTCTCCCCCTGAGTTTAAGCTCACCATGGTGAAAAAACATCCGAATAGACTTTAGACTGATACACCATGAGCAAAGGAAAGTTAGCCAAGTTCGCCGACATGGCAACCTACCCCCACGTCTTCGAGTACCCCTTCTCGGTAGTCGAAGACGTGCCGTTTGACATGCGCGGCCGCTGGCGCGAGCAGTTCTTCCACAACGACAACCCCATCGTGCTGGAACTGGGCTGCGGGCGCGGCGAGTATGCCGTGGGGTTGGCACGGCGCTATCCCGACCGCAACTTCATCGGCGTGGATATCAAGGGCTCCCGCATGTGGAGCGGTGCTACGGAATCGCTGCGCGAGGGGTTGAAGAACGTAGCCTTCCTGCGCACCAACATCGAGATCATCGACCGCTTCTTCGCGCCCGGCGAGGTGCAGGAGATATGGCTCACCTTCTCCGACCCCCAAATGAAGAAGGCCACCAAGCGCCTCACCTCCACCTATTTCCTCCGCCGCTACCGCCGCTTCCTCGTCGATGGCGGACTCATACACCTCAAGACCGATTCCAACTTCCTCTTCACCTACACCCGCTACGTCGTCGAGGAGAACCACCTGCCAGTAGAGGTCTGTACTGAAAACCTCTACGGCGCTTTCAACAACAACTCTGCCGAAAGTGCCATAGACTTGTCCATCCGCACCTACTACGAACAGATGTGGCTCGACCGTGGCCTCCAGATCAAGTACCTCCGTTTCCGCCTGCCCGCCACCTTGAACGGACAGCCCCTCGAGGAAGTCCTCGCGGAGCCCGATGTAGAAATAGAGCCCGACAGCTATCGCAGCTACAACCGCGAACGGCGTCAACAGCCATCTTAAACCATGATACAGAAATTGTTCGGGTTTGACCCTGCACAACATACGGTGCGTACCGAGATTTATGCAGGTGTCACCACCTTTCTCACCATGGCCTACATCCTGCAAAAAAGTTTGTAGAACGCTGCTTCACTCTTCATTCTCCCTACACTCCCCTTTAGGGGGCTTGGGGGCTTTAGGCTCTTGCGCGCTTAAGAGCCAGGTCTTCGGGGCATAAGACTTAGGTCTTCGGCCGTTAAGACCTGCATCTTCTAACCCTCCGACGTTGCAAAGGTACGACATGGTCGTTGCGGTTTTCGAATGTTCGGGCTACTTTTTTCAAAAAAAATTCAGCGATACCCGAAAATGTCATTTTCAGTCATTAGTCATTAG
>CACZSQ010000112.1 GCA_902783885.1 uncultured Bacteroidales bacterium
GCCTTCCCGAAGAACAACAGCGGTCGCGACGTGATGCTCGATGCTCCCGCACGTCTGGAACAAAAGCAGTTGGATGAATTGTTCCTTCAGGTCGTTCCTGTTGACAATTGAAATTTTGAAGCGTTGCAAGTGTCCTATGCGAATTAAATCTTTCATCATACATTGTTCATTGTTCATGATGCTCGTGTTTGCGGGCAGTAGTTGCACCGAGTCCTTTTCCGACCGTTGCCGACGCGAGGCTGAGGAGTTCACTGCGCGTCAATGCCCACGCCTGCTGAGTGAGACGATCATCCTCGACAGTATGGTGTATGTAGATGAACCGCAAGGTTTTATCTATTATCATACCGTGCAGGGTGAGTTGGACAATGATTCTCTGTTGACGCCTGAGCGCTTGGCTGATTTTAGGGAAACCCTCCTCCAGAGCATCCGCAAGGACCTTGGCTTGAAACGTTATAAAGAGCATAATTTCACGTTTACCTATCACTACATCTCTGCTTCCAAGGGAACCACTTTCACGGAGGCTTCTTTTGGACCGGATGAATACTAACTAAAAACAACACGAATATGAAACGATTCATTCTGATAAGCGCATTGGCCGCATGGCTCTGTGCTCCCGCATGGGCAAAGAACGGGATAACTACGGTGTCCCAAGTCTCGCAGGCTGTCACGCTGGACACCGATGTGGATTATCATATTACCGGTTCGGAGCCCTTTACCTCTACGGGTTCCATCAATATCGTCAATACCGATCACGCGGTTGTGATCATGGATGCGCTGCGACCGACTCTGGCCAAAGCCTACCTCAGTTTCATCAAGATTAATGGTGCAGAAGCAAAAGACGGCACCAACTGTCAGCTACGCTTATACAACCGCGGTGCTATTCTATTGCCTTATGGTGGTTCCACCTTCCGCCCGCTGACGGTGTTTGATGGGAAAGATTTCACAGGAAATAGCTATAATCAGCTCACCGAGGGGCACAATGGAAGTGGATTCATGAAAGACCTTCCAACTGCTTGGAACAATAAGATACGCAGCTTCAAGCTCAAGCGCGGCTACATGGTTACTTTAGCTTTGGGGAATACGGGTCAGGGCTACAGCCGTTGCTTCATTGCTGCTGATGAGGATCTGCAGGTGACGTTGCCCAACCTCATGGATCGTCGCATCACCTCGTATCGCCTCTTCAAGTGGTACGATGCCGGTAAGGCTCAGATAGCAGACTGCACAGATATGAACATCGTGCGTGCAGTCCGTGGTACGAGTGTCTATGGATGGAACATCGGTGGCGGAACAGACAAGTTACCTGATGCCGAATACTTGGTCTCGCGTTATAAGAATGAGAATGGATGGCCATCGCCCTCTAATGTCGGTTCAGCTCCTGAAGGTTCTCCCCACCTTAAGAATGATAATGAGCCATTGAACCCAGCTGATGAATGTTATTATTCGTCCTATGATGCGGCGTTGCATGGAACCATCGACAGTTGGGGGGAATATATGCGCACAGGCAGACGTATGTTGACACCCTCCTCATGGGACGGAGCCAACGGCGAAGCGCTCCTTCATGCTCTTTTGGACTCTTGCGATGCCCGTGGCTGGCGTTGCGATGTCATTGATATGCATTGCTATTGGACAGAGGGCAGTTTTGATAATCTTGCCTCATGGGTCAACCGTCACCACCGTCCCATATGGATTTCAGAGTGGGTGTGGGGCGCATCTTGGAACCATAACGGCGCTTTTTCCGGTGGCGTTTCACAGGCTACGAACCGTGACGCCGTAAAGCGTATCTGCGATAAGCTTAATAACTGGAAATACATCGAGCGCTATTATTATTGGAACCATGAGCAGTGGCAGTCGAAGATATATGACGGCGGTTTGACTACCACAGGTGAGTACTATGCTTCCATGGAAACACCTATGGCTTACAATGGCAGCGTGAACTACATTCCCACAGCTCCTCGAACCTATCGTCCCCATAAGTTTAGTCTGAATTTCATGCCCTCTACAATGAAAGTGAGAGTTGCATGGACTTTGCGCAACGGAGAATTGGCTGATAGCGTGGAAATCCTGCGGGCTGACGGAGTTGGTCGTACCAATAAATTCGTTAAGATTCAAGGCTATAGTGCATCAGATGTGGCCAACAAGACATCTATGACCTATAACGATCAGTTGGAAACCAATGGTACTTATCGCTACAAAATCAAGGAAATCGACGCTGCTGGTAGGACTTTGGAAACTGACGAGGAGATTCTTATCATCGGTGGCACAGAGAAAGGACTGCCTGACGTCCAGTATGGCACTATCACTCTCACACCGGGTGAGCAGGTGAACTTGTTCTTTGCCGATGCCTTCGATGTGGAGCCCGTTTTGCTTCCTGGCAGTATCACCTATAAGAATACTGGCACTGGATCCTCAGTTAAGGGTATGGTGAGCACCTTCGTGAAATCTGGTAAGATTGGAACCGAGTACAAGTATGCAGTCTATCAAGAAAAGCTTTGGGACGACGTAACGGCGACGGCTCAGGAGACTGTCAACTATATCGTTGGTAAGCCCGGCAATGGTACGATAGGGAACCTGCACTACGAGATGGGCTATGCTCCACTGGTGGAAGGCGAGAGTGGTTTCACGAATGCCGATGACATTTCTTTCTCCAATGCTGTCAAAATCTCGTCTCGTGACCAGGTCATTCGCGAGGTGAAGTTCCGTCAACCGTTCACCTCTACTCCTGTTGTGATGGTCTGTCCCCGGACAGGTGTGGCCACTGCTGTTCCTACGATGTGGCGCGTGTGGGATGTTACGAACGAGGGCTTCAAGGTTGTCCTCACCCGTCAGGCAGGCAACACAATCACCACGGAGTTGAAAATGCCCGTGGCTTATCTTGCCATAGAGCAGGGAGTCGGACGTGATGGCCTGGGTAATCTTTATGAGGTTAGCACTCAGGAGAAACTGTTCAGACTCACCTCGGGTCTCGCTGATGGCGGCGACTGCACTTTCGAAACCGAACTCACGCATCCAAGTGGTGAGGGAAATCCATTGGTGATGGCTCAGTTGCAAACAAATGACCAGTATAAATCTTACTCAGAGGCCATTGTTGGCTCAATACTTCGCGTAGATGGGGCAACAGGTACGTCCGCCAAGATGCGTCTGCAGGTCGATCGTAGCAACAGTGCCTATTTCCTCAATGTTAAGCCTGTTACTGAGACAATAGGCTTCATCCGAATTGCTGCCGATCCCGATTACGATGGCATCAAGGACTACGGCAAGGATTCCTCTGTGGAACATCCAGGTATATATACTCTCACGGGAATCCGTCTTGACCGCCCCACTCAGTCCGGTGTCTATATTGTCAACGGAAAGAAAGTCCTGTTGAAATAAACTGCCGAGTCTCTGTGAAAGTATAATGTGTGTGTAGTCAGTCTTCACCCGAAGGCTGACTACTTGTTTTATTGTTTCAGTATTTTCCGTCCCTGGCTGATGTAAATACCTTTTCTGGACATGGTAGTCCGCACGCCCTGTAGTGTGTAGGCATCGGGGAGGAGAGTGGTATAGTTATCATTCAGCGTCTGGATGCTTGTTGCGGTGTTGATATACTGTTCCACGTCTGCTACGAAGTTGATGTCGTATATCTCGCAGGCCCCGTCATTTGACGAGGCGGTCAGTCCGAAGATGGTTTGTCCCACGCATACGTTCGGGCGGTCACCCGAGAAGTTTTCATAGATGCCGCTGGTAGTCATGTCCCATACGATAAGTGATTGTGGTTCGCCGTCAAGGTTTATCACCTTCTGTGTGACTGGCAATACCTGCGTACCATGATTCGAGCCATTGAGCCACCACAGGTATGAATAGGTGCCGCTGGTATGTAAGCCTTTGCCCCTCACGATGAGGTATTTCTGCGACTTGTCAATATCGTAGTCGTGATC
The DNA here is from genome assembly GCA_902783885.1 of uncultured Bacteroidales bacterium. Lineage (GTDB taxonomy): Bacteria > Bacteroidota > Bacteroidia > Bacteroidales > Bacteroidaceae > Physcousia. Next base: position 3,915 of record CACZSQ010000112.1, read on the forward strand.
CTGATATTTCATCATCAGGCAGATATTGTTATTTCCTTTTGATTTAGCCTTAATCATGTTTTTCTCAGTATCGTAGGTGATGGCGCTGGCGCTGATGCGTCCACCATCACCTGTTGTCCAGTCCGTAGCCTGAAACCGATAGGCGTTAGGGTTGGGGTTATATTCCTTCATGAGGCGTAGGTAGTAGAGACCTGGGTTTAGAGTTCCTCCGTTGGCTGACAGACGTACCACAAACTTCTCCTTAGCCTGTCCGCTATTCGTAGCCACTGATGACGGAATAGGAAATTCGATATTGTAGAAGCCGTTTTCGGTGTTCTTCATATTCGATGGGATGGTGATGTCGGCAATTTTTGTTCCATCGACGATGAGCGAAGCCTTGCGCCCTTTGTCGGCAGTGGTAAAGCGGCAGAGGATTGCCAAATCATCGGTGATTCCGTCCTTGTTGAACAGTGTGTATTGTACGTAGCCTCCAGAACGTGCATCGCGGTAGCTCTCTCCATTGTAAGAACCTGTTGAAGAGTCGCTTGAGTAGTTGTACTCGTGACCGGCCTCGCTCTGTTGCTCGCCAGGTGCTACGAAATCGAGTGTCCGGGCCAGTAGCGCTTCGTTGGCGGCTTCGGTTTGTGCCATTGAACTGTTTGCGAAGTTCTCTGCTGTTTGTTGATACCAGTAGCACATATAGCGTGAGTGATGAATTTCGTAGAAGGGACGAAGCGTAAGTGTCTTCCACTTATAGGTCTCAACGCCCTCGCGGCTGGCATCGATGGTGAAAGTCAGTTTGTTCTTATCGATGATCTTGATGCGGTTGAGCACGTCGCCCCTCTCTCCGATGAGCAAAGGTGCCGAGAGCAGGTTCTTCGATGAGGCCATCGAACCGGGAGCATGATCCATACGTCCGGCTCCTGCATATTCGTTCTGTAGTTTCTCGTACGCCAGCCCTGTTATTTCGGCATCGGCTTGGCTTGTGGCGGTAGCCTGTGCACCAAGGAGTATAGGTCCGTAGGTGAAGGCTATATAGTCGGTATAGTTGGGACATTCGATGTAGCGCAATGTCATTGGCATTTCAATGCTGATCATATCGCCTATGGACCAATTCCGCTTCAACTCGACGTAGCCGTTCGTGTTGGTCGGGCTATTCATCTTCTCGGCATTGACATAAACCTCAAATCCGTTGGTTGCCCATGCCGGGTGGCGTATGGCGATGGTGTAGTTGCCAGCCTTTTCAACTGTGATTGTGCTGTTCGTTGCGTAAGGGAAGTCTGTGCTCTGGGTGACGGCGAAATCGTCGCTTACCAGTTGGCTGGACGTGAAGAGGTTCACATAGAGCACTTCAGCACCGTCGTGGGTGTAAATAAAGTGACCGTATTTTGAGTGATTCTCCATACCTGTGCCCACGCAGCACCACATTCCTTGGTTGGGTTGCGAGTAGATGCGATAGCCCTGTGGGCGCAATGTGGTGAAATAAACGTAGCCGCCAGTGGTGGGGTCTTGGGTGGAAAGAATATGATTCCATGTGGCATACTCGTAAAAATCAGCATAGCGTGCCTCGCCGGTACGGTCGGCCAGCATCTCCGACAGTTTCAGCATATTATTTGTGTTGCACGACTCAGGTCCGTCCAACTGGTCGATATAGCGATTGGCATTAGCAGCACTCAAGAAGTGCTCATTCACCGAGTTTCCGCCGATGCACACGGTACGGTTCAGAGCCACATCTTGCCAGAAGTTTTCTGCAGCCTTTGTATAAGCGCCATGTTCAATCTCACCGATGCGTTCCATGCCGATGAACTTAGGCACTTGCGTGTTGGCGTGCCTGCCGTCGAGGAATGTCGTGTTGAGCGTCTGCATACCGTCGAGCATTGTCTTGTGGGTGTATTTTTTTGCCCCTGTGAGATATTTGGCCTCGCCAAACAGCTGGTAGGCATCCAACAGACTCTCATTCATTCCGCCGTGTTCACAGTCGAGGAAACTTTGAAAGTCGCTATCACTCACTTTGCTGACTATGTTGATGCTCCAGTCGGCCAATTTCCTGAACATCTCTTTTGCGGCCTCGTAGTTTCCGTAGATATAAGCATCGCGTAAGCCAGCCAGGATCTTGTGCTCACAGTAGAAGGGAACCCATCCCCAGTTGTTGCGAATGGCTGAGAGATCTCCCTTATAGAGCTTCTTCCACGACTCGTTGATGGGCTGTCCGCCGATGAAGCCGTATAGCCCTTCGGTGTTATTGTCATAGTTGTCCTGACAGTCTTTCATCACTTTCAGCATATATTCCATTCGCTCTTTTAGCACGTTCTTAGTATCGGTGTCGTGGCAGGCTGCGAAAGCCAATGCCAAGGCAGAGAGATAGTGCCCTCCCACATGGCCGTCGAGGTTGAAACTGGCATCTCCCCAGTTCGAGAACGACGGGTGTTTCTGCTCCCATTGGTAGTAAGGACTGTTCTTGTCCGTGGTTGCTCCCAGTCCCGACTGTCTCACGTAGGGTGTCAGCAGCCGGTCCGTATCGTACTGCAGCAACATCTTGATGTTCAAGTCCATTGCTGTCTTCATAGGTCCTTCGAGCAGTGTCACCTGTTCCAGGTCGAAGTGTTTGGGATAGAGTTCGCTTTGTGCCTGTGCAACGGTTGTTGCTGCTAATGCCAACAAGCCGATGAAAGTTGTCTTTAGTCTCATGTGTGTAAATGATTATTTCGGAGAAGTCACTTTAGCAAAGGCAAAGTTAGGCATTTATTGCGAAATAAGCGTCATTTATACATTTTTTTTGAAAAATTCAAAGGAATGGTGGCTTGGACATTATATATATTATCTACAGAAATAAGAAAGAGAGACAGCGTCATTTGATAGACGCCGTCTCTCTTGTCTGTCCTTTTCAGGAGATGTGATTACTTCAGCTCAGCGAGGTACTTGATGGTGCGAACCATCTGGCTGGTGTAGCTGTTCTCGTTGTCGTACCAAGCAACAACCTGAA
>CACZSQ010000113.1 GCA_902783885.1 uncultured Bacteroidales bacterium
GTTGAGGTCTTCGGGATTAAAAATTGCGGGCAACGCAGAGCGATTGACAGTGCCTTCGGCGGTCATCGCATCTTTGCCCACATTACGAGTGTCTGGCACTTGTTTGGCCAGAACAACGATTTTCAATGCCATATTTGTTTTCGTTAAGCGTTTATTCGTTTAATGGTTTACTTTTGCGGCGCAAAGATACGTATATTCTATGAATATAGCAAAAATCTACTTGTTAATAATGCTCAAAAGGACGAATCCTGTGCGATTAATCCTTTTTAACAAATAAAGAATGGGAGGATTCAGAATATCGTTGTATATTTGCCGAGAAAATGACAGACATCATCCTATCCAGTTTCCTAAGCCTGTTTGCTTTATTTGGCAGGGAGGAGTATGTGGAGGAGTCACGGGCAAAGGAGATGCTCGTGAGTTATCTTCGTCACCATTTAGGAATCCGCAATACCAATACATATCTTGACCTCTACAGTGATCTTCGCCTTGCGTATGAGATGACAGAAGACCTTGACACAGAGCAGGTTGTAGCATCCATCTGTGAGAATTTACATGGCAAGATCCGTCTGCAGGAAGAGGCCATGTTACTGTTGCGTTTGATGGAGTTCTGCGGTGTTAAGAAGAGCAATGTTCATCCCATTTTTAAGGTGATGGCTGAGAAGTTTGGCGTTCAGGACCGCCTGTTTGCCGACTTCGTGGATTTTGTGGAAGGTAACCCGTCAGAGCGTGTGCTGCTTCACAGTCTCGAAGGATTCGAAAGCCAGCTCAAAACGCTCCTGATACCGGATATGGGCCTTTTGGTGTTCACATATCCCGGACCCGACATTGCTCTGTTGAATGATGTCCCAGTGCTTGCCGGCTCTTACCAGGTGTGGTTGCAGAGCAGTGTTCTCAAGAGCAAGATGGGTAAACCTGTTTACTACTCAGCTATTCTTGAAGCCCACAACAGACAAGCAGGAAAGACTGTGGAGAAGATGCAGACGGTGACATTCTGCGGCCGCGATGTCAATTTCCGCTTCCCGAACAGCGACAATGGTATGCACAACCTGAGCTTTGACCTCCGCAGCGGTGAATTGTTGGCTATCATGGGCGGCTCGGGGACAGGCAAGACCACATTGCTCTCGCTTCTCAACGGGACGCTGACGCCTCAAAGCGGCAGTATCACCATTAATGGACATGACATAGCTGAGCCTCAAGCCCGAGCTCTTATCGGTTTTGTGCCGCAGGACGACCTTCTCATCGAGGAACTGACAGTCTATCAGAATCTTTGGTTCACAGCAAAATTGTGCTTTGCCGGAATGGCAGATAGCGAACTGGATCGCCGCGTAATGAAAACGTTGAAGGATTTGGGCCTCGATGCTGCCAAGGACTTGAAAGTAGGTTCTGCCATTAATAAGTTTATCTCCGGTGGACAGCGTAAGCGCTTGAATATAGCTTTGGAACTAATCCGTGAGCCCGCCGTGCTGTTCCTCGACGAGCCCACGTCCGGATTGTCCTCTGCTGATACAGAGAAGGTCATCAACCTGCTCAAGGAACAAACCCTGAAAGGCAAGCTCATCGTGGTGAATATCCACCAGCCGTCAAGCGATGTATATAAGCTTTTCGATCGCCTGTGGCTTTTGGACAAGGGCGGCTATCCTGTGTTTGACGGCAATCCCATCGAGGCTATCACCTATTTCAAGGAGGCTGCCGACTATGCCGATGCAGAGACTAGCGCCTGTCCCACGTGTGGCAATGTGAACCCCGAGATCGTTCTCAATATCATTGATGAGAAGTCGCTCAATAGCAGTGGTGAGTTGTCCGATGAACGTAAGACAAGCCCCCAGGAGTGGCACGAACTCTATCTCAAGCACCGTCCGGAACAGGGCACGCCTGCAACGAAGGAGGTCCCCTCATCTGACCAGAAGCGCCCGAGCGCTTTGCGTCAGTTCTTTATCTTCTTACATCGTAACATCCGCACCAAGATAACCAATGTCCAATACCTGTGCATCACCCTGCTGGTGGCACCTGTGTTGGCGCTCATCTGTGCATTCCTCACACGCTATGCTCCGCCCGAGGGCTACAGCGTCATGGATAACAAGAATCTGGTGAGCTATTTCTTCATGGCCGTCATTGTCGCTACCTTCATAGGCATGAGCGGCAGCGCCGAAGAGATTATCCGTGACCGGGCTTTGCTTAAGCGGGAGAAGTTCCTTCATTTATCTTATGGCAGTTACATCTGGTCGAAAATCATTTATTCCGCAGGTGTGTCGCTGCTGCAGACCCTCCTGTTCATCTGGGTAGGCAATGTGATCATGGGCCTTCACGGCCTCTTCTGGGTATGGTGGTTAATATTGTTCACCACGGCACTCCTGTCGAGCCTCGTCGGGCTGTTGCTGTCACAGCGTCTGAACTCCGTGGTGGCTATCTATGTCAGTATCCCGTTGCTGCTCATACCCCAGATTCTGCTCTGCGGCCTCGTAGTGAACTTCTCAGACCTGACGCCCAAAAGCACTACTGGCAATGTGCCGGTGATAGGCGATGTCATCCCGTCGCGTTGGGCTTACGAGGCGCTGGCTGTCACCTCGTTCACTGACAACGACTATGAGCGACCGTTCTTTGAACTGGATAAGCAACGCTATGAGATACAGTTCTACAACATGGTTTTCCTGAAGGAACTGCAATCCCAGTTGGAGACTCTGAAGGATGAACGTCGCCGTGGGTTGGAGGTTAATCCTGAGCATCTTCGAGTCATCCAGACGAACCTGCCTGTCCTAACGACCTTCTTGGGCTTGGAGCCCTATGCCGGCGATTGGAGTGATGCGTCGCTTTACAGTTTCCTAAAGGACCTCGAACAGAAGTTGTCCAAGATCGGTAACACGGCTTCGCTGGCACGTAACCGTATGTTGAGCGAAATGTTCCGTATTTATGGTAAGGAAAACGTGCGCGCGCTCAAGCGAGCAAACCATAATATTAAGCTTGAAGATTTCGTAGTCGGTGGCGAACATGGCCGACTGCTGGACATAGTAGATAGCTATATTGTTCCGCGTGCCGGTTTCGTGTACCTGACTCCTCGCAACAACCTTGGGCGAGCTCCGTTCTACAGCAGTGAGAAAATCCTTGGTCCTTGGCACATCAAGACCCTTTGGTTCAATATGGCTGTTATGGTTCTCATGTGTTTTATCGTTGGTGGGGTTCTGTTCTCGCATAAACATTGAAAGATTGAAACATTGAAAAAATATTATAACCCTAATTAAATTAAATTCAAATCATCATGAAGAAATTATCTTTCTTTGCTGTCGTAGTTGCAGCAATCGCTTTCGCAGCCTGCGGAGGCAACAAGACTGTTCAGCCCGTTGAAGAGGGTGATTCTCTGAGGACTTTTGAACAGAAGCAGATAGAGGCTTCCATCAAGATGAACGTGGACAGCCTGGCATCTGTTATCGCTCGCCTGAAGAAGCTCCCTGTTGTGGAGAAGAATGGCATGATTGTTCTCACAGACGAGGAGAAACTGGTGAAGCCCACCTATCTGCTTGACCTCTCTGTGGCTGACGAGACCATGACCCTTTCTGAGGAGTATCGCGTACTCACCGCTCTGCAAGTGGATCGTGAGATAGCTGACCTCTACGGCCTGGACCTCAGCGGCTATGACAAGGCTATTGCCAAGTTGGTTGCTGACATCAATGATCCTTCCTTCAAGGTCCTCGACGATGAGTTCTCTATCTATGAGAACTCTCAGAAGCTCTACGATGCCATGAATGAGAACGAACGCATCAATTTCTTCTGGCAGATTGTGTCTGCCTCTCTCGTGGAGCAGCTCTACATCATCTCTCAGAACTCCGAGAAGTTCCTCGCTTCCTTCGATGATCAGGCTGCTTCTGACATCTCTCTTCGCATCGTGCTCATTCAGGATGCTATCAACCGTCTGACCGAATACGACCCCGAACTCGTACCCGTGGCTGATGCACTTGAACCCCTCACCGTCATCAACGCAATCACTGTTGACGAGTTGAAGGAGCAACTGGCCGAGGTGAAGGACGAAATCGTTGAGGCTCGTCAGGCTCTCATCGAACTGCAGTACTAATTGTTTTTATATAAGATAAGGTCGCGCGCACATACGCGACCTTATCTTTTCTATCATTATTTACCAATTAACTAACTTGCTTATGAACACGAATCTTTGTAACAGTAGCATGAAATGGGCATTGACTTGCCTCATAGCCTTCGCTATTTCTTTGCCTGCCAATGCCCAGTTCGGCGGTTTGTTGAAGAAGGCAAAAGACGCCGTCGGTGGTAAGACTACTGAGTCCACAAGCACTACCACAACGGCTACAGCCTCCAATTCGAACAACCTGAACAAGATTTATGAGGGTACCTCTTGGGACGAGAGTAAGGTGATTGCCACATGGAACCCTGACACTCGTCAGTTCACGCTTGTACGCACTTTCACAGAAGGCGATTTGGCTGGACATCCTATTGTCTATACCGTCAACGAATCTACGGGCGAAGTCACCCGCAACGACGGCCAGCTGATTGCCACCATCAATGGTGATGACATCGTGTTTCCTGAAATAGGCACGCTAAGTGTCAATACCAAGACAGGTGGCGGCTTGAGCCTTAACGGTAAGTCATTAGGTAAGGTCACACGCACCGAAGCGTATTGCTACGGCAAGCAGTTCGGCCACTTCCGTCGTGAGGTGGATCGGCCGCTTGTAGCCTTCTTCCTGTTCAACGAATATGCCACTCAGGAAGAGATGGCTAAACTCAAAGGCGCTATGGATGCAAGGGATAAAGCCGCTGCTGAAGGAGCGGCAAATTTCAAAGCTAATATGAAGAAGGTCACCGCCGGCAATTTCCTCAATGCCTCTGGCACCAAGATTGGTTCCATCACCGCCGACGGAAAGGTCCTCGACCGCCTCGGCCAGCAGATTGGTGTCGTCAAGTCCACTGGTAAAGTTACCGATGCCTTCAACCGCGACCTCGGCAGCTTCAACGAAAACGGCGTAGTCTATAAAGGCAACACCCAGTGTGGCAAGATTCAAGCCAATGGCAGTGTCGAAGATCCGCGCAGGACACCTTCTGTCATTGGCCGCATCCAGGGTCATGACTACTATGATGCCAGCAGCAACCGCATCGCCCGCTTCTCAGGCGATGGCGCTTATGTAGCAGCAGTCTGCTACTATTTCTTCTTCAATTTCAAATAAACGCATTGGATTCAAGAAGCTATAGGCTTCGAACAAAACTCCCGACAGTCTCTGCAGATTGTCGGGAGTTTTGTTCTTTTAGTGCCGTGCTCTCCATGCTTGGGCTCTGACAGAGATGTTCTTTTTCAGGCACTCGCTATAGAGCCAGGGCTCGCAGCTGTGTATGTCGCCCACGTTAAGCAGATTCTTGTAAGGCTTGTACTCTGCGCCGCTATACCCGCTGACCACAAGCACATGGTACTCGGGCGAGAGCACGACAGTGATGCTGTCGTGCAGTGTTGCCGGTGTGTCGTCCGTACGCCAGTTCACAGGATTGATGCCGAAGCACGTGGCGGCGACTACGGGCTTGACGTATTTCACATCTTTCACAGTATTGTAGCAGATGGTGACGCCCGTGTCGCTCTCCCCTTGGGCGGGACGGATGCGATGGCATGAAGCGGTGTCCTCGGGCGTTACCTTGTAGCCAAGGACATAGGCGGCAGCCAGCTGGTGATAGGTCGCATCATTCATGTGCTTCAGCAGTTCTACGACGGCCAGACCGCCCTGGCTGAAGCCCGCAATGATGAGTGGACGCAGGGTGTCGCGTTGCTGGATGAACTGGTCGAAAGCCTTGCACACATCATTCATCGCCAAACGTGTACGGCTATAGACGGTGTCCTCGTTCTGTGCTTCAAAAGCTTCAATGGTTGCGTGGCGGTAATAGGGTGCATAGAAGCGGTTGCCGGGAGCCATGTAAGCGGCTACTCGATGAATCTCTGTAGCCATGTGTGCACGGTGTGTCGGGTTCCAGACATCGGCATAGTGGCACACCTTGCTGTCGTCAGTAGTCCAGTCAGCCTCCCATGTAGATACAATATAGAATACGTCGGCTCCTGTTCCTTCTGTATCGTCATCGACAGTCACCCACATGGCCGTATCGGCATAGTCTGGTGCTTGGGGAAGGATTGACTCAGGCTTCGTTGAGCAAGCCGCCATTCCCATGAAGAGAAGAATGGCCATCAGCATGAAGTTGTGAAATCTTTTCATGTTTTATTGTGTTCTGTTTCTTCTGAATACGAAAGCGACAGCGGCTCCACTGATGTTATGCCATACGCTGAAGATGGCTCCGGGTATCGTGGCCAGAGGGTAAGCCGCAAAATGTATCGTGGCCAGGCTGCTGGCCAACCCTGAGTTCTGCATCCCTACCTCTATGGCAATAGCCCGCTTCTTCTGTTCGTCAAGTCCTGATAGCCGGCCTACGAAATAGCCCAAGCTCAAGCCGAAGAGGTTGTGAAGCACGACCGCCACAACCACCAGAAATCCGCCAACGAGCAACCGGTCAGCGTTGTGTGACACAACGATGCCAACAGTCAAGGCAATGGCAATCGAAGAGAATGCCGGCAGGTAGGGGACGACACGCTTTGTCATCTCGGGCAGGAAACGCTGGCACAGCAAGCCCACGGCTATGGGAGCTATGACCACATAGACGATGCTCAGTAACATCCCTAACGTGTCCACTTCCACCATCGTGCCAGCCAGAAGCCATACGAGTAAGGGTGTTAGCACAGGGGCCAGCAGTGTTGAGGTGGCAGTCATGCCCACAGAGAGAGCCAGATTGCCCTTCGCCAGATAGGTGATGACGTTAGACGCCGTGCCTCCGGGACAGCACCCCACGAGGATGACGCCCAATGCCAGTTCCTTCGGTAATGACAAAGCCCATGTCAGACCAAATGCCAGCAAGGGCATAATCGAGAACTGAGCCAGACAGCCAACGAGAATATCCTTGGGATGACTCAGCACAATCTGGAAATCCTTTGGCGACAGCGTCAGTCCCATGCCGAACATAATGACCCCTAACATGGGATTGATTACCCACGTATCTATCCATACGAAAGAAGCTGGCACCGCCAGTGACAAAGCCGCCACAAGCAGCACCAGAATCCCCATCCATTGCGCTATGAAATTACAGACTTTCTTCATTACTCCGGTCGGTTCATATAAAATGTAATAATAATGTGTGCAAAAGTAATAAAAGTATTTTTATGCGAAGAGAAACATGCGCAAAAATGCAAATAATAGGTTAAAGTTGCTGAGCGGCATGGAGGGAAACCACGATGTATTCGGATTGGGTGCCGATGCGGAACTTGCCGCCCCAAATGCCGAGACCGCTACTGACGTAGTAGCGGGTGGAGCCTCGCTGCCAGGGCCCGAAGGCGCATTCGTAGAGAGCATCGGTCAGCCATGAGACAGGCCACACCTGCCCATGGTGGGTATGGCCGCTGAGTTGGAAGTCAACACCTTGGCGCTCGGCTTCTTCGAGGGCATAGGGCTGGTGGTCGAGGACGATTGTGTAGAGGCTGTCCGGCATAGTCTGGCAGAGCGCCTGAAGAGGCTTGCGAGAGGGATTGGTGCGGTCGTCGCGCCCGATGATGGCGATGGCATTGTCGATGATGGCGCACGAGTCGATGAGCAGTCGGATACCGGCCTGGCGGTAGAAGGTGACGGCTTCTGGACGCCGGCTGTAGTACTCGTGGTTGCCGAGGCAGGCATAGACGGGGGCTTCGAGGCGGCGGAACTCTGCGGCCATGTCATCGAGTAGCAGTGGACGAACACTGATGTCTATGATGTCGCCTGCGATGAGGATGGCGTCGGGGTGCTCTGCGTTGATGAGGTCCACCCAGCGGGCAAGCTCGGGGCGCCGATGGTGATAGCCCAGATGTAGATCGCTCATCATCACGAGCGTATAGTCCTTGGGAAGCGACTTTTCGGTGGTAAGTTCCAGAGCCACGCGCACCTTGCTGTTGTGGCGTATGTTGCCCCACACGAGTAGGCCGGCGAGGAAGACGACAATGCCTGCCGCCAACGGGCCGTTGTCATAGAGCGAGGCAGAAGGAATGAAGCGGCAGAGGCGCAGGAGGTCCAGCAGCAGGAAAGTGAGGGCGGCGTAGAGGAGCACGATGACTGAGGATGTACCCGTCGTATAGACGGCGGAGGCAACGTTGACGGGCCAGTTCTCCACATCCCCTCCGAAGACCAGAAACAGACTCAGGAAGCAGAGCGCGCAAGCAACCACGAATACGCCTTTCCACAGTCTGGGGAAGGGGAGCAGGCACCAAACATGCCACAGCACGTAGGAGAGTCCTCCGAGCATCAATAAAAGGAATATCAGGAAAAACATCATTCGCATGGTTATGTGCGTTTCTTTTTTGCGCCGGCAAAGGTACGTAATTCTTGCTCGCTTAGAAAAAATATTTAGAAGAAAAATGTTGGAACGTGATGGACGTGCAGATTTTAATGTGTATCTTTGTGGCTGCTAACGATAAAAAACACGGAATGTCATGAGCGAACAAGAACGTATCGTGGAACTGCGCAAGGAGCTTCATCAACATAACTACAACTACTATGTGCTCAGTGCCCCCACCATCAGCGATCAGGAGTTCGACGCCCTGTTGCGTGAACTGGCGGCATTAGAGGAACGACACCCCGAACTCGCCGACCCGAACTCGCCTACGCAGCGCGTGGGAAGCGACCTGAGTCAGGAGTTTGAGACGTTTGTTCATGTACGTCCGATGCTCTCGCTGTCCAACACCTATAACAAAGCAGAAGTCGCAGAATTCTACGAGCGTGTGCGCGAAGGTCTGGCGGGTGAGGATTTCGAAATCTGCTGCGAGCTGAAGTTCGACGGACTGAGCATCTCGCTCCATTACGAGGACGGTCGCCTGGTGCGTGCTGTCACGCGTGGCGATGGCGTTCAGGGCGACGATGTCACGGCTAACGTGCGCACGATCCGCACGATTCCCCTGCAGCTTGCCGAGGGAACGGGTTGGCCGCGGGCTTTTGAGATCCGTGGCGAGGTGCTGATGCCTTGGTCGAGTTTTGAAGCCCTGAACCGCGAACGCGAGGCACGCGAGGAGCCCCTCTTTGCCAACCCGCGCAATGCAGCCAGCGGAACGCTGAAGAGCAAGCAGACGGCTGTCGTTGCCGAACGCCGCCTTGATGCCTATCTCTACTATCTTTTAGGTGATGACGTACCGGCTGACGGGCACTACGAGAACCTGCAGGCGGCACGCTCATGGGGCTTTCAGGTGAGCGAGCAGATGCGTAAAGTGCGAACGCTCGATGAGATATATGCTTTTATAGACTATTGGGACACAGAGCGCAAGAACCTGCCTGTGGCCACAGACGGCATTGTGCTGAAGGTGAATTCGCAGCGACAGCAGCGTGCGCTCGGCATGACCGCCAAGAGCCCGCGCTGGGCGATAGCCTATAAGTTTCAGGCCGAGCAGCAATCCACCGTCTTGCGTGAGGTGACATTCCAGGTGGGGCGCACGGGAGCTGTCACACCCGTGGCGAACATGGAGCCCGTTCAGCTCTCGGGCACCGTTGTGCGCCGTGCTACCCTCCATAATGCAGATTTCATGGCCAGCCTCGACCTGCATTTGGGCGATCACGTACTGGTGGAGAAAGGCGGTGAGATTATTCCCAAGATTGTCGCTGTGGATGAGGCATTTATCACTGCTGACCGCGGTCCGCGTGTAGAGTTCATCAAGCGTTGTCCTGAGTGCGGTGCCGAGTTGGTGCGCTACGAGGATGAGGCCGCGTGGTATTGCCCCAACGAGGCAGGATGCCCACCGCAGATCAAAGGCCGCATCGAGCATTTCGTCAGCCGCCGTGCCATGAACATCGACACGCTGGGGCCTGAGACCATTGATGACTTCTATGCTCGCGGACTCATCCGCAATATTGCCGACCTCTACGACCTCACCGTGGATCAGCTGAGCGGCTTCAACGACTCCCGCATCCGCTCTGCCCGCAAGACCATTCAGGCCATCGAGGATTCAAAACAAGTGCCCTTCGAGCGTGTGCTGTTTGCGCTGGGCATCCGTTTCGTGGGCGAAACCGTGGCCAAGACCCTTGCACGCCGTTTCCGCGACATCGATACACTCTCTCGTGCTACCCTTGACGAACTGTTGCAGGTGAACACCATCGGGCAGGCCATTGCCGAGAGCGTCATCCGCTGGTTTGCCGACATGGACAATATCTTCCTCATCGAGCGCCTTCGTGCACATGGCCTGCAGCTGCAACTCTCCGAGCAGACGCTGGCAGAGCAGAGCGACCGCCTGACAGGCAAGACCATTGTCATCAGCGGTGTCTTTGCCCATCACTCGCGCGACGAGTACAAAGCGCTCATTGAGCAGCACGGTGGCAAGAACACCGGCAGCATCTCCGCCAAGACCAGCTTCATCCTCGCCGGCGACAACATGGGCCCCGCCAAGCTTGAGAAAGCCCAGAAACTCGGCGTCCCCATCGTCAGCGAGGACGAATTCCTGCAGATGATAGAGTAGGGCGGAATCAATGAAACAAATGAAAAAGACAAAATCATCAATAACTAACGAATTATGAAAACTACACCTGATCACTTCATGCTGTTTCGCACGGCTGTTCGTCGCATAGTCGAGGCCGCTATGTGTTTGTTCGTGGCATTGTTCGTTGCCTGTTCCGACGATAACGTCTCGGACGAGGTGGCGACTCCCACTACTCCCACACCTTCTATCAACCCTGAGGACTACCAGAATGTGCCCACATCGGGCGCCACGCTGAAAAAGGGTGACATCACCATCACCTTCCCCGAGAACACCTTCTCTGCTGAAACGAAGATTGCCATCAGCGATGTGAAGGCGGGCGAGGTGGCTGGCGAGGATGAAGTGTCCAACTTCTACAAGCTGACCGTTCCGCCTCAGATTGACAAGCAGCTCACCATGAGCATCGAATCCGAGGATGCTGGCCCTGGCGTCAACGTCATTGCTCATGTGCCATGCTATCATATTTCTGAGGACGTCCTTGATTATCAGGACATCATTCTGGAATCGGAATATGCCAACGGCAAGTACACGTTCCAACTGCCGGCAACCGACAACCACGACGCTGAAGCGGGCGAGCAGCTCTCTATCAGCCTCGGTCTTGCCAAGGTGGACTATCTGGGCCAGGGCGGTGCGGCGACGGTGAAAGGTACTCGCGGCACGGATATTTTTGAAGACAAATTTACCGAAGGCAATGTATCGTGGCATTTCGTTTTCGGCTGGCGCCAGAGGGCTGCGCTGGCAGACAGACTTGATGCCAATTGGGAGGCCATCAACGAGTGCATCCGCGATGCCATCAAGAAGCTGCACGACCTGGGCCTGAAGGTCACCGATCGCGATGTCACCTTCTCATTTGCCAAAATGGAAGAATTTGGAACATTCAGTCAAAGTGCATATTGCAACGAATGGAGCTCCATCCAGGTAGGTGATCACATACTGGATGATTTTGCCAACTCAAGGGATAATTTCCGCAGCACCATCATCCATGAGCTGATGCACATGTATCAGGCAGATTATGACCCGCGCAGCGCATTCCGCAAAGCTGACAAACTTGGTGCCATCACAGAAGCTACGGGCGGAAAAATAAGCGACGGCCTTTCCTTTCACGACGGCAGCGAGCGTCTGTTGCTCTACGAGTCGGGCGCTGTTTGGGCAGAGCAGTTCATGATTGGTAAATTCAATTATTCCTATGCCCAGAATTATGTCGGCAATGCCATCAAGGGATTCTATGACATCGGCTCGATTTACACCTCGGGTACAACGCACAAAGCATATGAATCTCATGGCTACGGCATGTCGATACTCATGGAGTACATTACCAAAAAACTGACCCAATACAACCTCGACGACAAATCCATCGTGGAGCTCTACAAGATCTGGCACAATACGAATGGATGGTCACGCGACTGCATCAAGCAGCTCACACGCGAGGCTGGTCACGACATATTCTCGAACTACGATGATTTCATCCTGTCGGTGCTCAAGGGCGAGGTTAGTAGTGGCATCAACATTTCGGGAATAGGTGGAGCTGGCAGCGGAGGTAAGATCACTGACGCGACCACCACCCGGCAGACTACGGGCCAGAGTTTCGTCCATGGAGGCCAGGTGGACCGTTTCAGCTTTGAAGTTTCAGACAACACGCCGCTTGACAACAAGCAACTGGTCATCAGTCAGCTCGAAGAGGGCTGCCGCACCTATGTCATCATACCTGAAACAGATGAAACAGGTCAGAAGATATTTATAGAATATGGTTTCAGGGCAACGAAGGACGAACCCATCGTCATTCCTTGCAAGGATCTGGTGCAGAAGTTCCACATGTCTGAAAGACATAATACCCAATTCGTGTTCTTTACCGTTACCACCAACAGCCTCAACATGAAGACTTTGCCCTATAAGGTCCAGGTGGAACTGAAAGATAGCCCGAACCTCGCCCCCGTAACGCTGAAGCGTGCAAGCGTCGAAATGAGCATCATGTGTGACGTCGTCACAGTTGGTAGTTTCCCCTCGCAGTCGCAGGATAAAAGGACTGTCAAAGTCGGAGGCACCAGCGAAGAAGGTACGCTGACGTCGTCCTACGTTGACGGAACCACCCTGCATGTAGAGTATTATAAAGAAGAGAAGCACGGGCAGTCGAAGGAGACAATCACCTTCGATGTCGTTAACTTCCCCGACATAGCCAATGCGCAAATCAAGAATGTCGTTGTGCGCTGCCATTCGGAGAAAGACCCTGAACTCGACAAAGAATACAATGATTATCCAGGCGACACATCATATGCCTATGACCTTGAGGCCAAGTTCGAACCGCTCACCTACAACAAGGCATCATCTTCAGAGAAGCTTGCCGTCTTCTATGGCTATGAGCAGAAGGGCTTTACGGTAACATCGTATTCATCCTCTGTACGTTATCTCGTTAATGGCGATTCAACTGTGGATGGGGATACCCGTACTTGGAAGGCCAACGCCAACAACAACGCCTGGATATATCTCGAGTGGGAGTAGTAAAAAATCCCACAACTGGTGGCAGATGATCATCACCAAAGCGCCACCCAGCCCTAAAAACTGGATGGCGCTTTCATGTTCTCTCACCACAGATTACACAGATTACACGGATTCACCGCTATATGCCATTCTGCGGCATGTGGTACGTCCTGTTAAAACCTTTTGCGCCTCACCCTAAGGACCATCGGTTGATGGTCCTAGGCCTGTTACCTTTCACGCCCATACCTGTTTATCATTCCGTCACCACCGAATGATTATTCCAAGGTCACCGAATAATCATTCCAAGGCCTTGGAATAATAAAAACATTTACGTCTTCTGACGTTTACCTTTATTCCTTTGAGCGCGAGGACCTTTATGATTCAAGCGAGATCGGTTTGCTTTCGCTTATTCGTGACTTTGTGACATGTGACTTTGTGACATTAAGTCAAAAAGTGATTCTTGGGAACGCTTGTGGGATTGTGGATAATGGCTAAATGATGCGGCCGGACATGAATCTGGAGAAGGAAGATGCCTTAGATGGGGTAGTTGAGATACTTGTAGCGCTTGATGCTGCGCTTGGGCGTTTTCTCGAATTCTTCGGGCATGAGCTTGATGGCTTGCAGGCGGGCATAGGGTGGCACAATATGGTTAAGAGCCTGACGGTTCTCCTCCATCTGTGCTTCAAGCATGGTTTCTGAAAGACCGCCAGCCTTCATGTCTTCAGGGTCCGTATAGACGAGGCCGTAGAGCTTGTCGCCTTTCTGGATGACCACGCACTCGGTGACGTAGGGCTGCGATGCCAGCTTGTCCTCAATTTCCTCGGGGTAGATGTTCTGGCCATTGGCTCCCAGAAGTAGGTTCTTGGAACGCCCCTTGATGAAGATGTTACCCTCGGCATCGATGATGCCCAGGTCGCCGGTGTGGTACCAACCGTCCTGGTCGAGCACGGCAGCCGTGGCCTCCTCGTTCTTGTAGTAGCCCAGCATGACATTGGCTCCGCGCACGTAGAACTCGCCGATCACGTGCTGCGGGTCAGGACTGTCCACGCGTACCTCCATGCGTTCAACGGTGCGGCCGCAAGAGCCTCTCCTGAAGGTGTCCCAGTGGGCATAGCTGATGAGAGGTGCACACTCGGTGGTGCCGTAGCCGACGGTGTAGTTGAAGTTGATGTCGTGGAGAACGGCTTCAATGTCTTGGCTGAAGGCGGCTCCGCCGACGACAATCTCGATGAAGTTGCCGCCAAAGGCTGCTTGCAACTTGTGACAGACTTCGGCTTTGACGCGCTCGCGCAAGAAAGGAGTATGCAAGGCGAGTCTCACGGCAGGCGTCTGCAGTTTGGGCAAGACGGCTTTGCGCACAATCTTCTCAATAATCAGGGGAACGGCAATGATGAGACGCGGCTTGATGTCGGCAAAGGCGCCGAGCAGCACGGCAGGTGACGGTGTCTTTGAAAGGAAAAAGACATGTACGCCATGCAAGAACTCAAAGAGGAACTCGAATGCCAAACCGTACATGTGGGCCAACGGTAGCATGGAGATGACGTTGTCGCCAGCCTTCATCTCCCTGCCCATCTGATTGATGGCAAAGGCGCAGTTGCTCCACAGGGCACGGTAGGGAAGCATCACTCCCTTGGAGTTGGATGTGGTGCCGCTGGTGTAGTTGAGCACCGCCAACTCGTCGGGGGAGTCGATGTAGTAGCTGATGTTATTCGAGCGGAAGTTCTTGGGATATTTCTCGCCAAAGAGACGGTTGAGGTTCTCGCGGGCGTAGCGCACCTTGTCTGTGCGGCCTAACAGCAGGGTATATTCCTCGTTGGAGTTGCCGAAGATGCCCTCGAGATGAGGCATCTTCTCTGCATCGAGCTTGGGCCACACGATGTCACCCACGAACAGGAGCTTGGCCTCAGAGTGGTTGACGATGTCGTGAATCTGATCCGGCAGGAACTCATGCAGGATAGGCACAGCCACGGCGCCGTATGTCAGGGTGGCCAGAAAAGCTATTCCCCAGCGGGCGCTGTTGCGGCCGCAGATGGCGACTTTGTCTCCGTGTTGCACGCCAGAGGCTTCGAGGATAATGTGGAGCTTCTCGATGACACGTGCGACGTCCTTGTAGTGGAACGTCTGGACACCATAGTCGCTGATAGCATCCAGCTCCCAGTGCTTTTTCAAGCTTTCTAAAATACAGGCGTTGAAACTTGGAATCTCAGTGTTCATACTTTGGCTTAGTTAGTTGTTCAGGTAAAGAATCGGTATTTATAGAGCTGCGAGGTAGCGCTCAGCCTCGATGGCGGCTTTGGCTCCGCTGGCAGCAGCGATGACAGCCTGGCGGTAGTGCGGGTCGGCAACGTCGCCAGCGGCATAGACGCCGGGGATGCCGGTGCGGGGTGAGTCGCCTTCGGTCTGGATATAGCCAATCTCGTCGGTCTGTACCCACGGACGGAAGATGTCGGAGTTGGGACGATGGCCGATGGCGAGGAAGAAACCGTCGATGGCTATGTCGTAGCGACGCTCGTCGGCCTCGCCCTTGCGATAGGCCACGTGGGCTCCCTCAACACCGTTCTCGCCGAAGAGCCCGAGGGTGTTGTGCTCAAAGAGCACCTCGATCTTGGGATTGTTGAGCACACGCTCCTGCATGATTTGCGTGGCACGCAGATAGGGCTTGCGCACGATGAGATAGACCTTGGAGGCAAGGCCTGCCAGATAGGATGCTTCTTCGCAGGCCGTGTCGCCACCGCCAACAACAGCCACGGTTTTCTTGCGGTAGAAGAAACCGTCGCATGTGGCACAGGCCGAGACTCCCTGGCCGCGGTATTTCTCCTCGTCGGCCAGTCCCAGATATTTTGCTGACGCACCGGTGGCGATAATCAGGGCATCGCAGGTAACTTCGCTGTCATCGTCGAACCACACATGGTAAGGTGCCGCACTGAGGTCGGTACGGACGGCGATGTTCTGCCGGATGATACATCCGAAGCGCTCTGCCTGTTGCCGCATATTGTCCATGAGCTCGTTGGCATCAATGCCCTCAGGAAAGCCCGGGAAGTTCTCCACTTCGGTGGTAGTGGTGAGCTGGCCACCAGGCTGGAGCCCTTCGTAGAGCACGGGGGTGAGGCCGGAACGACCGGCATAGATGGCAGCTGTGTAGCCTGCAGGGCCGCTGCCGAGGACGAGTAGTTTGAGGTGTTCCATTTTTTATCTTAAATCAATGATTTCGGCTGAGGGGAAGTCACTTTTGGGAAAGGTGAAGGTGGAGGCGGGAAGCTTGAGGCCGTTCTGGAAGGTGAGGATTGCCAGACGCATCCAGTCGCCGTCCTTCTTAGCCCGGATGCATAGCGGGTTAAAGGTGCTCTGTTCCACGTCCACGAAGATGTCTGAGAACGATGCTTTCTTCGTTTTTGCAGTCAGGTGCACGACGTAGGTAGGCTTTCCGCGCAGTTCCGACTTTGTCATGGAGCTTCGATAGCCTTTTTTGTAGATATTCACGAGGATGGCCGGATTCATGGCTGCCTGCTCCTCTTCGTTGGGCATGGCTACATTGACCTCGTTGGAATTGCTGAGCATGGTCCATTGAGTCTGCCCGTCGAACCACGTCGTGAGTTCATCGGTGACCATCTGGAATTTGCGTCCGCTGATGAGAATGGTGCCTTGAGCATCGCCTTGAGGCGTGGTGCCGCTGAACTGGGTGACTTTGAACTGTGCGCGCACATCACCGGAGCCCGTAAGCCGCTGTGCTGTGGCTTCGAGTACTTTCTGCGCGTTCTGTGCTGCCGCTGCGGTGCTGAGAAGCACGCAGAAGCAAAGAGAGAAAAAGTATTTAAGCATGACAATAGCAGTTTTCGGTGCAAAAGTAGCTAAAAAGTCGAAAAATTAAGCTTTCGTGATACTTAAAAAAGGCAAATTCGGTAATATTTGAAAGATAATTTGTAACTTTGCGCCGTTTTAGAAACTTAAATAGGATAGAATGAATCTCTATATTCGTTATTTTGATGATGAAGTGGTGGTTGGTGGAGCGGATGAGGCTTTGGATTTTATCCGTGAGCACATTCAGGACTTCTCTGTCACGCCCGAGTTTGAAAAGGATTTCCGCGAGTATGTGGAAGGGACCATGCCTTTTCCTAAAAGATATAAGGTTCGCGCACGCGTATATTTTATTGTCATCAAGACATTGGCGGCTACTATCGAAGAGTTCAAAGCCAATGGCAAGAACACTGAAGCTGCCGGCGAGGAAGGCAAGCGTGCAGCACTGCGCCCCAAGGACCAGATTCAGATGCGCCTGAATGACGAACTTCCAGGGTGGTATGAAGGTTCCATCTTGTTCAAGCGCGTGGTGATTAATCAGGAAACAGGCAAGTACGATTATCGTGACACATCTTTTGTGGCTGTCGTGAAAGCCTACAGTGCCATGGATTGCTACAACCGGATTGTGGATTATCTCCGCAGCAACGAGAATATCGACCCGCGCAGTCAGTTCCCGTCGCCCAAAGGAAAGAACTACCAATATACCTATTTGGGCCTTAAACCATATTCTGAACTGAATGTCTAAACAATAAAGACCGATAAGAACACTAAAAAACATACAAAAATGAAACTGAAGAATCTTTTTATGGCCATTGGCGTTGCTTGCATCTGCGCTCCTGCAATGGCACAATATGAAGGCACGACACTCGACGACCGTATTGGTTCGGGAGAGGATAGCATTGAGACCCGCCGTAACCTGAGTATGTTCAACATGGCTATCAAGCAGAACAGCTTCACCGAAGCCTACGACGTGTGGAAGCCCGTCATAGAGAAGGCTCCATTCGCTAACCTGCGTATCTATACGGACGGCTCCTATATGCTTCAAACCCTGATTACTCAGGAGCAGGACGCAGCCAAGAAAAAGGTCTATCTCGATGAACTGATGGCACTCTATGATCTCCGACTGAAGAACCTGAAAGGTCTGAACAGCTTCGCAAGAACTGATTTGCAGGCCACCGAGGGCGATGTGGTTTATCCTCAGGCCTACTGCTATGCCGTTTATGGTCCTCAGGCTGACCCTCAGGGCTATACTCACGACAAAGCCTATCAGTTGTTTGAGAAGGCTAACAAACTGCTGGAAGAGCAGGGCGGACGAGAAGTGAAGGGTTATATGCTCGATATCTTCTTCCGTATCAGTTATGCAAAATATCAGGCGAACCCCAACGGCTTCCGCGAGCAATTCCTGCAGGACTATCTTGAGAGCAAGGAGATTTGCGAGAAGATGCTTCAGATGGCTAAGGATGAGCCCGACCCCGAGAAGGCTCAGAAGATAGTCAAGGACTACGACCTGCCACTGAACAATATCGAAGGCATCTTTGCCCAGTCCAAGGCTGCCGACCGCGACCAGATCGTAGCCATCTTCACCCCGAAAGTGGAGGCTAACAAGGACAACCTCGCTTACTTGAAGAGCGCACTCACGCTGATGGCTGCCAACGACTGCGACGACACCCCCGTATATTATAAGGCCGCCGAATACGCTTACAACATCGAACCTACCTTTGAGTCGGCTATCGGTACTGCCCAGAAGTACTACAAGGATGGCAAGACAGCTGAGAGTGTGAAGTACTACAACGATGCCATTGACCTCTGCAAGAGCGATGCACAGAAAGGCAACATAGCTCTCCGCGTGGCTGCCGCTATGCGTAAGGGCGGCGACTTCAAGAGCGCCTACGCTTATCTTGACAAGGCTGTCCAGTACAATCCGGATCTCGAGGGTAAGTGCTATATGCAGCGCGCTAACATTGCCACCAAGGAGAAAAATTATGCTCAGGCAAAGGCATACTGCGACAAGGCAATGGCTGCCGACATCACTCTCTCTGGACAGGCGCAGCGCCTCAAGAGCAGCATCCAGACCGTGGAGGCTCACAATGCTGAGTATGCTCGCCAAAAGGCTGAGTACGACCGTCAGCAGGCTGAGTTGAAGGCTGAGGAAGACTTCTGGAAAGCTGGTAAGAAATAATACAATGGCCGAGAAGCTCATCAAATGGGGCTTCATCGGATGTGGTGAAGTCACCGAGAAAAAGAGTGGCCCGGCATTCAGTTTAGTGCCGGGCTCCTCTGTTGTGGCTGTCATGAGCCGCAACGCCGAACGCGCACGAAGCTACGCCGAGCGACACCATATACCCCGCTGGTACACCGATGCACAAGCGCTGCTCAACGATCCTGAAGTAAACGCTGTGTATATTGCTACGCCGCCATCTTCGCACACGACATACGCCATCATGGCTATGAAGTGCGGTAAACCTGTGTATGTGGAGAAACCTCTGGCAGCCACGTATGAGGAGTGCTTGCGAGTCAATCGTGTTTCACGGGAAACAGGTGTTCCCTGCTTCGTAGCTTACTATCGTCGCTATTTACCTTATTTCCTAAAGGTCAGGGAACTCATTGAATCCGGGCAGATCGGCAAGGTCGTAGGCGTTCAGATTCGTTTTGCCGTGCCACCGCGTGATCTTGACTACAACCGCACGCAGCTGCCATGGCGCGTACAGCGCGACATAGCCGGAGGTGGCTACTTCTACGACCTGGCGCCTCACCAGCTGGATCTGCTGCAGGAAATCTTTGGACCCATCACCCGCGTGAGCGGTTTCTGTTCCAATCGCGCAGGACTGTACGAGACCGAGGATACGGTAAGTGCCTCGTTCCAGTTCCCCGACGGCTTGCCCGGCAGTGGCACTTGGTGCTTCTGTGCCCACAAGTCAGCACGCACCGACCGAATCCAGATTATCGGCGACAGCGGGCAGATATGCTTCTCGGTGTTCACGTATGAACCCATCAGACTGCATACCGAGCAAGGCGTACAGGAAATCGTCATTGAGAATCCACCACATGTCCAGATGCCTTTGATTCAGCTGGTTGTGGAGCATTTGCAGGGGAAATCCGTCTGCCGACTGGACAGCGTCAGCGCCACTCCTGTCAACTGGGTAATGGACAAAATCCTGGGAAAACTGTAAGGAATTAAGTTCTTAGTCGTAGAACGTCCACGACAGGCCGATGTGCACACTGTAGGGGTCGATAGGGTAGTGAGGAGCCCAGAAAGCGCGCCCTGTGCCTTGGTTGGCGTGAGTGAAGTTGACGTAGCCTCTCACACGCTTGATAGCCAGATTCACGTAGCCGTTGATAATCGGATAATTGCCGATTTTCATCCGCTCCTGTGAAGCATCTTGAACGGCAAACTGATTGATAAACGGTGCATAGTCGGGAGCGTAGTAGTCGGTGAAGAAGCGCATATCTCCTCCCAGCTCTACAAGTAGAACCTTGGCGATGCGGAAGGATATATATGGATTGGTATAGACTGATACCATTGGCAACGGAAGCACGTCGCCGTTCGAAGAGTGTTGCCACGTCACCTCGTTGTCCCAATGGAAGATACCCCAATGAAGCCCTTGTTTAAGTGTCGCGCTCATCACTTGGATGCTGCCTGCCTGTTGGCGCACTTCCACGCTTGTGCCGTAGGACTTGACAGTGCCGTCGGTGTTGTAGTTCGGTGAATGGGTGACTGCGAGATGGGTGTAGTTGGAAATGTTCTCCACACCAAAGCGAAGGCTGGTGAGCGTTCGGTCCAATGAGAGAGTGCCTTCGATGCGGGTGCGCGTTTCCTGGTCGAGGCCATTATTGTCCCACCACAGTGTGTGGCTGTGGTAATGGCGATAGTAGAATGGCGCGGTCAGATTCTTGAAGAAAGCCGTGGCCGAGAGTCGTACGGTGTCCTTGCCAAGTCGGAAGTTGAGATCGCCCGTTCCTTGAAGTACCATATCGCCCGCCTTTGGGCCGATGGCCCAGAACTCGGCACCGGCCTTGTAGTGGATTGCTGTCCCTTGAGTCTTTTGTATCTCACCGCCAAAACTGACATGGTTGCGGTTGTAATTCTCGAACACATCTTCGGTGTCAGTGGTTTCTGGGGTGAGCAGCTTGTAGCGCTCGTATTCGTGGGCGGCGAAGAGTGTCACGCCTGCCTTGGCCCATTTGTTGAACCCTTCGCGAAGTTGCACGCCGAAAGTGTTTTTGATGCTCGTGGCATAGGTCTCATCACCAAAGCGCCCGTAGGAAGTGCCTATGTAGGGGGCGTGCCCGAAGTAGTCTTCAGATATTGACGAGCGGTTGTAGTTGGTATGTTCCTGCCTACGAATATGCAATGTATGAACAAAGCTGGTCACGGGAATAAACTCGCGTTGAGGCTGGTTCTCAAATTGCCATTGGTTGCGCAGGGAATCCAAGGTCGTTGCCAGACGGAGGCTATCGGCTTTGATTACTTCCAGAAGACTGTCTGAAGTGATGCGCATGAGCAACTCGCCGTCCTCGGGCATCACAGGCTTGAGGCTGTCCGGAACTTCAATCTCACGATAGGAACCGAGATTATAGCGGTGTGTAACATAGAGTGTCCGATGGTCATTGCGGTTATAGACATCAGACAGGTTGGTAGGAATGTCCTTGCTGCTGACGCTGCGGGGAAAACTTGAAGGATTGGTGATGTATGCATCATCTGTTATGCCTCCGTTTTCGCCCATCTTCGTATGCTCCCAGCTGACCATGGCGTGCATGTCGTAGTGATCGCTCAAGTAATAGCCGAAGATGGTTCCTCCCAACTGCGAGTTGGCTTGATTGTTGTAGTAGCCACGACCATAAAGATAATCCACCTTGAAACCCAGGCCTGCCTGCTTGTTGATGTTCGTGGCGAAGTAGGCGCGGAAGCGATCCTGCCCGTTCTCGCGTGAGCCGCATTCATGGTAGCTGAGGTTGGTGACGGGGCTCTTTGTATTGGTGAATAACAGACTCCCCGGGGTCGTGTGGAAATAGTCGTAGGGATTCATGAACATGAAGTCATCTACAGGCTTCCGATCGAGGAAGTTACGGGCGTAGCGCGGAGAACCCAAGTTGCCAAGGATATTATATTCGCCACGATAGCCGTCTGTGGCATTCATGTTCTGGAACAGGTGGGGCAGGGTATCGTTGAATTCCTGACGGGTGATGGTTCCCAAACGCTCGTCAATGTGCCATTGATAGTACTCTGTGGGAACGGTTCGGTCAACTTTTGACGTGTCGCGGCCCCAAGTGCCTTTGCGGTTGGGGTTGTTCGGGTCCTGGTCGTAGCCGTTGCCATAGCCGTTACCGTTCTCGTAGCCATTACCATAGTTCCCGTAGCCATTGCCATCATCGAACTGTGCCCACAAAGATGTTTGCAGGCATAGTAATGAAAAGATGATGAACAAGACTCGTCTCATGGCGATAAATAGGGAGTGCTATTTAGCTTCTTGAGCTATGCAGATGATATCCATGCCTTTGCGTAGGGCCTCTTCGTTGGCAGGAATCAGATGGTGGTGACGTTCAGGCAAGGTCTTGTGGAGGCCTTTGATGACATTTTCCAACGTGACAATCGGGCGTACCTTCAGTAGGCCACCGAGGATAATCATGTTGAATCCCTTGGTGTTGCCCATCTCTGCGGCGGCATCCATGGCACTGATTTGGTAGATGTTTATGTCCTTGCGAGTGGGGGGGACACTGATGCCGTAGTCATCATAGATGAGTGTGCCGCCAGGTTTGATAGAACCCTCGAACTTCTCCAGCGAAGGCTGGTTGAGAATGATGGCAGTGTCATACGTGCTGACGATGGGTGACGAGATACGTTCGTCACTGACTATAACGGTGACATTGGCAGTTCCACCGCGCTGTTCAGGTCCGTAGGCAGGCATCCAGGAGACCTCTTTGCCTTCCATGAGTGCGCTATAGGCAAGTATCTTACCCATCGACAGGACACCTTGTCCGCCAAAACCGGAGATGATGATTTCTTCTGTCATAAGTATTAATGAAATACTGATTAGTTATTGTTATATGCTTCAATCTTCCACCGTGTTCTTCAAATCACCCACGTGATAGAAGTCGAACATCTTATCTGTCATCCACTCATTGGCCTCCACGGGAGTCTTCTTCCAACCCGAGGAGCAGGTGGAAACGATTTCCACAAGGCTGGAGCCTCGACGGTTGATGGAGTTCTCAAAAGCCTGACGAATGGCACGCTTGGCCTTACGGATGGCTGCCACGCTGTGAACACTCTGGCGAGTGACGTAGCATGTGCCTTCGAGTTGAGCAGCAATCTCGGTGATTTTCAGAGGGTATCCGTGCAAGTCGGCTTGACGGCCATAAGGGCAGGTGGCTGTCTTCATGCCCATCAGCGTTGTGGGAGCCATCTGACCGCCAGTCATGCCGTAGATGGCATTGTTGATGAAGATGATGGCGATGTTCTCACCACGGTTTAGCGCGTGAATCGTTTCTGCGGTTCCTATACAGGCGAGGTCACCGTCGCCCTGGTAGGTGAAGACCAGATGGTCTGGCCACAGGCGTTTGATGGCGGTGGCGATGGCGGGAGCGCGACCGTGGGCAGCTTCCTGCCAATCGATGTCAATGTATTTATAAGCAAAGACAGCACAACCGACGGGCGATACACCTACAGCTTTCTCTTCTGCGCCCAACTCCTCGATGACCTCGGCAATGAGCTTGTGCACAACGCCATGTGAGCAGCCGGGGCAATAGTGCATATCTGTGTCGTTCAGGAGCTTTGGCTTCTGATAGACTATATTCTCAGGGGAAATGATGTTTTCCATATCTCTTAATGTGTTTTCAGAACATGAATCGGATGAAGAATTCAACAATCTTGATGACCAATGCAACAGCAATGATGGCTAAGCCGATAACATGGTGAGCTGGAACAGCAAAATATACGACCACGCCAATCAGCGCCAAAAGCATGAACACAGTGTTCAAGATATTTCGTACTTCGTCTCTATTCTTCATAATTGCAATTATTCGAAGTTCAAACTTTATACCTGACTTTCAACGATTCAACTATTAAGCGCGTTAATTTGAAAATCTTTAGCCAATGCCTGGATCAGTTCATCAGGCGTTGGTACGATGCCACCCATTTTTCCGTAGTGTGCCACAGGGCAGCGGCCTTCTACAGCCAAACGGACATCTTCCACCATTTGACCGGCATTGATTTCAAAGCTGAGGATTCCTTTCACTTGCTCGGACAGTTGCTGGATGCGCTCTGTGGGGAATGGCCAGAGAGTAATCGGTCGCAAGAGACCGACACGGATGCCCTTGGAACGCAGGTCGCTGATGGCCTTTTGGGCAATGCGGGCTGCCGAGCCGAAGGCGACAATCAGGTATTCAGCATCCTCGGTCTGAATCTCCTCATAGCGTACCTCATTGGCACGGATGGTCTTGTACTTCTCTTGCAGGTGCAGGTTGTGCTTCTCCATGGCCTCGGGCTTCAACTCCAGCGACGTGATCACGTTGATGGGACGGTTGCCCTTCCTGCCTGTCGATGCCCAGGGGCACTCGCGCAGAATCTCTTCTTCTGTGCGACGAGGCTTAAAGGGGGGGAGCACTACTTTCTCCATCACCTGTCCAACGACACCGTCGGACAAAATCATAGCGGGAATGCGATACTTGAAAGACAACTCAAAAGCCAAATCTACAAAGTCCGCCATTTCCTGTACCGATGAGGGCGCTAATACGAGGACATAGTAGTCGCCGTTGCCGCCGCCACGGGTAGCCTGGAAATAGTCGCCTTGTGATGGCTGGATTGTGCCCAGACCGGGGCCTCCGCGTTGTACGTTGACGATAAGTCCCGGTACTTCAGCACCGGCCATGTAGGCTATGCCCTCTTGCATCAAAGCCACGCCTGGGCTGCTGCTGGAGGTCATCACGCGCTTGCCGGCGCCGCCTCCGCCATAAATCATATTGATACTGGCAACCTCGCTTTCAGCCTGTAGGACAACCATCCCGGTCGTTTCCCACGGCTTCTCGGCGGCCAGTGTCTCGAGAATCTCACTCTGAGGGGTGATGGGGTAACCGAAATAACCATCGCAGCCACAGCGAATCGCTGCATGAGCAATAGCCTCGTTGCCCTTCATCAGGAGAATTTCTTTTTCTTCCATGTTTCTGAAAACCTTAAACGTTAATCGCTAAACGTTAATTATCCATCTTTTTACGATAAACGGTGATGCAACCGTCGGGGCAGACGATAGCACAGGAGGTACATCCGGTGCAGGCGTCGGGGTTTGTCTGTTCCACGAATCTGTAACCTCGACGATTGACTTTTTTGTCTGCCAGCGCGATGATGTCGAGCGGGCATGCCACAACACATAAGCTGCAGCCCTTGCACCGTTCGGTGTTCACCACGATAGCACCTTTCATTTTTGCCATATTCTAAAAAACTTAATGCAAATCCCTATGGATTGTAATATTCCTTACAATAATATTCCATGATGTCCATAAGCATCTTCCGGGCAGCCACGGCTGGCGACTCGGCATCCAAGGCTGCTGCTGCCTCATAAGCATTCAGCGCCTCTGACCATTGCTGCTTCTTGCGGAAGGCGTTACCCTGAAGGTACAAATCCTGTGCTCGCGCCTTTGATTCTTCAGTACTCACGGAACTTGAGTCTTAAAAACGGGCGCAAAGGTACGATTTTTTATTAAATAATCGTCATTTTTAGTGAAGAATCGGTGAATGGAGGCCGTTTTTATGCCTGCCTGGTCTCCTGACCGAACTCTTTTCGCCAAAAACGATTGGTAATGTCCACGAACATACCATCTGGATTCTTGCGGTACATCCGTTGGTTAGTAGTGGGACTGTTGAGGGGACCTAAGTGGCGAATATACGGTCCAATCTTGATATAGTCGAAGTCCGACTGCATCAGTCCTTTGGGCAGACGAAGCCGTCCGCTGTACCAGGCTATGCGGTACTGCGGGTAGTTCTCGTGGATGTATTCCGCCAATCCCTGCACACCCGTGGGTTCGCTGTCGCCTCCCATGAAGGCGATGCAGGTGATGTCCTGGCCGTATTTGACCACAAAATCATCAATAGCCTCTGTGTTTAGAGGTAGCCCGATATCTTCCCACAGATAGTGGCTGTGGCATCCCGGACAACGACAAGGGCAGTTCGAGATGTTAATGGCAAGCGTCACCTCGTCGGGAATCTCTTGGAAGACGACGCCAGTGTTTACATATTTCAGCATTTACCCTAAGTGTTAAAAATAAAAAACTCTCTTTTCTAATCCTTATTTTCCCAGCGTTATTTTTTTGCATTAGCATAGTAGCGACGTGCAGCCTCCTCCTGGCGAGCCTGTGAGAAGTTGCTGACACGCTTCAGGTAGCCAATGATGCGGGTCATGTAATCCACGTTCTTGGAATGACACTTCGGGCACTCGTGGAGATAGCGCTTGTCTATGTGTCCGCAGTCGTTGCACACCGTGTTGGGGATGTTGAACGTGAAATAGTTGCAACCTTCTTTGGCAGCTACCTTCAGGAGTTGCATATATTGCTGCTTGCTGAGGTGTTCTTCGAGGTTCATGTGCAGGGCGGAGCCACCTGTCAGATGCTCGATGTAGGGGGCGCCATGAAGCTTGAACTTGTCGATGATGCTCAGTGAGTCGTCTTCAACAACATAGAAGTAGCTGTTGTAACAGTCGCGAGGCACAAAATATCCATCCTCGCGATCCCATTTGGCGTGTTTGACGCCAACGTTCTCCGCGGGAATCATTTCGCAGTTGAACATCACATCTTTCGTGCGGTATTTCTTGTTATACTGCTCGATGAGGCCCAAAATGCCCTGGACAAAGTGGAGGTAGTCATCGTTGGGAGTTATCTTCAGCCCCATAAACTCGGCAGCCTCCACAAGGCCGTTGATGCCGATGGTCAGGTATTGGCGACCGATGTTGATGTAGCCGGCATCGAACAGTGGGAGCATACCATGAGCCTGCAGATCCTTGAGGTTCTCATTGTAGGCAAGCTGTACCTTGTGGCAGAGGTCGATAATCTCGGCCAGATATTCCTTGTAGTCAATCTTATGGTTGACAGCATACTGAATGCAACGGTTCAGGTTGATGGTCAACACGCTCTTGGAACCTGTGCTCACGCCGCCGGCACCCAGCGTATAGCTGAATCCGTTATCGGTGATTTCATTACGCAGACGACAGCAGGAACTCAGGGAGTCGGCGTTGTCGCTCATATAGGTAAAGAATGAGTGACCCTCAGCGTACATCTCAGCAGTAAACTCTCCCCATTCTGGGTCTTTGGGCTCGCCATTCTCATCCACCAAGAGCGCCATCGTCTCCACGGGGAAGGTAAGTAAGGTCTTCGTACGTTCCTTGTTGAACCACTTCATGAATCTCTTTTGCAACCAAGAGAGGCTCTCCCAATCGGGTTGTGAACCGTCGGGGAAGTAGAACTCGCCGAAGATGCTCTGGAAATAGTAGCGGTCGTAGTAGGCTACATTCCAGAATACAGCTTGATAGTTGCGGGCACCTGTGGGCTGGTTGAGGGAATAGACAATCTGCTCGAAATAGTCGGTAATTACCTTATCAATCGTGCGCTTCTTCAGACTGAGGTCAGCCTGCTCATCAGCACGCTTGTAGTAGTCGAGACCGTACTCCTTACCGATAA
>CACZSQ010000114.1 GCA_902783885.1 uncultured Bacteroidales bacterium
GTGGAGATGAAGTATAGCGACGGCAAAACATACGAGATTGGCCCCGGACAGCTCGGACATCTGATAGGTGTATCGGGTATTGGTAAGAGAGAGTTGAGCCATCTGGTATCTGTATTGTGCCGCGACTTTGAAGAGCATGACCAAGGGGACTTTCAGCGGCTGGCCCAATGGGTCAGCGAAATGAAATCGCGTGCCGCGAACAAGGCAAAGCCTGAACGTCCGTCTGACATCTACTTCCTCTATCCACCTGAAGACATCACCAAGCCGGCCTTCGCCCAAAATGCTCAGGCGCTGGAGCAGAACGGCGGTCTTACACAGTACCTCAATTTGAGTGAGTGCGAAGCTGCCTCGCGCATAGCGGGTTCCAAGAGTCAGATGAGCGTACTTATCCGTAATGCCTTCGATGTGGAGAGAGGTGGCGGTCAGCTTCGTTGCTCGGAGAGCGGCGTTAGTGCAAACCCTGTCATCAGGCTCTGCATGACCATGAGCAGTACGCCCGAAGTGGCACAGGCTTTCTACAAGCGTGATATGAGAAACGGATTCTTCTCGCGTATAAACATCGTCTATGTGCCTCGCGGTGAGCGTATTGGAAAGATACCCAAGCAGAAGGATTACGACGAAGAGTACCTTGCCACGATGGACCAGTATCTGCAACGCCTGAAGAACGCACGTGGTAGCTTCCATGTGAAGCAACTCAATCGTGTTGCCGACCAGCTGGCAGAGGAAATGGCGGACTTGGCCAACCTTGCCGACAGCGACGAGCTTTTTGAGATTTCACACCGCAGTATATTTGCCGCGTGGAAGAAGGCTGCTGTCCTGTGGTTGCTGAACGACATGACCTACACACGCAGCATCGGTGAATGGATGGTCTATTTTGCTTACTACGATCTGTGGTCACGTTTGCAGGTCTTTAACCAGATGATTTGTGAAGTTCCATCGGAGGACACCCGCAAGCGTGGACAGGTGAATATGCTGGAGAGTCTGCCGAATCCTTTCTCAGAGCAACAGCTGGAAAACCTGCGTATCAGCCTTGGCAAAAGCAAGGAAGGAACCAAGCACCAGATTTCTGTATGGATTAACCGAAACTTCATCACCTACAGCAACCAGACGGGACTCTACACCAAGACCGAGGCGTACCTGAAGAGATAGCACGTAATCGTTTCTTTCACACGAATGACCTCGAATACGTACATATAATGATCCAAAATATTCATGGTTATTACGTGTGCTCATTGATGGGCATTCGTGTGAAATAGTAAAATCGTGAAATTGTCAAATGATATGATGGATAGATTTGAACTTCAACGGCTTCGCGAACTGCCCATAGAGGCAGTCGCGGAGCGACTCGGGCTACGGGTGGAGAGGCACAAAAGCCTCTGTCCGTTCCACGAGGATAGCCACCCGAGCATGGCGTATCGGGTGAATAAGAATACTTGTCGTTGCTTTGTGTGTATGACGCAATCAATAGGTCCTATCGACTTGGTGATGCGCCATCTCGGCAAGGACTTCAAGGAAGCGTGTCGTTGGCTGGCTGACGAACACAACATCATCCTTGATGAGTGGAAGCCTGCTCCACCAATCAAGGCGCAAAAACCTTTCGATGCCAGCCGCTACGAAAGGTATTTTGAAAGACCTTGGCTGAATGAGGAGGCACGCAAGTTTCTTTTCGAGGAGCGCCGCCTAGATCCGCGCGTGGTGCGCTGGTGCAGGCTGACTTCATGGCGCGACCGGCAAGGCGTGCCATGGCTGCAAACGCCTTATTACGACCGCGACGGCAAGCTGGTGGGCGTGCAGAACCGCAACCTCGGGAAGTCCCCCTCGGGGGATTTAGGGGGGCCGCCTCTTCCTCGCTTCCGCTTCCCTGCTGGCTCCGAGTGCGGCATCTACAACCTGCCCGTCCTGAACCTGCTGAAGCCAGGCGACGAGCTCTACATCACCGAGGGCTGCAGCGACTGCTGGGCCATGCTCTCCGCAGGCCATAAGGCCATCGCCATTCCTTCGGCCACCCTGCTAACAAAGAAGGACGTGGAACAACTCTCAACTTTCAACTTTCAACTTTCAACTAAATTCCACATGTTCCCCGACCGCGATGCCCCCGGCGAACGCCTCTTCCTGCAACTGCAACAGGTGCTGCCCTCGCTGGTACATCATCAGCTGCCGCCCGACTGCAAGGACTTCAGCGACTACTTTGTCAAATTGAAAATTGTTAACTGTTAATTGTTACTTGTTGATTATGAATTGTGAATTTAAAATACGCCCTTACACCAAGAAGGAGCTCGCGCTGATGTACTTCCCCGATAGCAGCCCGCGCACGGCCGTGAACCACCTGATGGCTTGGATTCGCCGCTGCAAGCAGCTCTGGCAGCAGCTCCACGCAATAGGCTATCAGCCCACCTGCAAGGCCTTCACGCCTCGCGAGGTACGAACCATTGTGGAACAGTTAGGGGAACCATAATTAAATTGAAAATTGAAATGTTCCTCTATCGCACGGCATCGTCCGCCATCGCTTAACCGCCCCAAACGTATGTCGTACCTTTGCAAAGTCTTAGGGAAAGAGGACGCAGGTCTTAACGGCCGAAGACCTAGCTCTTAAGCCCCGAAGACCCAGGTCTTAAGCGCGCAAGACCGTAAGCGCTGCTAACGCAGTTTAAAGGGACGCCCTTCGGGCAGAAATCCGACAGAATCGATACAAAATCAAACAAAATCTCACATGATTGGCATTCGGTGAAAAAATATTTTGAAAGATTTTTGAAAAGATTTTGAAAGATTTCTTCAGGTATGAAGCGTCCCGTTGGGCCGAGCGCTCGCGAAGCGACTCCCAAAACGGAGCTCCCGCAAAGCGGCTCCGAAACAAACAAATTAAATTTTTAATCTTTAATCCTTCAAAAATTATGCAAACAACACTTAAGTACTCTCTGCACATGCAGAAGAACCCCATGCGTCCCGAGGACGCAGAGAAGGCCTACGCCACCTTGCAGCTCAACGGCGTACTCGACATCGACGCGCTCGCTGCCCACATCCACGAGCACAACAGCGTCTATTCCAAGGGCACCATCGTGGGCGTGCTCACCGACATGTGCGCCTGCA
>CACZSQ010000115.1 GCA_902783885.1 uncultured Bacteroidales bacterium
AAATACAGCCCCTGAAAACAGGGGTGTCCCTCTCTCGTTTGCGGGTGCAAAGGTACGACGACTTTTCCGATTCTGCAAACGTTTCTGAAACTTTTTTGAAAACTTTTTCTCTGGCGTTGACCTATGTCAAAACCCTCGCGCGCGAACATATAATTATAAATATATGCTCGAAAGCATAAAAAGAACTGACGAAATGAAGAAAAAGCGTCGAAGAATATTTGAATCTACGTTTTTTATGTATTTTTGCAGCGTAAAACAATTCAAGAAGACATATTCTATGTACGAAAAGATTCAAGAAACAGCAGCTTGGATAAAATCCAAGATGACAACAAAGCCCACAACCGCTATCATTTTGGGTACGGGTTTAGGGCGTCTGGCAGAGGAGATTGACATCACGATGTCCATCGAATATAAAGACATTCCCAACTTCCCTGTGTCAACAGTAGAAGGACACAGCGGCAAACTCATTTTCGGCAAGTTGGGTGGCGTGGATATCATGGCTATGAAAGGACGCTTTCACTTCTATGAAGGCTACACGATGCGTGAAGTCACGTTCCCAGTACGAGTAATGTATGAACTCGGCATCAAGACACTCTTTGTTTCGAACGCGGCTGGCGGTATGAACCCTGGTTTCAAGATTGGCGACTTGATGGTGATTACCGACCATATCAATTTCTTCCCAGAACATCCCCTGCGCGGCAAGAACTATCCCACAGGCCCCCGCTTCCCAGATATGCACGAGACTTACGATCCCTCACTCATCAAGCTTGCAGGCCAGATTGCGCGAGAGAAAAAAATTCGACTGCAGTATGGAGTGTATGTAGGCGTTCAAGGTCCTACGTTTGAGACCCCTGCAGAGTATAGAATGTACCGCATTTTAGGCGGTGATACTGTAGGCATGAGCACTGTGCCCGAAGTGATTGTGGCACACCACTGCGGCATCCGTACCTTCGGCATCAGCGTGGTGACAGATCTTGGAGGTTTTGACAATCCTGTAGAGGTCTCACATGAGGAAGTGCAGGAGGCTGCCGACAAGGCTCAGCCCGTCATGACCGAGATTATGCGCGAGATGATTGTACGTTCCGAAAAGCTTGAACACAGCAAGGCAGAGAGATATAACACAGATCACCCGACAGAAGAATGGAAATCCAAGAATTAGGAGAGTTCGGTCTTATCCGCCATCTCACGGAAAATATAGAGCTCAAGAATGCCGAGACAAAAAAGGGCGTAGGCGATGATTGCGCTGTACTTGAGTTCGAGGCAGGTAGGCAAGTGCTGGTAACAACCGACCTGCTGATGGAGGGCGTCCATTTTGACCTTCAGTATGTGCCGTTAAAGCATCTGGGCTACAAGAGTGCCATGGCGAATCTCTCAGATATCTACGCCATGAACGGGCGACCGCGCCAGATGACGGTATCAATAGCATTGTCGAAGCGATTCTCCGTAGAGGACATGGAGGAGTTCTATGCCGGCCTGCGTCTGGCATGTGAAGCTCACGGATGTGATATTGTGGGTGGCGACACATCAGCATCCCTGACGGGGCTGACCATCAGCATCACCTGCATCGGCGACGCTCGTCCCGAGGATATCGTCTTCCGTCATGGCGCCAAAGACACCGATCTCATCTGTGTGACAGGTGATTTAGGTGCTGCCTATATGGGACTACAGCTGCTCGAACGTGAAAAGTCTGTATATAATCAGCAGTTGCACGAGGCCCGACAGCGCGGAGAGAAGTCAGAATCTCTTCCACCTTTCCAGCCAGACTTCAGTGGACGTGAATACTTGCTCGAGCGCCAACTGAAACCCGAGGCACGCAAAGACATCATCGAGGCGCTAGCCAAGGAAGGCATTCGTCCCACTTCCATGATAGACATCAGCGACGGGCTCAGCAGTGAACTATACCACATCTGCACGCAGAGCAAGACCGGCTGCCGGATCTATGAGGAACGAATACCGCTTGACTACCAAACCGCAGTGATGGCAGAAGAGATGAACATGAATGTAACAACCTGTGCCCTCAATGGCGGGGAAGACTATGAATTGCTATTCACTGTGCCGTTAACAGATCACGACCGTGTGAGCAGCATACCAGGGGTAAAGGTGATAGGACACATGACAAAACCCGAACAAGGTTTGCTACTTGTTTGCCGTGACGGCGTAGAAATGAAACTGAAAGCACAAGGATGGAAGGCGACCTGATTCATATTAGACATTGGCTGAAGCCTGTTGCATGGCTGTACGGTATTGGCGTTCAGTTGCGTAATAAATGTTTTGATGCCGGTTTACTTCAACAGGCATCCTTTGAGTTGCCAATTATCTGCATTGGCAATATCACGGTGGGCGGCACAGGAAAGACACCACACACAGAAATGCTTCTGAAGATGCTGCATAAACAGTTTCATTTGGCAGTCCTCAGCCGTGGATATAAACGCAAGAGTAAAGGGTTCGTATTGGCGACTCCCCAAAGTTCTATGCTCGATATTGGCGATGAGCCATGGCAAATGAAACAGAAATTCCCCGATGTCACGGTGGCTGTGGATGCTAATCGTCGTCGTGGCATTCGCCGTTTGTTGGGTGGCGCAGTGGACCCGCGACCCGACGTGATTCTCCTGGACGATGCCTTTCAACATCGCTATGTAAAAGCCAGCCTGAACATTCTCCTAACGGACTATCACCGATTGATGACTGATGATACTCTATTGCCTGCTGGACGACTGCGTGAACCAGTCAGTGCAAAGGAACGCGCACACATCGTGGTAGTGACAAAATGTCCCCCCAAGTTAAAGCCAATGGAGTACCGTGTTCTTCAGGAACAATTGGATCTGCGCCCCTTCCAAAAAATGTTTTTCTCCACATTCCGCTATGGAAAACTGAAGCGCCTGTTTGGCGAACAGGGTGCACCAGCTGAGGAATTGACCCCAGATGCCCACGTGTTGCTGCTGACCGGCATAGCCTCTCCCGTGCAAATGCTGATGGATTTGCATAACTTCACACGGCATATCACGCCGCTTTCCTTTGCCGATCACCATGAGTTTACCAGTGCTGATATTGAGAAAATAGAAAAAGCGTTCACTGCCATGCAAGGCAATAAACGCTTAATCATTACAACGGAGAAAGATGCTGCAAGACTCTTGCTCGTTCACGATCTTTCAACCATCGTCCGTCATCACATATTTGTACTACCCATAGAGGTTGAGATTCTCCGAGAACAGGAGACGGAATTCCGTCACGCTATCCTCGAAGCGATTACCACACCTTCAGCATGAATGGCACTCGTGCATAGACACACTGGTCAATGCGGCGAACCTCCATCATCTGTTGCATCGTACTCAGCATGGGATAGAATTCACCAAGTGCTGATTTCATCTTGGCATCAAAGTAGCTTTCCTTCTGGTCGTTCACTAATTGGTCAAAGAAATTAGCGGGTGCCGGATAGGTATCTACAGAGTAAGCCTCCAATTCGGCTAATCGGGCAGCCTCAGCAACAGCGTCGTTCAGATTACCCAACTTATCCACCAGGCCAATCTTCAACGCCTGTTCACCAGTCCACACGCGTCCCTGTCCAATAGCATCAACACTATCCTTGCTTATTCCACGTCCCTCAGCCACACGAGAGATGAAGAGATCATAGCCACGCTCGATCATCGACTGCATCAGAGCAGATTCATCTGTATCAAACCCGCGAGCCATCAAACCCATCACATTGGCACCGCCAAAGTCAGCATGTTTGTTGGTTTTTACGACATCGAAGTGGAATCCTAATTTCTCCGTCAGAAGCTCTGATCCGTCCGGTATCATGCCAAAGATGCCGATACTACCGGTCAGTGTGCTGGGCTCAGCAAAAATCTTATTAGCCCCACAACTGATGTAGTAGCCACCACTTGCAGCCATACCACCCATGGAAATGACAACTGGCTTCTCCGCTTTCAGCAGCTGTATCTCATGCCATATCTGTTCACTGGCAAAAGCACTACCACCACCAGAATTTACACGGATGACCACAGCCTTGACATCCTCGTCTTTGCGCAATTTCTGCAGTTCACGGATTGTCGGCATGGTCTCTATCACAGTATTGTTGCCTGAAAGGGGATTACTAGCAGCCTGATCAACAATATCACCATAAGCATAATACACTGCAACACGACCCTTCTCGTCCTTCTTGTCGGCAGCAGCTACCAAGTCAGCAGGCGAAACGAAATAGATGTCCTTTTTCTCCTTCAGTTCCAACTTTGTGCGAAGCATATCCTTGAAACCGTCAATGTAGGCTAAGGTATCGACGAGACCTTTCTCCAATAGAAGTTCAGTGGGCTGCATAGCCATGAGCGTATCAGCCAAGCCGTTAAGCTGCTCAGCTGACAGGCTGCGACTCTCACCCACCTCTGCCACATACTGATTCCAGATACTGGTGAGGAAGCTGGTCACCTGCTCGCGGTTCGGCTCACTCATCTCCGTGTTGACAAAAGGCTCCACGGCACTTTTGAATGTGCCTACCTTGAAGACTTGCATTTTCACGCCAGCCTTCTTCATCACATCGGTGAAGAACATCGGCACCGAAGCCATGCCATGCCAATCCACCACGCCATGGGGGTTGACCACCACCTTGTCAGCGACGGAAGCCAAATAGTAGGCTGATTCGGAGTAGATGTCACCGTAGGCATAAATCCATTTACCGCTTTCCTTGTACTTCAGCAATGCCTGACGCAGCTCCTGCAGCATCGCAGGTGTGCCACCGCCAAAGGCCGACGATACTTCGAGATAAATGCCGACCACCTTCTCGTTCTCTGCTGCTTCTTCAACCGCAGCGAGAAGCTGATCCAAGCCCAGAGTCTCATACTGATTTCCCATCAACATTGCAAATGGGTTTACCTCCTCTGCTCGTTCCTCCAGTGATCCTGAGAGATTGATGCGCAAGACAGACCCTTTTTTCACAGACGCCGTCTGCCCCTCACTGGCAGACATTCCAATAAGGGACACTAACATAATCACAAACGCAATCAAAGTCCATAGGCCAATGCCCACGACCGTTGCGAAAACATACTTAAGAAACTGTTTCATTCTTGTTATTGATTTGATATATTGATTCGTTTACAGTTCATCCAAATGAGCAAGCGTCTGAAGCCGACGCATTGCAGCAGCATCCGACTTGGGACAAATCATTAGGACGCCATTCTCCTCCGTGATAACAAAGTTGTCCAATCCACTGATGGCAGCCATGTGTCCAGAAGGCAGACGAACGATATTACCTGAAGCATTGTCAAAAAGAGCCTCGCTGTGCACCAAAACATTATCGCGGCCATCAACCTTCACATCAGTCGATGGATCTGGTGTGTTATGTTGGTTGCCATGAAGAGAATCAGTGGCAATGGCCTCCCATGTTCCGATGTCAGACCAACCGAAGCGACAGCGCTGAACATAGCGATGTACGGTGTGCTCCAAGAGAGCATACTCCAGCGAGAGATTAGGCAGCGAGGCATAACATTTCGGTGCTATGTCTGTGGTAGCAGTTGCTCCGAGGTTCACCAGTTCTGGAAAATCATCGCGGTACTCCGGCACATGCTTCACGATATTATTAATCATATATTGTGCTCCGAAAACAAACAATCCCGTATTCCAAAGGAACTCTGCACTGTCCATAAACATCTGGGCAAAATCGAGATTAGGCTTCTCCGTGAAGGTCTTTATGCGGAAGATGTCAGCCGAACGCTTGGCGGGTTCACCAATCTGAACATAGCCATAGCCTGTCTCGGGACGTGTGGGCGGTACGCCCAGTGTGATGACTCCCTCATTGCTGCTGGCAATCTCCAGAGCGTGGAGAGCATCGCGTTCAAAGGCTGTTTCATTGAAGATCTCCTGATCCGACGGGCTAACAATGATACATGCCTCCGGGCACAGATTAGCTATTGCACTAGTAGCCCAAGTCACAGGAGCCAATGTGCCGCGTCGCACAGGTTCTGCCAGAATCTGATGCCGGTGAACTTGCGGCAGCTGTTCCTGCAATAGAGGTATGTAATCCACCAAAGTGGATACATAAATATTTTCGGGAGCAATGAAGCGGGCAAAACGATCGTAGGTCTGCTGAATCAATGTTCGACCGGAGCCTGCGATATCAATAAACTGTTTAGGGGTATTTTCCCTGCTGACTGGCCACAAACGGCTTCCTACACCGCCGGCAAGAATCAGACAGTAAAAGCTCTTGGTATAAGATTTCATGAGTTCAATACAAGCGTATATCAGGCGTTATTTTTACGATTAGCACCGCTAAGATAGGTCGTTTTTACGATTCGAGCAAGCTTCTTTACCAATATTTATAGAAAAGCACGATTTTTTACAGAAAAAGCACTACATTTGTGCGCAGAAAAGGTCGCATAAGAATCCAAAAGACATCAAAAGCGAAACAAAATGGACGTGAAAATGAATGAGAGCTGGCGCAGTCGCCTAAACGCCGAATTCGATAAGCCTTACTTCGCCAAGCTGGTAGCTTTTGTACGCCATGAGTACGCCTCAGGCACCTGCTATCCACCTGGCAGCAAGATATTCAATGCCTTCAACAGTACCCCTTTTGAAAGCGTAAAAGTGGTTATTCTCGGGCAAGACCCCTACCACGAGCCAGGTCAAGCAATGGGGCTTTCCTTCTCAGTGCCCCAAGGAACTCCTCTACCACCCTCTCTCCGCAACATTTACACCGAGATCCGCAACGAGCTGGGCGTTGAGCCTCCATCCTCAGGCGACCTGACACGCTGGGCTGAACAGGGTGTGCTGCTACTCAACGCCACATTAACTGTTCGACAAGGGCAGGCAGCCTCCCACCAGAAACAGGGATGGGAAATCTTTACCGATGCCGCCATCCGCCTGTTAGCCACCGAGCGTGAACACCTTGTATTCATGCTGTGGGGCGCTTACGCAGGAGCCAAGGCACAGTTCATAGACCCACAACGCCATCTCGTGCTTCGCTCTGCTCATCCCTCGCCTCTGTCCGCATCACGTGGTTTCTTCGGCAACCACCATTTCCAACTCTGCAACGATTATCTTCTCAGTCACGGACAACAACCTATCGTATGGTAAAGAACCTCCCTCCTATTTTAGAAGTCGGCAATGTGCTGATTGCCACAGACATTCTCACCGAGCCCTTTTGCTGCGACCTTGAAGCCTGCGGTGGCGCCTGTTGTATTGAAGGGGATGCGGGCGCTCCAGTGACGCTCGATGAAATCGGCGAAATCGAAGAATCTCTCGACGCTGCGTGGCCATTCATGTCGGCATCGGCACAGAGTATTGTTGACCGGCAGGGCGTTGCATACACCGATGTTGAAGGTGAACTTGTGACCAGCATTATCAACGGCAAGGATTGTGTCTTCACCTATTACAATGAAGACATTGCAGAATTACCAAAAGGGTGTTGCCTGTGCGCTTTGGAAAAAGTATGCCGCGACGGGAACAGTAGCTTCATGAAACCCATCTCGTGTGCCCTCTACCCTATTCGTGAGAAACGTTTTGCCGGCGGTCTCGTAGGGCTTAATTACCACCGCTGGGCAATCTGTGAAGGCGCCGTTCGTCGCGGCCGCGAGTTGCAAATGCCACTTTACCGTTTTTTGCGCGAGCCACTGATTCGGCGTTTCGGTGCTGAATGGTACGAAGAGTTAACGCAGGTAGCTAAGGAAATAGAGGGACTCCAACAAGAAAACAATCACACATGAAACAGCTTATTACCATTCTCTTGCTATTATTCACGCCCCTGGCAGGCAGTCAAGCGAAGACGCGCATCGTTCGTCTGGAGACTTCAGCTGGCGTTATTCGCGTGGAACTGAGCGACGATACCCCCAAGCATCGCGACAACTTCCTGCGCCTGGTGGAGAAAGGCTATTACGACGGCCTTCTCTTTCACCGTGTCATCAAAGACTTCATGATTCAGGGCGGCGATCCCGACAGCCGGGTAACGTTGCAGAACGACAGTGTTGTCAGCAGCCCTTCACACCAGAAGCCTCTCGGAGATGGCGGACCTGGCTATACGCTTCCTGCTGAGATTCAGTTGCCTTGGCTCTTCCATGTGCGGGGCGCACTGGCTGCCGCCCGTGAACCCGACGAGGTAAATCCACAACAACGCAGTTCCGGCTCACAGTTCTACATTGTCTGGGGGCGCACATGGGGTGAGACTTCGTTGAAACAGCAACGTGCAGCCATGGCTGAAGAGGGGATTGAGATGAACCGTGAGATGTGGAATGCTTATCTCCAAGAGGGAGGCAGCCCCCATTTGGACGGCAAGTACACCGTCTTCGGCAATGTGATCAGCGGCCTTAAAGTGGTCAAAGCCATTCAAGCCGTAGCCACAGACAAAGATAACCGCCCTTTGGAAGATGTCGTCATTCTTCGTGCCATTGTTGAACGGTAGTTGCAAGGCACCTTAAAACAAGCTATTCAGAGCTGCCCCACCTCAATCTGACGGACGATGCGCTCAATTTGGGCATCCTCACCATTGGGGTCGTACCCTTTCTTCAGACTTGCCTTGAACGTCCACGCAAATATCTGATAGAAGACGGCACGGGCAGGTCCGAGAAAGGCTTTCACAATTTCGTAGCTCGACTGATTGCACTCACGATCTACCAGCTTAATCAGAAGCTTACCCTGTGTGAGGGTGAGCTTTTTCATTTCAGGTGTATATTGTTTCTTCAGTTCCCGTTCTACGGCTTTGATATGCGCATCCTTCGCTTCCTTTGTAGGCAGCGTTTCCAGCGTCTCGTAGGTCTCCTGAAGCATCAAGTTCACCTTCTTGGCCAAGGGTAACACCCGCTTGACATTATATACCAGTCGGCTATACTTACGACGTTCCTTCTCACTTTTGAACACAAGAGGCTTATACACAGGAAGCTCCGGCATGAGATATGTCCAAATGGTGTCGCCGTGGAGAGGGTCATAGTATGGTTTCTTATAGCGGTAGAACTGGAGATTGAGCAGATCCGGCATCTCTAATGGGTCACGCAACATGAGTTCCTCGTCCATCAGGTCTTCTTCCTGCGCAAAGGCAGGGAAGCATCCCACTGAGAGGAACGCCAGCATGAGCAAGAGCGTATAGATGCCGTGTCGTGTCACAGGCTAATGATATTTAGGGTATAGTTTCTTCAGTTGTGGCTCGATGTCACGTTTCCAGTCCATGCCGAGAGCTGTGATGACCAGCTTTTCATCCGTAAGAACGTAGAAAGGAATATCCCTAATTCCGAACTGCTCCACAATAGGAGTGCCCCAAGACAGGCAATAGCAACGCGAATCCCAATTAACAGAGTCGTAGCGACATATATTACGATATTGTTGGGGATCCGTGTCAAGGCTAATAGCAATCGGACGCAGCTGCACAGCTTCCTGATTCATCCATTTCATCATGTTGTGCACGCTGTTGAAGCAATCATAGCTATCACGCTTCCATGTAGCCCAGAACATCAAAAGAACGGGTTGTTTAGCCTTGAGCCTCAATGTGTCGGAAGCATCTTTGGTGATTCCGTCTGGCCGGAGGGTAAAGTCGGGCAGCCGATGGCCTTTTCTCAGTCGCGAAAAAGCAGCTTTCTGCAAAGTCATTTGCCAACGGAAATAGGTGCTCACACGACTGTCCGGGTTTTCATTGATGAACGTCTGCATGGCTTCCAAGACGCGGCTCAGCGATTCATCAAGGTGCTCTAAGCGGAACTCTGTCAACTGCTCATTTTCG
This sequence comes from uncultured Bacteroidales bacterium, assembly GCA_902783885.1. Taxonomy (GTDB): domain Bacteria; phylum Bacteroidota; class Bacteroidia; order Bacteroidales; family Bacteroidaceae; genus Physcousia. Next base: position 9,692 of record CACZSQ010000115.1, read on the forward strand.
TCATTACCGCTGACGCGTGTTGAACGGAGTTGCTGCGCATCGCCTTTGAGCTTAATGACATCGCCGGGATATGCAAACACCACTTGCTCACTCATGTTGGGGAAAAGGATATGGAATGTTGCCTCGTGTTCGAGAGGAATCTCCCATTCAAACTGCCCATCGACGAGATGAATCGTGTCCGTGCGATCCAGGCCTCCGTCTGTGCTATAGATGAAAAAGTCAGCTTCGCGCAGGTGCGAAAAACTGCCTGTCAAGCGCACAGTGTCCTTACTGCCACAGGAATAAAGCATTGCGCACAGTGCCAGGCACCATGCGCAACGAGTGAAGATATAATTGTTCTTACGAATCATCCTTAAAGGCTGCTTGCCACTTGTGCAGCATACTTCGCGAACTCCAGATCCTGAGCAGCGCGCTTAGCCAAAGCAGGATTCAGAGCGACAGCCTTTTTCAGGTTTTCAGTCAGGGTGTTGGGTTCGTTCGTACGCGCTGCAAGGACAGCTGTGAGATAGTGAGTATAGGCATCGGGATTCTTAATCTCTGCCAAAATCACTTTTGCCTTGGCATAATCCTTGTTCAGGATGCTTGCCAGTGCAGCGCTATTGGTATAGCTGTCTGCGAGGTTGGAAGCAGCTGCAGCATAGTTACCTTTGGCGAGATTGATGTTACCAAGCACCTCCTTGTAAGCTGCAGAGCCGGCACCTTTGGCCAGCGCAGCCTCTGCATCGTTAACATTCCCTTGAGTGAGAGCGATGAGGGCTTCGTTGGTAGCAACCTCAGCATTGTTGGGATTGAGGCTGCGAGCCTTCTGGAGGTAGTTGTGAGCTGTTGACAAGTCACCATTCTTGAAGAAGAGGCCAGCCAGATTGTTATATGCGCGGGCATCGCCAGGATAGACCTGTGTAGCCTTCTCATACCACTGCTGCTTCTGCAAATCTTCTTCCTGCAACTTGGCTCCATAGAGAAGTTCTTCAATGCTCAGCTGAGTAGCGTCAGCCTGGAACTGTGCCTGAATCTGCTCATCACTGCGACCGATGACATCGTAGTTGGCGATGAGGCGAGCACGACGCAACTCGGGCAGGATGCCCTTGGCCAATTCGTCATAGACGACGCTCATATTGCGAATCTGCGCTTCGCGCTCTGCAGGATCCTGATACATGGAAAGCACGCGAAGAATCACATCCTTGTCCTGGATGTTGCTCTCGCTGACGAGTTGCTGGAAGCCGTCCCAGTCCTCAGCAGTGAACTTGGTGTCAACGGGAGTTGCAATCCTGTTCTTCTTCAGCTGGTCATTGACATAAGCAGCAGAACTGTTCTGACGCTTCTCAGCCAGCTGCTCGTTCCAGTCGTAGCGACCTTCGGGAGAAGCATAAGCGCTCACCTCAATATTCTGCAGGCGCAATTTCTCCTGGTTATCATTGATCTCGCGGAGGATCCTGCTGAAGTCCTGCACGCTGGTGCTCTTGAGTTCGCTGGCACGGATATTAGCCTGATTCACTAAGTATTTGATCTGAGCCTCCTGCTTCTGCTTGATGATGCGCTGGTAAGCGTCCTCAGCCACAGCAGGGTTAGCACCAGCCACCGTGTAGCGGGCGAGGTCTCCAGTAGCAATCACGCCATAGCCCACCTTCAGGTCGGGGAGTTGCACAACCTTGTCACCCATACGGGCATCGAAACGCAGGTAGAGGTCACTCTTCATCATGCCCTCCTGATAGGGGAAGTTTGCACGCATGGTGTAGTTGCCGCCAGCCTTGTAGGACACGACAGTTCCATTTCCCTGCACCTTCTCCCCTTGGAAAGTGGAGCTGGCAGACGTCACCTCGCCGCCCTCAAACTTGAGCACCGGAGTGACGGTGACAGAAGCCTTCTTCTGCATATATTTCTGAGGGAAGGTGGCGCTGATGGTAGCGGGCACTTCATTTCCCACAGCCTCCAGCGGAGTGGGAGTTACTTTTACATTATCGGCGCTGAGAGCACCAAGTTTGCCGCATGAAGAGAGCACGACAGCACCCATAGCAGCTAAAGAGAGGAATGCAATAGTCTTACGCATTTTGGTAGAATATTATATGTAATGATTATTTTTCGTGCAAAGGTACGTAGAAAAAGCAAAAGAGAAGCAAAGAAAAAGAGAAAAAAGCTTAAAACAGCACAAAACAGACATTTTTGAGGATAAAAACACGCCTTATCATAAGCTAAGAGGCATCATTTATCCTGTCCGTTCGCCTGGTTACGAGGATGATGGAGGAGAATCTGCTCACGCAAGTGGTGGCGGTCGATATGCATATAAATCTCCGTGGTGCCGATATCCTCGTGCCCAAGCATCTCCTGAATGGCACGTAAGTTGGCTCCTCCCTCCAGCAGATGTGTAGCAAAGCTATGGCGGAATGTGTGGGGCGACACCGTCGTGCGAATGCCGGCTTGTTCGCACAGCACTTTGATAATATGAAAGACCGTGATACGTGAGAGCGAAGTGCCACGCCTGAAGCTGACAAATACAGCATCCTCATGGCCAGCCTTGACGTTGATTCTCTCTCTATCTACAAACCATAGTTCCAGTTCCTGCACAGCACGCGGCGAGATAGGCACCAGGCGTTCTTTCTTACCCTTTCCGTGCACACGAATGAAACCTTCATCGAGGTAGAGGTCGCTGATACGCAGTCCGCAGAGTTCGCTCACACGGAGGCCACAGGAATAGAGCGTTTCGAGGATAGCCCTGTCGCGCTGCCCCTCGTCCTTGCTCATGTCAATGGTAGCGATGAGGCGGTCTATTTCCTCCACGCTCAGCACATCTGGCAGGTGTTCTCCTCGTGCAGGCGACTCCAGCAGCTCACAGGGGTCGTTCTCTATCTCACGCTCCAGGCACAGGAACTTATAGAAAGAGCGCACCCCCGAGAGGATGCGCGAAATACTGCGTGGGGTGATGCCCACGTCCATGAGCGTAGCTGAGAAATGCTGTAGCTGTTCCGTCGTCACCGCGCGGAAATCGATGCCCTCGGCCTCGTAGTAGTTGAACAGCTTCTCAAGATCCTTCAGATAGGCTTCCAGCGTATTGTCCGAGAACGCCCGCTCTAACCGCAAGTACTGGTTATAGCGACGTAACAGCTGTTGATGATTGGATCCTGCCGAGCTCATGAATAGCGACTCACTTCACAAGGTTGCCCAAGATGCTACGCGTTAGCTCACGCGTAGCAGTTCGTGTGGCTGAGTTGATGGCAGTCTTGGTCACTTTCTTCGTGACAGATTCCGAGGATTTCCGTTTCTTCCCCGTCACGCTGTTAGCCACAAGCGTACCCAAAGCAGCCGTCACACTGGTGATGACAGCACTGAGGATTTTCTGCCAGATGCCCTTCTTACCCTTTGTGCTTTTTTCCTCTTTCTCCTGTTGCTTTGAAGCTTTCTCCTGTTCCGCTGCCGCCTGCGCTTCTGCCTCTGCTTGGGCATCAGCTTCACTCTGAGCCAGCAAGACCTCGAACGCGCTTTCGCGGTCGATGAGCGTGTCGTAACGGCCATAGATGCGTGAGCCCTTGATGATATCCTCGCGCTGCGACGGAGTGATAGCCCCAATCTGACTGAGCGGGAACAGCACCTTAGCACGCTCCACGATAGACGGAGTACCCTTCTCATCAAGGAACGACACGAGCGCCTCGCCTGTGCCGAGCTCCATGATGGCCTCCTCTGTTTTGAAAGCGGGGTTCGCACGGAAGGTCTCTGCTGCCGCACGGACACTTTTTTGCTCTTTAGGTGTGAATGCCCGCAGGGCGTGCTGCACGCGGTTACCCAGCTGTGCCAGCACAGAATCGGGTATGTCGGTAGGATTCTGTGTCACGAAATAGACCCCTACGCCCTTGCTGCGGATAAGGCGCACCACCTGCTCAATCTTATCCACGAGGCTCTTGGGTGTATCGGTGAACAGCGTGTGCGCTTCGTCGAAGAAGAACACCAGTCGAGGCAGCTCTCTGTCGCCCACTTCAGGCAGACGGGCATAGAGGTCGCTGAGCAGCCAGAGCAGAAACGTGGAATAGAGCTTCGGCTGCAGCATCAGGCGGTCGGCAGCCAGGACATTCATGATGCCCTTACCATCGGCAGTGCACTGCAGCAAGTCCATGATGTCGAATGCCGGTTCACCAAAGAACTTGTCGGCTCCCTGATTCTCCAATTCAAGTAACGCCCGCTGAATAGCCCCAATGCTCGCCGTAGAGACATTGCCATAAGTCTTGGTCAGTTCAGCGGCATGATCCGCGATATACGCCAGCATAGCACGCAAATCCTTGACGTCGAGCAACAAGAGTCCTCGCTCATCAGCCACCTTAAACAGGATTGTCATCACGCCAGCCTGCACCTCGTTCAACGACATCAGACGCGACAGCAGCTCGGGACCCATGTTGGATATCGTGGTTCGCATGGGATGTCCCTGCTCGCCGAAGACATCATAGAAGCACACGGGAGCGCCCTGAAACTTGGGGGAGTCAATGCCAAACTCTGCACATCGTTTCTCGATGAAACCGGACATTTTACCTTCCTGGCTGATGCCTGAGAGGTCGCCCTTCATGTCAGCCATGAAGCAGGGGACACCAGCTTGTGAGAACGTTTCCGCCAGCACTTGCAGCGTGACAGTTTTACCCGTACCCGTAGCACCTGCAATCAGTCCGTGCCGGTTAGCCATCTTACCGCACAGGTTTATCGGTCCGTTGGCGCCATGCGCCACATAAAATTGACGGTCTTCAGTGTACATAACAGTTCTTGCTTAAGGTGTGTTCTAAAAATTACTTCTGATCGTAAGCGTGTTTGGGATAATCTACCGTGTAATGCAAGCCTCGGCTCTCCTTGCGTTCAATAGCCTGACGCGTTATCAGATAACCCACATTCACCATGTTACGCAACTCGCAGATATCTTTCGAGGCTTTGACACGCTTGAACAGCTCTTCCGTCTCCTCATAGATGATGTCGAGGCGTGTCCATGCACGATGCAGGCGCAGGTCGCTGCGCACAATACCTACGTAGTTGGACATAATCTGTCCCACCTCTTTCATGTCCTGTGCAATCAGCACCTTCTCCTCGTTGGTCATCGTGCCTTCGTCGTTCCATTCCGGCACCTGGTCGTTGAACTGGTACTTGTCAATGTTTGCTATGCTATGCTCAGCAGCCTTGTCGGCATACACGACAGCTTCTATCAGAGAGTTTGAAGCCAGTCGATTGCCCCCATGAAGCCCTGTGCATGAGCACTCGCCAACGGCATAGAGGCGGTGGATGGTGCTTTCGCCGTTCAGATCCACCTTGATGCCACCGCACATATAGTGTGCGCAAGGCACCACGGGTATATACTGTTTGGTGATGTCAATGCCAATGCTGAGACACTTGGCATAGATGTTGGGGAAGTGGTGTTTCGTTTCCTCGGGGTCCTTGTGCGTCACATCCAGGCAGACGTGGTCGATGCCGTGAATCTTCATTTCCTTGTCGATGGCTCGTGCCACAATATCGCGTGGAGCCAGGGAGAGGCGCTTGTCGTATTTCTGCATAAATTCCTCACCGTTGGGCAGACGCAGGATGCCTCCATAGCCGCGCATAGCCTCGGTGATGAGGTAGGCGGGATGGGTCTCTGCAGGGTTGTAGAGAGCAGTGGGATGGAACTGCACGAACTCCATATCCTTCACGATGCCCTTGGCACGATACACCATGGCAATGCCGTCGCCTGTGGCAATATCGGGATTTGTGGTCGTGGCATAGACAGCTCCAGTGCCTCCGGTAGCCATCAGCGTCACACGCGAGAGGAACGTGTCGATTTTCTTTGTATCGGGATCGAGGACGTAGGCTCCATAGCATTCTATGTCGTTCATGTGCCTGTTCACCTCGCGCCCCAGGTGGTGCTGGGTGATTATCTCCACGGCGAAGTGG
>CACZSQ010000116.1 GCA_902783885.1 uncultured Bacteroidales bacterium
ACTAGATTCGAACTAGCGACCCCACGCCCCCCAGACGCGTACTCTAACCGGACTGAGCTACATCCCGAAACTTGGGTGCAAAAGCAGCGAAAGTGAACTTTTTTGTTTTTGCGGGTGCAAAGGTAGGCGTTTTTTTTGATACCTGCAAACTTTTTCATACTTTTGTGGCGGTTTTTTTACATAAAAGTTCTTTTTGCATGACCTATCATGTTGTAAAACCCAAAAATCTGAAGGCGCAGGTAAGGTTGCCGGCCAGCAAGAGCATCAGCAATCGGGCGATGGTTTTGAACGCCCTGAGCGGTGGTCAGCCAGGCTTGCTGGGGAATATATCGGACTGCGATGATTCCACGGTGATGATGGAGGCCCTGTTCCTGTTGGACCAAGAACGCCGCGAGGGTGCAGCTTGCAAGTTGCCCCCTGTCGTGAACGTGAAGGCAGCCGGCACAGCCATGCGTTTTCTCACAGCGCTGCTGGCAGTGAGCCCCGGCACCCACACCATCACCGGCACCGAGCGGATGCAGCACCGTCCGATAGGGGTGCTGGTGGAGGCTTTGCGAAGCCTGGGCGCACAGATTGAATACATTGGCGAGGAAGGCTTCCCTCCCTTGCGCATCACGGGCGCAGATCTTCGCGGTGGTGAGATTGCGCTGGCGGGCGACGTGAGTTCCCAGTATATTTCGGCTTTATTGATGATTGCGCCTAAGCTTCAGGAGGGGTTGATGCTCCGCCTGAAGGGCGACATCGTCAGTCGTCCCTATATCAACATGACGCTCGCCATGATGCGTGAGCACGGTGCCAAGGCTCGGTGGACAGGGCGAAATACGCTGCAAGTGGAGCCACACCCTTACCAGCCGACGCCTTATGCCGTTGAGGCTGACTGGAGCGCTGCCTCGTATTGGTTTGAGATGGTGCTGTTGAGTGAGAAGCGCGACTCCACAGTCTTGCTTTACGGTCTTTTCAATAAAAGTCTTCAGGGTGACAGCGCCGTGCGTGAGATGTTCAAGAAGCTGTCTGTCAGTTCGCTGACGATGGACTTCACCGGTGACGAGTCAAAGACATTGATTCTCCGCAATGGTAAAACTCCCAAGCGGATTGAATTGGATTTCACGAAGACACCAGATCTGGCACAGACGCTGGTGGTGGCTTGTGCCTTGAAGGGCATTGCTTTCTGCTTCACGGGACTGCAGAGTTTGCGCATCAAGGAGACCGACCGCATTGCAGCCTTGCAGACAGAGCTGGCGAAGTTGGGCGTGCGCGTGGAGGTAGAAGGCGACAGCATCATGCGCTGGGCAGGTCCCGAGGCGCAGCCGGCAGGCGAGATTCCCTATCTCTGCCCCTTGCCGGGCACGGCGATAGACACCTACGAAGACCATCGCATGGCGATGGCGTTTGCGCCTGCGGCTCTCGTCCTCGGCAGCATAGATATCAACAACCCCGAAGTGGTGTCGAAGTCCTATCCGAGGTTCTGGGATAACCTGCAAGAGGCGGGGATGGAGGTTTTAGCTAAGAGTTAATAGTTTAGAGTTTAGAGTTTAGAATGATTAATGAAGAATCTTTCGTTTGCTGTGGTCAGCACGCGGTCTGTGAGAAGGAGCTGCTCATGAAGGCTGCAGCGGAGCCTATCGACTACTTCGATGACGAGGAGCTCGACCGCTTCCGTGGACGGCGTGGTGACAGCTACACCGCTGCCGAGGAGGAAGAGTTCCGCGACGTGCTCTATACCACGCTCACGCGCGAGGTGGGCGATTGGTTGCGGAGTCTGCAGCTGCGCGGCATAGAGCTGCCGGAGGGCGTGCGTGACGAGGCTCTGCTTCTCATGGAAAAAATGGAAGATTGAAATCACAATAAACCTGCTTTTCTGTCGTTTATTAAAAGGTGAAAATGCGCGCGCGAACATATATATATTTGTTCTCCCTATTGCTGATAGGGACGTTGGTCTCGTGCTCCACGAAGAAGAACACGGGTCTCACGCGTTTTTACCACTCCACAACCGCCCATTTCAATACGCTCTACAACGCTCAGGTGGCTTTCGATGAAGGCGTCGAGGCTCAGGAGAAAGGTCATGTCGATAACTACACCGGCCTGCTGCCCATGTATATGGTGGTCGATAAGAAGACGGCATCCCTCGGCAAGGGCAACTTCGAGACAGCCATTGAGAAATGCCAGAAAGCCATCAAGAAGCACAGCATCAAGCGCAAGCCCAAGAAGCCGTCGGGGCGCATGACCGACAAACAGAAAGCCTATTTCGCACGAAAGGAGTTCAATCCCTATCTGCGTCATGCGTGGATGATGTTCGCCAATGCACAGTTCCAACAGGGCGATTTCATCGAGGCTGCCGCCAGCTACCACTACATCCTCCGCCTCTATGCCGACCAGCCCCGTGTGGCCAGCGTCGCACGCGCCAAGCTGGCACGCTGCTATGTGCTGCTCGACTGGCCCTACGATGCCGAGGACGTCTTCAACAAGATCCGTCGCGACAGCATCACCCGCCAGGGGCAGCGTGAGACTGATGCCTCGCGGGCAGCTTATTACGTGGCCACGGGTAAGTATGCCGAAGCGGTGGCCCCGCTGACCTCCACAGCCAAGTACACCAAGAGCCGCTTCCAGCGCGCACGCCTCTACTATCTGCTCGGACAGATTGGCCAGCTTGCCGGCGACAAGCAGGCGGCCTACAAAGCCCTGAAGAAATGTGTGCGCCTGAATCCTCCTTACGAACTGGCCTTCAATGCGCGCATCCTGCAAACCGAGGTGATGGCCGACGGGCAGGGGCGTGCGATGGTGCGCAAGCTCAAGCGCATGGCCCGGAACCCGAACAATGCTGACTATCTGGACCGCATCTACTATGCCATCGGCAACATCCATCTTGCCAGTCGCGACACGTTGCGGACCATCGACGCCTGGCGCAAGGGCATTGAGGAGAGTACGAAGAACGGTTTTGCCAAGGCAATGGTGCTGCAGCGGCTGGGCGAGCTGTTCTGGGAACGTGAGAACTATATCGATGCCGCCGACTGCTACAACCAGCTCGCAGCATTGATGGACAAGGAAAACAAAGACTACAAGGAGGTTGAGCGACGCAGCAAGATCCTGACCGAGATAGAGCCCCACCTCTCAGCCGTCAAGCTTCAGGACAGCCTGCAGTTGTTGGCCAAGATGCCGGAGAAGGAATATCTGGCAGTCATTGACCGTATCATCTCCGACCTGAAAAAGAAGGAGAAGGAACAGGAGAAGAAAGAGTTCGAGCGCGCTCAGACGGGTGCCACAGCCAGGACGCCACAGACGGCGTCTGCCTCCAATCAGGTGGGTGCGGTGCGGCGCGGTTCCCAGCAGACGAAGTTCTATTTCTATATGTCGCAGACCGTGGCACAGGGCAAGCAGACCTTCCTGCGCCGATGGGGCAACCGTCCGAATGAGGATAACTGGCGCCGCAGCTCCAAGCGGGCAGAAATGGGCGGTGAAAACGACGAGGGCTACGACTATGCTGCTGAAGACAGTCTGGCCAATTTGTCCGATGAAATGGGCGAAAATGGCGAACTCAGCGAGGAGGAACTGAAGCTCCGCGACTCACTGGAGAACGACCCCCACCAGCGCGAGTACTACCTCAAACAGATACCCTTCACCGAGGAACAGGTGGAAGCCTCGAATCAGCAGATTCAGGACGGCCTCTACCACGGAGGCGTATTGGAGATGGACCGCATCGGCAACTTCCCCCTGGCCGAGAAGACGCTGAGGCGTCTCGTCAGCCAGTTCCCCGACTTTGGGCAGATGGACGACGTCTATTACCATCTCTTCCTGCTTGCCCTGCGCCGCAATGACGAGGCCCTGCAGCAGTACTACCTCCAGCTCCTGAGTGACTACTATCCCGAGAGCGAGCAGACAAAGACCGTCACGAATCCGCGCTTCCTGGAGCTGGCACAGCACGGCAAACATCTCGAGGACACGCTCTACGCCCAGACCTACGACGCCTACAAGCAGAGCAACTACTGGGTTGTCAACGAGAACTTCAAGGAGAGCACCGCAGACTTCCCCGAGGGCGCCCACCGCGGCAAGTTCCTCTTCGTGCACGCCATGACACAGCTCTATACGGGGCATCGGGACTCGTTCCTGGTAGAGATGAAGCAGGTGGCAGAGAAATACAGCAAGGATGAGATCGCTGAGATGGCGCAGGCCATTGTCAAGGGTGTGCAGGAGGGGCGCCTGCTGATGACCGACAAATGGGACGCCTCCACCATCTGGAGCAACCGCAGCCTGGCACTCGGCACAGACAGCACCTCGGCTGACACGCTGAAGGCCGACCCGCTGGAACCCTATGTCTTTGTGCTGGCCTACCCAACGGGCGAGCTCGACGAGGACCAGCTCCTGTTCGAGGTGGCTCGCTACAACTTCACCTCGTTCATGGCTCGTAACTTCGACATTGAAATCGTGTCGGCAGGCGTCATCACGCAGTTGCGCGTGTCTGGCTTCCAGAGCTATGACGAGGTTCACGCCTATGCGCAGCTCCTCTATTCCGATGCCCACATGCGCGAACGCCTGGAAGGCATCCGTGCCATTCTCATCAGCGAGTCCAACCTCAAGCTGCTGGGCACGCGCTATAGCTACGATGAATACGCAGAGTTCTACGAAGCCGAACTCTCGCCGCTGGAACTCCCCGAAGATATGATCCTCGACGACCCCGACCACGACTTCCCCAAAGACATCGACGATGTTCCAGTAGGGCAGGAAAATACCGATGGAATCGAAGAAAATGCAGAGGAGACTGAGGAGGAGACCGTGGAGGATGATGACGAGGATTGGCTGTATTAGAAAGGACTCTCCCCCCGCCCTCCCTGTAGGGAGGGAGCGGTCACTTAACAAGAATTGCATAATTTATAAAAACATTTCAGTCATATATCATATATGAATACAGATAGTCAAACACATACTGCTCCCTCCCTAACAGGGAGGGTGGGGGGAGAGTCCTCCCCTTCTATCTCCTCATTGCTGTGGATTGACGATGAGATAGAGCTGTTGAAGGCCCACATCTTCTTTCTGGAGAAGAAAGGCTACGAGGTGGACCAGACGACCAACGGCTACGATGCCCTCGACTGCTGTCGCCAGAAGACTTACGACCTGATTCTGCTCGACGAGAATATGCCGGGCCTGAGCGGCTTGGAGACCCTCCAGCGCATCAAGGAGATTACGCCCGCCACGCCAGTGGTGATGGTGACCAAGAACGAGGAAGAAGACCTCATGGACCAGGCCATCGGCCGGCAGATTGCCGACTATCTCATCAAGCCTGTGAACCCAACGCAGATCCTGCTGACGCTGAAGAAGAACATCCATCGGCGCGAGATCGTGACCGAGCAGGCACAGACGGCCTACCAGCAGGAGTTCGGCCGCATGAGTATGCTCATCGATGACGCCGCCTCGATGGACGACTGGAAGGAGGTCTATCGCCGCCTCGTGAACTGGGAACTCCAGCTCTCGGTAACGGACAGCGTCATGAAGGATATGCTGGCCATGCAGAAGAGCGAGGGAAATCTCCGTTTCGCCCGTTTCATCGAGAAAAACTATCTCGATTGGATTGCCCACCCCGACACATCCGGGCGCCCTCCCATCATGAGCCCTGACATCTTCAAACGCCGCGTCTTTCCCCTCCTGGATAAGGGCGAGAAGGTGTTCCTCATCGTCATAGACAACTTCCGCTTCGACCAGTGGCGCATCATCATGAGCGAGATTGCTGACCTCTTCCAAATCGACGAGGATCTCTATTGCAGCATCCTGCCCACGGCTACTCAGTACGCCCGCAATGCCATTTTCTCGGGGCTGATGCCCAACATCATCGCCGAGATGTTCCCTGACCTGTGGGTGGATGAGGACAGCGAGGAGGGCAAGAACCTCAACGAGGCACCGCTCATAGAGACGCTCTTCAAGCGCTACCGCCGGCAGCACACCTTCACTTATAACAAAATCAACGACTCGTCTGCAGCCGAGCGGCTGGTGCAGAAGCTGCCGCAGATGATGAACAACGATGTCAATGTGTGCGTGCTCAACTTCATCGACATGCTCTCTCATGCCCGCACCGAGAGCCGCATGGTGCGTGAGTTGGCCAGCAACGAAGCCGCCTACAGGAGCATCACACAGAGCTGGTTCCGCCATTCGCCGGTGGGCGAGCTCTTCCGTGCGCTGGCGTCGTCGGATTACAGGATCATCCTCACCACCGATCACGGCAGCATCCGATGCGGTTCGCCTGTGCGCGTGAAAGGAGACAAGAACACCAACACCAACCTGCGCTACAAGCTCGGCAAGAACCTCGACTACAACCCCAAGGAGGTGTTCGAGATTGCCGATCCCCATCGCGCTCAGCTGCCTGCGCCCAACCTCTCGACGCGCTACATCTTTGCGCGTGGCGACGCGTTCTTTGCCTATCCCAACAACTACAACTACTACGTCAGCTACTATCGCGACACATTCCAGCATGGCGGCATATCCATGGAAGAGATGCTCATCCCGCTCGTGGAGCTGACGCCGAAGCGAAGGTAGGGGAGGCTTCATAATCGTAAATCGTTTAATCGTAAAATCGTCATATCGTCATTACGCAATAACGCAAATCGAATAATCTGTCAAATCCCATGACCTTAACCATTCCAACACAACAAGAGCTGTCTGCCGCTGCCCGCGCCTTTGTCGAGAACATAGGCGAACAGCGCATTTTCGCCTTCTACGGCAACATGGGGGCCGGCAAGACCACCTTCATCACCGCCGTCTGTCGCGAACTCGGCGTGGAAGAACCCGTCACCTCGCCCACCTTCGCCATCGTGAACGAATATGCGGTAGAGGCAGCCAAAGCGCACACCCCGGTCAGTAAAATCTACCATTTCGACTTCTATCGCATCAAGCGTCTCGAGGAGGCCTTCGACATAGGTTTCGAGGACTATCTTGACAGCGGCAACCTCTGCTTCATCGAGTGGCCGGAACTGATTGAGGACCTGCTGCCCGACACCGCTGTGCGCGTCCGCATCACGGTCGGAGGAGACGACTCCCGCACTGTCAGCTGGTGAGGGGTGTGGCGCTCATGATATTTTAAGGTTTAATGCGAAATCATAAGAATAGATATGGACACGGAAAAACTTACTTACGAAGATGCCATGAAGCGTCTCGAAACATTGGCCGCTGAGATGGAGAGCGGCAATGTCCCCATCGACCGCTTGGCCGAGAAACTCAAGGAGGCGCAACAGCTGCTTGCCTTCTGCAAGGACAAGCTCACGAAAGCTGACGAGGAAGTGAAGAAACTGCTAAACGGTTGAGAGTTAGAGCTCTAAAATACGCGCAAAAGAGAAAGTGTCTCATTCATTCGAAAATGTCATTAAGTCATTAGTCATTAGTCATTAAGGAAATCGGATGAAGGGGAAAGAACCGCACAATTACTATATAAAATAATTTTATTATTTTATATAGTAATTGTGACCCCGATATCCGTGTTCCAAAAGTCTTAATGACTAATGACTAATGACTGAAAATGACATTTTCGGGTATCGCTGAATTTTTTTTGAAAAAAGTAGCCCGAACATTCGAAA
>CACZSQ010000117.1 GCA_902783885.1 uncultured Bacteroidales bacterium
CATATCCAGATTGTAGTGGCTCATGTTTCTGCGAACGCTTCTGTTGCCCTCCTGTCGAACTAACAAAAATTTTTTGTGAGTTCGTTCTGGGTCTTGCTCACTCTCTGTATAGATCTGATTGATGTGATAGCTCACATCCTGTTGTGAAGCATCAAACAGTTCCATCATCTGCTCCACATTGAGCCATACATCTTCACCCTCGAATCGCACATTAACTCGAGCTATTCCGTTTTCATCTTGGTAAATCAGGAATGCCTGATTCCTTTTCTCTAATTCGTTGTTTTCCTTTTTCGCCATATCTCCAATAACGTTTTGTTGCAGGCCCTATTGTTGGCCGCGTCACAGTTCCGCTTCTATGGCAGCATTCAGGTCTTCGATCTGTTCCTGTCGGGCACGCATCTCGGAGCCCCGCCCGATGAGGAAGTAGGTGGGCAGCGCCTGCACGTTGTAGAGCTGCACCATGTCATTGGAGATGCCCTCGGCACAAAAGACGCATACCCACGGGAGCTGCTCGCACATGGTCTTCCAGTAGTGCTCGTCGGTGTCGAGCGACACCTGGTAGATCTCCAGCCCACGGTCGTGGTACTTGGCGTAGAGCTCGCGCAGCAGGAGTGTGCGCTCTTGGCTCTGCGGCAGGGCATAAGCCGTGAAGTCGAGGAGCACCACATGGTCGCCTAAGTCAGAGAGGCGGCGTTCGCGCCCGCTGATGTCAGGGAAGCCGAAGTCGATGATGCCGCTCTCACGCACCTTCTCGCCGTCGAGCTGAATGTCGATGCCTCGCGCCTGACGTGTGTTACGCAGCCCTCGCAGCGCGATGTTGCGGAGGTTCTCCGTGCGTCGGCTGTACGGGTAGAGCGCCTCCCATTGCGTGGCCACAGCCGCGAAGAACTGGATGTCGCTCTTGTTGGTCTCGGGGTTGAAGAGCATCTGGTTGCCGATGGTCTGGAACAGGGCGAAGTATGCCGCCGAGGAGGCCGGCTGACGCAGGATGTAGTCGCGTTTGAGGGTGAGCTTATAGTTCTCCACAAGGTCGCGCGCCTGTTCATTCTTTTCCATGATGGACAACGATGGATTCTTACCGAGCGCGGTGAGTTGCTGCTGCAGCTGGAGGTTCAGGAGTGAGACGGTCTTCATCGTGCGCGACGCCTCGTTGCCCTGGATGTCGTAGTCGGTAGCCATCTTAGGGAGCGATGCCTCCACGCGTATGCTCTCCGTGGAATCGACCACGAAGTTGATCAGCTGGGAAGCCAGGCGCAGGCGATAGAACTCAGGTGATGCCGTAGAGTCCTGTGGCGCTGCCTCCACCGTGAAGGTAAAAGCTCCGTCGTCCTTCAGGCGCACGGAGTCCAGGGGTTGCACCCCTTCGAGGGTCATGGCCTCCAGCACGAGGGTGGAGTCGGCGGCGCCCTCTATGGCACCCTCGACGATGAAGGTGGGTCTATCGCCGGTGCACGACACCATGGACAGGAACAACCACACGACCAGCAGCACCACGAGTGCCATGGCCACGATGCCGCGCATAATATTCTGATTTGTTTGCTGTGCTCTTCTCTTTTTCATAGACTTATATTATAATATTAGCATAATTCGAATAATTAGACGACAAAGACACTTTGTTGCAGAGTTTGGGAATAACGGCGAATTTTGCGAATGATGCGAATTTATTTGGAACACGGATGGCTCGGATTGAACGGATTTTTCAAGCGAAGCCGCTGCGCGGGGGCTTCGAAAGTATTCTTTATTTTGCGCCCTGCGGGCGGAAATCTATCAAAATCTTTCCAAAATCTCACAAAATCTAACTATTAATTCAAGTTTCGGAAGTGTATTTTTGTCAAGAATTAGAGAATTAGAGAATATACTTGTTTTTGCAAAGCAAAAAACTTTCTATTCATTCTCAGCAATTCATATGATAGAGTAGCGCATTTTGAAAATAATTCTCTAATTCTCGAATTCTTGATAGAAATAAATCACTTACAGACAGTGACCTTCCTACATCAGATATTTGAACTCTCAACTATTCGCTCGGCGCTTGCGACGCTTCGCTTTGCGAAGAACTCTTAACTATCAACTATTAACTCTCTTCCCCTCCCTACACTCCCCTTTAGGGGGCTTGGGGGCCAGGGCTTGGGGGCCTTTAGGGGGCTTGGGGGCCTCCCTTCAGCGTATCGATGGCCTTGCGCACCTCCTTGTCGCGGAGGGCCTGGTGCTGGAGAGAGCCGCGCTGGTAGTAGTAGCGACTGAGGATCTCATCCTCCAGGTAGTCTTGGATATGGCGACGGTAGCGGAGGAGGTCAGCGCGGAGGTCAGCATGGCGGAGCTTAGCCTCCAGCTGCTCGAACTCAGCGCGTGCCGACTCGTAGCTACCCTCGGCGCGTGCCAGGTTACAGAGGTGTTCCAAGCCCTTCATCGTGCGCTCATGGTAGGTGAAGTCGCTCGCCATCACCTGTTCCACGAAGGCGGCATAGTCCTCGTCGGAGAGGCGGAAGGCTGCTGGCGAGGCAATGCTCTCGTGCGCAGCCACATAGCTGTTGCAGAAGCCGAAGAACACATCGGTGTTGTAGAGGTCCATGACCATCGTGGGCACACTGTCCACGACCAGCACCGAGTCGGGGAGGATACCTCCGCCGTCGCGCACAGGGCGTCCGAGGCGTGTGCGGAACTCACGCGTCAGGCTGTCGGGGAGCGTCGCGGCAGCGCCGTCGATGGTGCGGTGGCGGTAGTCATAGGCCTGGATACAACGCCCTGAGGGGATATAGTAGCGGGCGGTGGTGATCTTGAGCTGACCGCGGTAAGGCACCTCGCGGATGCCCTGCACGAGGCCCTTGCCGTAGGTGCGCTGTCCGAGGATGACGGCACGGTCCAAGTCCTGAAGGGCGCCGCTGATGATTTCTGCCGCCGATGCCGAGCCGCTGTTGACGAGTACCGCCAGCGGCATCACCGTGTCGATGGGTTCGGCGGGCGTGCGGTACTCATGGATGCTGCTCGTCACCTTGCCGCGTGTAGAAACCACGAGGCTGCCGCGCGGCACGAACATACCCACGATCTCCACGGCCTCCACGATGGCACCACCGGGGTTGTTGCGCAGGTCGAGAACCAAGCGTTCCATGCCCTGCTGGCGCATCTCCATGATGGCGTAGCGCACATCGCGCGAGCACTTATCTGTCACACCGCTCAGGTAGAGGTAACCCGTGTGGGTGGCCTCGTCCACGATGCCGTACCACGGCACGGCAGGCGTCTGTATCTGGGCACGTGTGATCTTGAAGGCCAAGGG
>CACZSQ010000118.1 GCA_902783885.1 uncultured Bacteroidales bacterium
ATTCCGCTGTTCATCAACAATATCCGCCACCGCAAGGCACTACCCGTCTATGGCAAGGGCGAGAACGTGCGTGACTGGCTGTATGTCGAAGACCATGCCCGAGCTATCGACATCATCTTCCACAAAGGTAAGATTGCCGAGACATACAACATCGGCGGCTTCAACGAGTGGAAAAACATCGACATCATCAAGGTACTCATCAACACCGTGGATCGTCTGCTCGGTCGCAAGGAGGGCGAAGACATGGATCTCATCACCTACGTCACCGACCGTGCCGGCCACGACCTGCGCTACGCCATCGACAGCCGCAAGCTCCAGCGTGAACTCGGTTGGGAACCCAGCCTCCAGTTCGAAGAGGGCATTGAGCGCACAGTCCGTTGGTATCTCGACAACGAAGCCTGGATGGATAACGTCACCAGCGGCGACTACCAGAAGTACTACGAGAACATGTACGCCAACCGGTAGAATCTTCATCCAATTCAGTCTTAAAAAGCCTTTCTACACCATTTGTAGAGAGGCTTTTTTATGCACTATGGTTAAAAAGTGGAAGATTTCTTTGTCTGATTCCCACTTAATCCCCACTTTTGCGAAGTGAAACCTTATAGCAGCAACTTTACAAACACTATTTCATATATGTTTTTTTAATATAAACTATAACCCCTTTCCCCTTACGAGTTCTCCCCCTTTAGGGGGACAGGGGGCTTTTAACCCTCATTCGCCTATGGGCTGAGATGACAATGGATTAGACATATAGACAGAAGCGTCCGCTTAGATTCCAGGGATGCAGCAGTCTATCCTCTATTACCGTTCCCAACAGCTGAGAAAGATGGTTGTTCGGTCGCGACCGAACGACCGAAACATATATACGTGTTGGCCTGAACATATAGACGTGTTGGCCAATGCATATAGACGTGTTGGCCAATGCATATAGACGTGTTGGCCAATACATTCAATGGTAAAGGAGGAGTGTCATCAGGAACGATAGTGCAAAGATTGAAGAATTATCTTGTATGAAAGAAATTCTATTATTATTTACATTTTACATAATTCCAAACTTAGTTATCTTGTTTTCAACAGGTTAACAATCAAAAATATTATGTATTTTATATGTATTTCTGCATGTAATTATGTAAAATGCATCGCTCCATAGGATGAAACGTCCTATGGAGCGATGAGAGATTATCCTTAAATTATATGAGGATTGTCTTACCAGAGAGATTTCTTCTCACAGGGAGAGATTACTTCTCGCAGGGAGCGATGACTTTCCAGCAGAGAGCAGCGATGGCTGCACCTACGAACGGGCCAACGATGAAGACCCAGAGTTCGGCGAGAGCCTGACCACGTTCGAAGAGGGCGGGACCGATGCTACGGGCGGGATTCACGCTCGTGCCGGTGTAGTGGATACCGACGAGGTGGATGAGAATCAGGGACAGACCGATAGCCAGGCCAGCGAAATTGTTGGTAGCACCGTTTGTCTTAGAGGTAGCTCCGAGAACAACGAGCACGAAGATGAACGTGAGCACGATTTCGACAATCAGACCGTTGCAAGTGCCATAAGCGCAAGCGTTAGCACCAGAAGCCGTGGTGATGACAATGGCGGGATCCATGCTGACAATGCCGAAGAGAACAGCAGCGGCGATGATTGCACCAATCACCTGGAAGATGATGTAGCCACAGGCATCTTTAGCGCTGATACCACCATTGAGAAGCACACCCAGCGTAATAGCGGGATTGATGTGGCAACCGCTGATGCCGCCGATGGTGTAAGCCATAGCAATGACGGACAAGCCGAAAGCAACAGCTGTACCCACGATGGCAGAGGTGTCAGCGCCACAACCCAAGCTCACGGCTGTGCCGCAACCTAACAATGTCAGCACAAAGGTGCCAACCATTTCAGCAAGATACTTTTTCATGTGAAATAACATTAAGGGTTAATAATAAAGTGTATTAAAATAACTTTTTCGGCTCAAAAATATTGTTTTTCTCTTTAATAGCCAAGAAATGAGATAATAATTAAACTAATTTTATACTTCAGCGAGTTTATTCTTCAAAAAATGCCCCGTATAACTGTCATCACACTTCGCCACTTGCTCAGGAGTGCCGCAGGCAACAAGGTTACCGCCTGCTGCACCGCCTTCGGGGCCGAGGTCGATGATGTAGTCGGCCACCTTGATGACATCGAGGTTGTGCTCGATGACTACAATGGTGTGGCCGCGCTCGATGAGGGCATCGAAAGACTGGAGGAGCTTGCGGATGTCATGGAAATGGAGTCCCGTGGTAGGTTCATCAAAGATGAAGAGCGTTGGCTCCTGCTTTTCCATTCCTATGTAGTAGGCCAGCTTCACACGCTGGTTCTCACCGCCTGAGAGGGTTGACGAGCTCTGTCCGAGTTTGATGTAACCTAGTCCCACATCCTGCAGGGGCTTCAGGCGTCGGACAATCTTCTTCTCGCCGTGCTCTGTGAAGAACTCCATCGCCTGATTGACAGTCATGTTCAGGACATCGTTGATGTTCTGTTCGTGGAAGCGAACGTCCAGGATATCACTCTTGAAGCGCAGACCGTGGCAACTTTCACATTGCAGCACCAGATCGGCCATAAACTGCATTTCAATCGTCACTGTACCCTCTCCTTTGCACTCCTCGCAGCGGCCGCCATCAGTATTGAATGAGAAATGTGAAGCCGTGAAGCCCATCTGTTTGGAGAGTGGCTGGTCAGCGAAGAGCTTGCGGATTTCATCGTAGGCTTTCACGTAGATGACAGGATTAGAGCGTGAGCTCTTGCCGATAGGGTTCTGGTCCACAAACTCTACGGCCTTGATGGCGCGGACGTCTCCCTCCAGTCCTGTGAACTCACCAGGTCTGTCAGCAGTCTCGTCCAGCTGGCGCTTGAGAGCCCGGTAGAAGATGTCGCGCACCAGCGTGCTCTTGCCCGAGCCACTGACACCCGTCACACAAGTCATCACATTCAACGGGAACTGCACATCAATGCCGCGCAGGTTGTTGGCACGTGCACCTTTGACGGTGATGAAACGGTTCCATGGGCGACAGACTCTCCCTCCACTTCGTGGAGTCAGGGCATCCATGCCTAAAAGCCATTGAAGCGTATGAGAACGTTGAATGATTTCATCAGATACACTATTAGCACAAGTATCTGCTCCCTCCCTGATAGGGAGGGCGGGGGGAGAGTCCGGGGTGAAGATTCCTCTCCACACCACCTCACCGCCCAAGCGCCCTGCTTCGGGGCCCATGTCAATGATGTAGTCAGCAGCACGGATGATGTCCTCGTCATGCTCCACGACCACCACGGTGTTTCCCAAGTCAACCAACTGGCGCAGCACCTTGATTAAGCGGGCTGTGTCACGACTATGAAGACCGATACTGGGTTCGTCCAAAATATAGAGACTGCCCACAAGGGAACTGCCGAGCGAAGTGGCCAGATTGATGCGCTGACTTTCGCCACCGCTCAGGCTGTTTGAACGACGGCCAAGTGTGAGGTAGCCCAAGCCCACGTCTAACAAGAATTGCAGACGGCTTTCTATTTCCACGAGGAGACGCTTGGCAATAGAGTATTCATGTTCTGACAGAGAGGACGGAAGAGCCTTTATCCACTTCTCCAACTCCACAATAGGCATGTCCACCAGTTCCGTGATGGCTCGTCCTGCCACTTTCACATAAGAGGCTTCCTTCTTGAGGCGCGTTCCATGGCAATCCGGACACTCGGTCTTTCCCGTGTAGCGCGCCAGCATCACGCGGTTTTGAATCTTATATCGCCCTTCGCGCAAATAGTCAAAAAAGAGGTCGATGCAGACGTCACCGCGAGTCCAACGTTCTTCAATCGACAGCTCTGCGTGGCGACCATGCCAGAGGATGTTCTTTTCCTCTTGGGTCAGCTCGTAATAAGGTTTGAAAATAGGGAATCCCGTGCGCTCGGACTGCCGGATGAACTCGGTTTTCCACTCGCTGAGTTTCTCACCGCGCCAGCATTGAACAGTTCCTTCATAGACGCTTAGGCTGCTGTCCGGTATAACCAGGTGGGGATCTATGCCCTGCACATTGCCCCACCCTTCGCAGGTCGGGCAAGCGCCCATAGGCGAATTAAAGGCAAAGAGCAGATCTGAAGGTTCTTCGAAGGTCATGCCGTCAGCCTCGAAGCGTGTGGAGAACACATGCTCAATGCCTGATGGCAGGAAACGTAACATCATCTCTCCGCCACCCTCGTAGAAGGCGGTCTCGGCAGAATCGACGAGGCGGGATGATTGATTTGTCTGTGCCGCTTCAGGGACAGACAGGCGGTCAATGAGGAGCCTGATGCCATCGGGCTTTCCATCTTTCAGAGAGAGCGCGTTGAGCGACATGGCCAGAAAGTCCTCTATGCGCCATATCCCATTGCTGTCAGATTCCTCTTTAACTGGAAGGGTTGTGGCCGAGTCAACCACGATTCTCGTATAGCCCTCCTGCAAGTAAGCTTTCAGTTGCTGCTCCAATGTCCGTCCCTCGGTCAGGCGGATAGGACAAAGAACCAAGAAACGTGTGCCGGCAGAATAAGAAAACACCGTCTGCAACACATCCTCCGTAGTATGCTTCTTCACCTCCTGTCCGCTGATGGGACTATAAGTGCGCCCGATGCGTGCATAGAGCAGTCGCAGGTATTCGTAGATCTCAGTACTGGTTCCCACGGTTGAGCGTGGATTCCTGGAGATGACCTTCTGCTCGATGGCGATGGCAGGCGGGATGCCACTGATGTAGTCACACTCCGGCTTTCCCATACGTCCGAGGAACTGACGTGCATAAGCGTTCAGGCTCTCAACATAACGCCGCTGACCTTCAGCGTAGAGGGTGTCGAACGCCAACGAGCTCTTACCCGATCCACTCAAGCCGGTGATTACCACCAGCTTGTCCCGAGGAATGTCAACAGTCACATTCTTCAGATTGTTGACACGGGCTTTTTCAATATGGATGGAAGACTCCATGCTAAAGCTTCACCGTTACCTTTTTACCTTTACTCTCGTTATGTAAGCGATCCAACGCGGTCACCACGTAAGTCCATTTCTCAGAACCGTCCTTGTAAGGCAACTTGAAGAATGTATTGGGTGTGATGCAGAGAATGGCATTGACATTGTCGAGGTTCACACGTTCGCCCTTGGCAAAGCGATAAACCACATATTGGCGCGCCTCGTCCATCTCTGTCTTTGCACTCGGAGCCGTCCAGAAAAGAATATAGCCGTCCTCTGTCCACACGGGTGTTACCTTACGCGGCTTGCCTGGTGCTTTCTTGTCGAGCCACGGCATCACAGGCTGCAAGGCCGGTGTGCGATGATAGTACTGACGCAGCACTGTGCCGTACTGTCCTGTGTCATCAACCACGGCGCGGGCATACCACTGACACGAGCCGTAGATACCTGGCAGACCACGCTGCAAAGCATATTTGGCGGGCATCTGGTTCAGTGCAGGATTATTCCGGTCTGAGAACTTTACTGTACGCTCGACATCCTGACCTATATATAATGGACGCGCGTAGGCATGGTCGTTCCACCAGCGGACAAGAGTCTCATAGTCTGCTGCTTGGTTGCCAATCTCCCAATAGACCTGTGGGATATTGTAGTCAACCCAGCCCTCATTCACCCAGAGAAGCACATCGGCATAGAGGTCATCGTAGTTCTGCAGGCCATTGGTGGCAGAGCCTTGTGGCCATGAGCGTTGATTGCGATAGATGCCAAATGGCGACACACCGAATTTCACCCAAGGTTTCACACTGTGGACGGTCTCGCACAACTCGCGAATAAACGTGTTCACGTTCTCGCGGCGCCAGTCACCGCGGTCGCGGCCCTGGCCGTAAGTGGCATAGGCTGCATCGTCGGGGATAGCAATGCCTGGAACTGGATAAGGATAGAAGTAGTCATCGATATGCAAGCCGTCCACATCGTAACGCCGAACGATATCTGCCGCCACCTGACAGATGAAGTAGCGGTTCTCCGGCATTCCAGGATCAAACAACATCAGATTGTCATAGTTGAAGCAGCGGTTCGGATAACGGATAGCATAGTGAGTCGTTGCCATAGCCGTTGTTCCTTTGGTCTTTGCACGATAAGGATTAATCCAAGCGTGCAGTTCCATACCACGGGCGTGGCACTGTTCCACCATCCACTGCAACGGATCCCAGTAGGGTGACGGGGGCGTGCCCTGCTGGCCAGTAAGATAGCGACTCCAAGGCTCCAGCTCGCTGGCATAGAGGGCATCGCCTTCCACACGGCACTGGAACAGGATTGCATTGATGCCGTCGGCCTGCAGCGCATTCAGTTCACGGGTCAGTTCTGCTTGCATGGCATCACGTCCCAGACCTTGCCATTGTCCGTTAACAGCTTGGATCCATGCCCCGCGAAACTCTCGCTTAGGATTGTTTACGACTTGTGCACAAGCCAGCTCAACGAGACTGCACAAAGCGACTAGCAACAATAGACGTAATCTTTTCATATCATTCATGATTCGCAATTTTCGGCAAAGATACGAAGAAGAATGAAAAATGAAAAATGAAAAGAGAAAAATCTAAGCATTTTGTTTCTTCCCAAACGAATAAATCCGTACTTTTGCACACAATAATCATCAAAGCTTAAATATTTTCATCATGACAAGCATCCTGGATAAGCGCGAAGCGCTGAAGAAAGTAGTAAACGATGTGGCTGAAGTGGCCGGCTATCTCTGGCAAAAAGGTTGGGCCGAGCGCAACGGCGGAAACATCACCGTCAACATCACCGAACAGATTGACGATGCCGTGAAGCAGCTCCCCGCCATCTCCCCAGTCTATCAGATTGGCACTACCCTGCCCCACCTGAAGGGCTGCTACTTTTACTGCAAAGGAACTCAGATGCGTATGCGAGACCTCGCACGCTGGCCCATGGACAATGGAAGCATCATCCGCATTATGGACGACTGCGCCAGCTATGTCATCATTGCCGACAAGCCCGTGAAGCCAACCTCCGAACTACCTTCGCATCTGTCTGTTCACAACTACCTGCTGGCCAAAGGCTCGCCTTACCGCGCAAGCCTCCATACCCATCCCATTGAGCTCGTGGCAATGACACACAATAAATGTTTCATGGAAAAGGACGTTGCAACGAAGATGTTATGGTCGATGATTCCTGAGACCAAAGCGTTCTGCCCGCGCGGTCTGGGGATGGTGCCCTATATGCTGCCGTCCAGTGTGGAGCTCGCCGATGCAACCATCCACGCTCTGGATGATGACTACGATGTGGTGATGTGGGAAAAGCACGGGGTCTTCGCCGTTGACACAGACATTATGAGTGCTTTTGATCAGGTGGATGTGCTCAACAAATCAGCGCTCATCTACATCGCTGCCAAGAACATGGGCTTCGTGCCAGATGGCATGACCGATGCCCAGATGAAGGAGCTCAGCGATGTTTTCGGTCTTCCGAAATAAGTCTGTCCTTTAGCACTACAACACCCCTTTGCTGGAAGGAAGCTGGAGGTGGTGTATATCTCGCCGTACTGCCATTCGAATGGCACGGGCGAGTGCCTTGAAGATGCCTTCTATCTTGTGGTGCTCGTTCTGTCCTTCAGCCTTGATGTTGAGGTTGATCCGTGCCGCATCGCTGAGGCTCTTGAAGAAATGCAAGAACATTTCAGTGGGCATCTCACCAACGCGTTCACGATGAAATTCTGCATCCCAGACGAGCCATGGACGCCCGCCGAAGTCGAGAGCAACAGAGCATAGGCAGTCGTCCATAGGTAGCGTGTAGCCATAGCGCTCAATACCGCGTTTGTCTCCGAGAGCACGCAGAAGAGCTTCGCCAAGGGCAAGTGCCGTGTCCTCGATGGTATGGTGTTCGTCAACATAGAGGTCACCTTTCACACTGATATCCAAGTCTATGGCTCCGTGCTTGGCAATCTGTTCAAGCATGTGATCAAAGAATCCGAGACCAGTTGAGATGGTGCTGCGGCCTGTGCCATCGAGATTGACAGTGACAGCGATGTCTGTCTCACGAGTCGTACGGGTGACAGTAGCTACACGAGGACCGGCATATATGATTTCCAGAGCTTTCTGCCAACTGCCCAGAATGACCGCCTGACAGCCAAGGTTGCGGGCAAGCTGGGCATCACTTTCGCGATCACCGATGACAAAGCTTCGTGCGAGGTCATAGGAACCGTCCATATACTTGGTCAGCATAGCTGTTCCCGGTTTGCGTGTAGGGAGGTTATCTTCAGGGAAACTACGGTCAATCTGTATATCATCGAAGGTAACGCCCTCTCCCTCCAGAATCTCAAGCATAAGATTATGGGTAGGCCAGAAGTCTTCCTCGGGATAGGAGGGAGTGCCGAGGCCGTCCTGGTTGCTGACCATGACAAAACGATAGTCTGTATTCTGACGCAGGAAACGAAGGGAGCTGATGGCACCGGGAACAAAATGGAACTTATTGAAAGAATCTATCTGCTCGTCGGCTGGCTCACACAGGATGGTTCCATCGCGGTCGATGAAAAGGACGGCGGGTAACTGAGTTCTTGTTTCTCTATCCATATCTGATGCTATTATTATGTTGTTGCTTCGTCCACTCATCTATATTGCCTCAATGCGCCCAGTAAAGCGCTGTTTTCCTGCGGAGTGCCAATAGTGATGCGAAGGCAGTTGCCACAAAGCTGAACACGGGAACGGTTGCGGACGACGATACCACGGTCGATGAGGTAGTGATAAATACCGTCTGCATCGGTCATCCGAGCCAGGAAGAAATTAGCATCGGTGGGATACACTGCCTTGCATATCGGCAGTTCAGCGACGGCCGGCAAAAGGGCTTCACGTTCCTTGATGATGATCGCACGCCAATACTGAACCTGCTGAATATCGCTCATCATTCGAAGGGCCTGCTGCTGGGTTAGCTGATTGACATTATAAGGATATTTTACCTTATTATATAATGCTATAATCTCTGGAGAAGCGAAAGCCATACCGAGACGGATGGCTGCAGAAGCCCACAGCTTAGAGAAGGTGTTAAGAACAATGAGGTTTGGAAAGCGGCCGAGGTCGAGGCGGAAGGGGCGACTATTATTGAAATCGCTATAAGCCTCATCGACAACGACAATGCCATGAAACTCACGAAGAATACGTTCTATGGCAGCGCGGTCAAGGCTGTTGCCCGTAGGATTGTTGGGTGAGCAAAGCCAGATAACCTTGGTGTGCTGATCAGCTGCAGCCAACAGTCGGTCTGCATCCAGCGAGAAATCTGCGTTGAGTTCCACTGGGCGATATTCTACATCATTGATGGCAGCACAGACTGAGTACATCCCATAAGTGGGGGCAATGGCAACGACGTTGTCCAAACGAGGCTCGCAAAAGACTCGATAAACCAGATCGATGGCCTCATCGGATCCATTACCAAGGAAGATACAGGACGCTGGCACCCCTTTAATCTCAGCAAGGCGAGCCTTGACCTCTTCTTGCAAAGGATCTGGGTATCGATTGAATGAAGTGTTATAGGGGTTCTCGTTGGCATCGAGAAAAACGTTGGCTGCGCGTCCCTTGAACTCATCTCGCGCACAAGCATAAGGGGTCAGATCCTGAATATTCTTTCTGACTAAAGAGGACAAGTTCCATACAGGCTCTCTTTCTTCACAAGAGAGTGAGTTGTTACTATCGACCTGAATATTTTGTGTTTCCATTGCAGTTCTTAAATATAATCCTGTTTCTACTTATCTTTCTTCGTTTGCTTTCAGCCTTAGCGTCATCGCATTCTTATGGGCATCGAGGAGTTCGGCCTCTGCCATGAGTGCTACAGTTCGACCAATGGAACGGATGCCATCGGGAGTAATCTGCTGGTAGGTGACCTTACGGCAGAAGCTGTCAAGGTTTACACCGCTATAGGCAGTGGCATAACCATTGGTGGGCAAGGTATGATTGGTTCCTGAAGCATAGTCACCAGCACTCTCTGGTGTGAGGTGCCCAAGGAATACGCTACCAGCATTCACGACACGTGTTGCAAGAGCTTCAGCATCATGAGTTTCGATGATGAGGTGCTCTGGTGCATAGCGGTTGCTGATGGCCAAAGCATCCTCTGGAGAACCTACAAGCACAAGACGACTATTCTCGAGAGCAGCAGCAGCGATGTCCTTGCGGGGCAAGACTTCGAGTTGAGCAGCGACCTCGGATTGGACGGCCGTGAGTATGCCCTCGGATGTGGTAATGAGGAGCACTTGTGAATCGATGCCGTGCTCCGCCTGAGAGAGCAGGTCAGCTGCCACAAAGGCCGGATTGGCAGAGTCGTCGGCAATAACGGCAACTTCACTGGGACCGGCAGGCATGTCAATAGCGACATCTGCCAAAGAGACAAGTTGCTTGGCACACTGCACATATTGATTACCCGGACCGAAGATCTTAAAGACCTTGGGCACAGACTCGGTGCCGTAGGCCATGGCTCCGATAGCCTGCACGCCACCAGCCTTGAAAACCTGGGAGACACCTGCAATGCGAGCAGCCACCAGAATGGCAGGGTGAACACAACCATCCCGCTGAGGAGGTGTGCAAAGAACTATCTCACGGCAACCTGCGATTCGGGCAGGTGTGGCGAGCATGAGGACAGTAGAG
Organism: uncultured Bacteroidales bacterium; assembly: GCA_902783885.1. Taxonomy (GTDB): domain Bacteria; phylum Bacteroidota; class Bacteroidia; order Bacteroidales; family Bacteroidaceae; genus Physcousia. The sequence goes on from CACZSQ010000118.1 coordinate 10,589, forward strand.
AAGAGAGGAGCCGTACCTCCAGGAACATAAAGGCCTACCTTCTCAATGGGTATTGAGCGCTGCCAGCAACGAACCCCTGGAACAGTTTCCACATCGATGCCAGTAAAGCGCTGTGCCTCATGGAAGCGGGAGATATTGTCGTGAGCCTGTTGCAAAGCTGCTTTCAACTCTGTACTCACTGTCGCCTCTGCAACAGCAAACTCTGACTCCGTGACAGCCAAGCCACTCAGCTCCACTTTGTCGAATTGTCGTTCGTAGTCAAGCACTGCGTCATCGCCTTCAACCTTGATGCGGTTGAGAACTGCAGAAACAATCGCAGTGAGGTCTGCTGCATCCTTGGTCGGACGAGTAATGATTTCCCGAACTTCCTCTTCACTCGGATTTCTATAGACTTTCATTCTTCTATTCTTCCAGGTTTCAATGATAGTATTTCAACCTCTCAATTATTAGATAATCATTTTCTCGATGGGAATAACGAGAATACCCTGCGCACCGAGGGCCTTGAGCTGTGAGATGACTTCCCAGAAACGTTTCTCATCAATGACAGTGTGCACAGAATTCCAGCCAGACGTAGCCAAGGGCATGACGGTGGGGCTCTTGGCTCCCGGAAGCACGGCTATAACATCGTTGAGACGATCACTGGGAACATTCATGAGGACATATTTCTTGTCCTCAGCTGCCTTGACTGCCTCAATTCGGAAGAGGAGTTCTTCAAGCGTTGCACGCTTCTCTGCTGTGAGTTTTTTATTAGCGATAAGCAAGGCTTCACTCTTCATGACAACTTCAACCTCGCTGAGATTGTTGCTAACAAGGGTGCTACCGGAGGATACGATGTCAAAGATACCATCAGCCAGACCTATGCCCGGACTGATTTCCACGGAACCTGTAATCACATGAATCTCAGCCTCCACCTTCTTCTCATTGAGGAACGCGCGAAGGATATTGGGATAGCTGGTGGCGATCTTACGCCCCTGGAACCATTGGACGCCAGGGTAGTCTATGGCCTTGGGGATGGCAAGCGAAAGACGGCATTTGCTGAAACCGAGACGACGGACAACATCTGCCTCCTCTGCGCGTTCCACGAACTCGTTTTCGCCAACAATACCCAAATCGGCTACACCGGTAGCTACTGACTGAGGAATATCGTCATCGCGCAGATAAAGAACCTCTATCGGGAAATTCGGGGACTGCACGAGCAAAGTCCTCTTGCTTGAAGGTATCTTGACGCCAGCCTCGGCCAGCAATGCCATCGTGTCCTCGAACAGACGGCCTTTTGATTGTACTGCTATACGTAACATATAAAAAGGATATTTAGAGACCTACTTGGTCGATTTCTTCGGGTTGAATAGTCAGAGCATGAAGTTCCTCGAGAGTGCCGTTAAAGATGTCAAAATCCACATATCCCGAGATACCGTCTATATGTCCGACATCAGTATATTGCCAGAACGCCCATGGACCTTTGTAGCTCAGGTGATCCACATAGTAGTGGGCTATCCAATAGGGATAAGCATTAAAAGTGCTGTCACTGAGATAGTCTTGCTTAAAACTGTAACCGGTATAAAGGATAGGCTTAACGCCGTAATGCTGTTCGACAATGTCGAGCCATGTTTTGGCGGCACGTCGGAGCTGCTCAGCGGAGAGGTTACCGACTTTTTCAATGTCAAGAACAGGGGGAAGGTCGCCAGCCTGTAGATGCACTTGCTTGAGGAAGAAGTGTGCCTGGCGGGCCGCATCGACATCGGGTGTAAAGAAATGATAGGCCCCACAGACAAGCCCGTTCTCGTGGGCCTGATATATATTATCGTTAAAGTTCTCGTCAATGATGCTTACGCCCTCGGTTGCTTTGATGATTACAAAGCGGAGTGGCTGTCCTTGGATGGTAGCGTTACGGAGACGACTCCAGTCAATGCGCTCCTGATAGTGACTGATGTCGATACCTCTGATATCATATCCTTCCGGGTAGTCAGGTTCACCGTAGATTGCCTTCCACCGAAAAGAATAAGGACTTACGAAAAAATAGTAGAATATGAAGAGATAGGCGGCCAGCATAAGGCCAACGCCAACGACGTAGCCCCATACAGGAATCCGCCTCCAGAGGGGTTTGCGAAACTTGCCGCGTCGCCGACTGGAAGAATCCTTCCCGACAGCAGTCCGGGTGGACTGCCGCCGGGGGGATTGGGATTTCTTAGGCTTGTTCAAGCTGCAGGGTCTTGGTAGGCTGGTCGCAAACCTCGGTGGGGCCGAAGTACTGGATAGGGCCAGGATAAACGTAGCTGGTGTTCTTAGCCCATTCATCGCGATGAGCAGCGAAGAACTTGAAGGGAGCGCCGTCGAGTTCTACAAGAGCCTTGCGGATAACAGGCTTGTTAGCGCCGTTACGACGTTCGATGTTCATCATCATCGTGATAGGCACACCGCCGGCAATCCACTCTGCAGCGGGAGCTGTGGTGTTCTTGATGATGCTCATATAACCTGTCTTACCAGCTGCTATCAGACGGCTGGCATTGAAACCGAGGCTGTAGCAGTAGTCGGCATCGTAGTTACTGGGAGCTGCACAGCGACCTTCGTAGCCGAAGAAGTGGTGCTGAGTACTGAACTTGGGAGCGCGTCCCGTCTCCTTCAGTTTCTTAGCCACCATTCGGCTGAGCAGCTTTTCAGTCTCGATAAGACTTACCTGCACATTGCCGTGGGGGTCACGGTCGAGGCAAAGCTGACGGGCTACATCCTCGGGTAAGCTCTCAAGAACGACGAGGTTCTCCTTGGCAATGCTCTTCTTGACAAATGCAATCTGAGCGTCGGCGCTCTCAAACTCACGGGGTTCGCCTGTAGCGGGATCTGTCAACACCTCGTTGAGCTCTTTGATGAGTTTCTTGATGGCCGGGATAAATTCGATAAGGCCTTCAGGTATCAGGACTGTACCAAAGTTATTGCCGTCTGCAGCGCGAGCAGCTACAATGTCGGCAATGTAATTCACAACGTCGTCAAGGCTCATACCCTTCTGTTCCACCTCTTCGCTGACGAGGCAGATGTTGGGCTGGGTCTGCAATGCACACTCGAGGGCGATATGACTGGCTGAACGGCCCATGAGTTTAATGAAATGCCAGTACTTGCGGGCACTATTGCAGTCACGCTGGATGTTACCAATCAGCTCACTATAGGTCTTACAAGCGGTATCGAAACCGAAGCTGGTCTCTATCTGTTCGTTCTTTAGGTCACCGTCAATGGTCTTGGGGCAACCTATTACCTGGACACCATAGTTCTTAGCAGCATAATATTCAGCCAGCACACAAGCATTCGTGTTTGAGTCATCGCCACCGATGATGACGAGCGCCTTGATGTTGAGTTCGCGCAAAATCTCGATACCCTTCTCGAATTGCTCCTCCTTCTCCAGCTTTGTGCGTCCAGAGCCTATGATGTCAAAGCCACCAGTATTACGATACTCGTCGATGACATCTGCCGTGAGCTCAACATACTTGTGATCCACCAGACCGCCAGGGCCAAGAATGAAACCATAAAGTTTCGAAGCGGGGTTGATGCTTTTGACTCCGTCAAAAAGACCACTAATAACATTGTGACCACCAGGTGCCTGACCACCGGAGAGGATGACGCCCACATTGATAGCAGGTAGCTGCTGGGCCTGTCCCTCGATGAATTCCACAACGGGCAGTCCGTAAGTATTAGTGAACAACTGACGGATTTCCTCCTGGTTTCCGACACTTTGGGTGGCAGCGCCTTCCTTGACAGCTACAGGGCCCTGAAGAGCCTTCGGGAACTTGGGCTGATAGGCAGCCCGAGCAATTTGCAATGCACTTTTTGTCATGATTAAAACTTTGTTTTGAGTATTTATGAATTAAATGGTTATATAGTCTTTAAAAAGCGTGCAAAGATACGAATAATCTATGAAACGACCGTTGTGAGCGACAAATTATTTTCCCATAAGCGAGAAACGATAGGTAAAACTAAGTAATATATAATGCGTAACACTGTGTGGATAAGCAGCTTCTACACGTCCCATCGCAGTCGTCATCGTACGTGAGAGGTTGTGCTGTCGCAAGAGGTCGCAAGCCTGTAAGCGCAATTCTGCGGAACGGCCACGAAGAAAGGAGTATGCCAGTTCTACGTCCACTAGCCATTCATCGTCATTATCTACCGCATCAACATATCCTCTTCGGCTCACCCGAGAGGCATCGACGGCTGCACTCCAACCACAAGACGTCTCCCACCGACAGACCATTCCCGCTCCGACAAACCAAAGGTCAGCTGGCGTGATATTAATCTGATGTGCACGGATTCCGTTATAGGAAAAGAAGCCATAGGGCTTCAACGAGAGTGCTCCGGGCTGCCACTGCAAAGACAGATACTGGCGCAGCACAGCCTCTCGGGTAGAGAATGTAGCCCGTTCATCTTCGGGAAGCGGTTTCTCATTAGCCTTGCGCTCCTGCAAGCCGACGCGTCGGGTGAAATTAATATCCCCTTGCACATCCAGTGTCCACCGAGAGTCTAATGTGAAGTTGCTGGAGAAAAGCCAGTTGCCGCCAACCTGCCAACAACCATTGACATTCTCTACTGAGGTGCGGCGAATACCACGCTGATCATCAACGTCAACCACATCAGCGAAAGCATTAACCTCCCACTGCCCCTGTCCTTCGATTTTGAACTGAGTTTGACTATTGGGTTCAAACCAGAAGAATGTAGAGGCGAGGCGATGCACAAACGAGGGTCTCAACCCAGGGTTTCCCACACGGACCTGCAAAGGGTCTGTATCATCGACGATAGGCAACAGGTTCAGGAGTGAAGGTTGTCGGCTGCTGCCACTATACTGTGCCGAAACATACCAGTCTTTTGGGGATCGGTAGTAAAAATTCAACTCCGGCGACCAGTTATACACAGTGCGAAGCGTGTCAATGTGGAGGGTATTCTTGATGTAACGGGTATGAGAGCGGACCGGATTATATTGGGCACCGACACTGACGAATAGTCGGTCTGAAGGCGACCATTGCAAGAGTACACGGGCGTTTTGGGTCACATAGTCATAGGTAGCCTCCTTCGACAATTTGGGGGCAAACACGGAATCTGCATAAACGGGTTGGCTGATATTCTCATGACGATAGGAAACACCATATTCAGCTTTCAGGCGAAGTTGACGCCCCATGGGTTCTATCCACGCCAACCGAAGCCGGACCTGCCAGTCCTCATCGGGTGAATCGGAGTAGCGGAGCTGGCGCTGATACTTGTCGTCAATGAATTTCTCACGAATATAATCAATTGACGATCTGGAGGAGGAGAAGATAGACATCCGATTCATTTCCCATGATGCAGCAGCTGTCACCGTTCGCCCACGGCGGCTCAATCGACGTCGCAGGCGGGCATTTAACAACGCGTTCCACGAGTTATAACGCTGGACATATTGGGACGTCTGATGGTTCAGCAAATAAGGCGACTCATCTTTCGATGCCCAATTGCCCAGGTCTCCCAAAGGGCGATCGGCAGTGGTTGAGTTAACATCAGTATAACCGTTACCCTTTGACCACGAGAGCTGAGGGTCAAAGGTGATTGTCGTCATGCTGTCTCGCCGTTCAAGATGGAGGTTACCAGTGATATTATAGGAGCGTTCATCGCCTAATGATGAAGAGCGCGAATAGAGGCGACCAGTGGAGAGGAAGTTCTCAGTCAGACTCTCAGAGCCAGAAGTTGTTTTCGCTTCGGTGTAATAAGCGGAGCCAGTGGTCTCCCATGGACCCTTCTTGCGGCCAAGAACCACACTGGCCGTGCGGTGACGGGAATCGTTGGTTTGTAATGTGCGATCCATCTTCTCATAAAAAGACTCGCCGATACCAAAAACCTGGGGCAGATTATCCTGAGACACTGTGATAAGGTTCTGCCACTCGTCGTCAAAACGACTGGCATTGGCATTCAATGAATAGCGCTCACGGTAGCCCCCGGCACTTGTGAGATCAGCAAACCAGCCTCGGTTATTGTCTGCCTCGGTGGTAAGGTCCATAACATGTTCCGTTCTGGCACGCATACCTGTATCCTCCTCGTCCTGCTGAACTCTATCATATACCTTCACGTCCAGAAGCACATCGGAAGGCAGGTTATCCAAAACGATGGCACGATTGCCTGCAAAGAATTCACGCCCGTTGAGGAGCAGGCAGGTCACGGGTTTCCCTTGGGCCAGAATGCTACCGTCGGCGGTTACCTCTACACCAGGCAGGCGACGTAGCAGTTCTCGCAGTCGCGACCCCTCGGGCACGGGGAAAGCAGCCACATCATAGACAAGTGTGTCCCCCAACATTCTAACGGGTCTGATAGCCGTCACCGTCAGTTCTCGCAACGTTACACTATCGGCCACGACTAGCAACGAGTCGGTCCGCTGCAATGCAAAAGATTCCATCACGCTGCAAAACAGCGAGATAAAAGCAGTAAGCAACAAAAGCAGCGAACGACGCATTTTCTCTATGATATTTTCGAGGGCAAAGGTAAGTCTTTTTTTTTATATATTCTAGTTCATTTTTCATAACAAACATGAAAAGAAAAGGTGGCAAATGATAATTTGTGTAAAAAAATGCCTACCTTCGCGCCATAATCGTTAGCAGTATGATTGAGCAAAAGGAAATTTTCGACCGCACAGAGCGTCTCGTTGGCGAGGATGCCATGAGAAGAATCCGAGAGACACGTGTAATAATATTTGGTATCGGAGGAGTCGGTAGTTGGTGTGCTGAAGGGCTCATCAGAAGTGGCATCATGAATCTGACCATTGTAGATTCCGATTTCGTTTGCGCCAGCAACATCAACCGTCAGGCAATGGCCACCACAAAGACCATAGATAAAGTAAAAGTTGAAGCGTTAAAATTAAAACTACTGGATATTAACCCAAAAGCAAATATTACTTCTATACAATCTATATACTCCAGCGAGACGCGAAACAGTTTTCATCTTGAAGAGTTTGATTTTGTAATAGATGCTATTGACAGCCTCGCCCACAAAGCAGAACTTATCCTTCACGCCACAACCGACCTGCCAGATAGTGTCAAATTCTTTTCATCCATGGGTGCAGCATTAAAGATGGATCCCATGCAAATCCGAACAGACGAATTTTGGAATGTTAAAGGCTGTCCACTTGCCCGTGCGCTGCGCCAGCGCTTCAAACGCGACCACAGATTTCCTAAGCGCAAATTCCGCGTTGTTTATTCGCCGGAATTGCTCCCCAACAAGGGGATTGTACACACCCAGCCCACTGACACTTGGTCGGTACAGAAGGCACAGATTAATGGCTCTATGGTTCACATCACCGCCATCTTCGGCTTTACACTCGCAAGTATGATTCTTCGGGAATGCCTGTAAGGCATTTTTGGCCACTGTAATTTGGTCATGTAAAAAAAATCCCATACCTTTGGCGCATTATAATCAAAGAGTTTACATGAGAAGTGTTCATTATAGACTGACATTCTTTGCCTTACTACTTTCTGCATGCTCACTTGTTCACGCACAGAACTACGTGACCGCCAAGGTAGATCAGCGGGCAGTTAAAGGTGAGGAAAGCCTCATCGACATTGTCTTCACCTTTGCAATGCAGAACAATTGGCACGTCTATGGTCCCGAGAACAACGGAGGGCCAACCCCTATGACCATCACTTTTGAAACCCTGACAGGTGCTAAAACTGAAGGTCCCCTTCGTTTATCCCCTACCCCAACACGTATTCACGACGCCCTTTTCGACTGCGATGTCACCTTCGTAGAAAAGAACGCCACAGCCACACAGCGTCTCCGCTTGACTGGCGGGGATTGGAAGGCAGAAGGCTATCTCCGCTACGGAGCCTGCGACAATAGCAACTGCCTGCCCCCGACAAGTGTTGAGTTCAGTTTTGCAGGCATATTCTCAACCCAGAGAGCAAACCAAGTACTTGATCAGACTTCCACTCAGGAAGAGAAAGGTGTTGATAGTCAAGAATCGCCTAACGAGGATTCTGCATCTGCAGGAGTTGGCGAAGAGACTGCCGAAGATGCTGTCGCCGAAACCGATGGCTGCCACTCTGCCAGCTTCTCCGTTGCAGACTCATCATCTGCTAACATTCCAAGTCCAAGTTATGACATGACGATGTCCACCTCTCAGGGCAAGTCGTTTCTCCGCCTCTTTCTATTAGGGCTTATGGGTGGGCTGTTAGCATTGCTGACCCCCTGCGTATGGCCCATCATCCCTATGACCGTAAGCTTTTTCCTGAAGCGGGCAAAGGATGATAGGCGTCGCGGCATCCGCGATGCGATGCTCTATGGTCTGGCAATCATTGTCATTTACGTGGGACTAGGCCTCCTCGTGACGCTTATCTGGGGACCTTCATCCCTGAACGCTTTATCTACAAACGCCATATTCAATCTCTTCCTGTTTGCATTGCTGGTGATCTTTGCAGCTTCTTTCTTAGGTGGCTTTGACCTCTCGCTACCATCATCATGGAGTACGAAAATGGATGAGCGTGCTTCAGCCACCAGCGGCCTCATAAGCATCTTCTTCATGGCCGCCACGCTGGCTCTTGTCAGCTTTTCCTGCACGGGTCCGATTATCGGTTTCCTGCTCGTGGACATGGTCACAGAAGGCAGCATCATCGCGCCTGCCATTGGGATGCTGGGGTTTGCTGTTGCGCTGGCAGCTCCTTTCACGCTCTTCGCCATCTTTCCGAGCTGGCTTCAGGCGACGCCCAAGAGTGGCAACTGGATGAACGTCATCAAGGTTGTCCTCGGTCTTGTGGAGCTGGCTTTTGCCCTGAAGTTCTTCTCCGTTGCCGACCTTGCTTACGGGTGGAGGCTTTTAGACCGCGAGACGTTTCTCTGCTTGTGGATTCTCATTTTTGCGCTCATGGGCTGCTATCTGCTTGGTTGGATACGGCTTCCCCATGACGAAGACGAATACGATGATGACGGCAATGTCATCCAACGCCCCAAGATTGGTGTTATGCGCTTCTTTGCAGCGCTCTGCTCATTAGTTTTTGCGCTCTATATGGTCCCGGGACTCTGGGGCGCTCCCTGCAAAGCTGTCAGCGCTTTTGCGCCACCCATGTGGACACAGGATTTTTCCTTGAATGAGAACACCGTAGAAGCGGCCTATACCGATTATGAACAAGGAATGATAGCCGCACGCAAACAAGGGAAGCCTATACTCTTGGATTTCACGGGTTTCGGCTGCGTGAACTGCCGCAAGATGGAAGCCGCTGTGTGGCCTGATTCTCGTGTTCGAAAACTCATGACAGAGGATTATATCCTCATCAGCCTCTACGTGGACGACAAAACGCCACTCCCTGAGACTCTCACTGTGACGGAAGCCGACGGGAGCATCGCCAAACTGCGTACTGTGGGCGACCGATGGAGCTATTTCCAACGCTCGCAGTTCGGAGCACAGACGCAACCCTTCTATGTTTTGCTGAGCCACGATGCACAACTGTTAGCCCCTCCCTATTCATTTAACGAAGATGTGGACAGCTATGTCCAATGGCTGGAGAACGGCTTGAAGAGTTTTCGGCATCACCCCTAAGCATGAAACAACGAGCAACTATTAAACCTTATTATCGTCCACATTGTCAAAAAGAAAAGATGCCTATTCATAAACAGACAATCAAATAAAACTAACTCAATGGATATGAAAACAATGAGAATTCTTTTGAGTGCAATTGCCTTCATGGCCATTGCCTCCGTTCAGGCCCAGAACGTGAAATGGGACAAGGACAAATATCCCGACTACAGTCCCGTTCTGAAAATCAATCGTTCACAGTTGTTGCACATGAGCGGCAACATCGCGAAAGAGCAAGCAGAGAGCAAGACACGCCCCGACCACGTCAACAACGCTCTCACTAACGCCTTTCCACCCGTGATGAACCAGAGTGCCGGCTCATGCGGCTCTGCTTCCCGTATATATTATATGTTCGCGCACGAGATGAATGCAGCCCGTTGGGCCGACGGTTCCAAGGCCGAGAACATCTATCCCACACACTTCACATGGTTACTCACTTGGTGCCCAGGTGGCCAGGGCAAGGAAATTATTGCCCAGCACAATGGTGTACCCAACAGCAGTGTTTATGGCGGCTACACCTATAGCGACCTGTTCGGCTATCAAGACTGCGATCACCAGAGTGACTACGGCTGGATGCAGGGCTACAACAAATGGCTACACGCCATGAATAACCGTATCGTTGGCAGCGCCAACTTCCCCTCTGTGAACACGGAGGAAGGTCGCGAGTTGGTGAAGAACTACCTTTGGAACCACTGTGGAGATGAGAGCTATGCTTGCGGCGGCATCGTGGGTGTGGGTGTGGCCTCAAGTCTCACATCTGCCAATATTCCAAAGACTCAAGCCAATACTGCTGCGGGTGTAGTCGGAATGAAATACGTCAAAAAATGGGGCACGAGTGTTGACCACGCACTGACCATTGTCGGCTATGACGACCGCATTGAGTTCGACCTCGATGGTAACGGAAAATATGGCGAGAAAGAAAAAGACGAAGTTGGCGCATGGATTATCGTCAACTCATGGGGTTCAGGCTGGATGAACAATGGATTCATCTATTGTCCTTACGCCGAGGCACGTCCTACAGCCACCGCTTCGGACTACTGGGGACCCGAGTACTATACTCCCCGACGCGATTACCGCCCCCTTCGCACACTGAAAGTGAAGATGGATTATGATCATCGCTCCGAGATTGCGCTTTATGTGGGCGTTTCCAAGAATCTGAAGGCCACAGCTCCTGAGAAAGAGGTATGGCTACGCCACTTCTACTATGCCGGTTTGGGCAAAGGCGTGACCGTGAATGAAGACAATCCCGATCCTGCCGTCCCAATGCTGGGTCGCTGGGCCGACGGCAAGTTGCACGACGAACCTATGGAGTTCGGCTATGACCTTACCGACCTCGTTGGCGAGTATGAGAACGGACAGCCCCTGAAATACTTCTTCCGCATCGAGACTCGCCCGTGGGCGGCCGGTAGCGGTAAGATTTATGCCGCCAGCATCTACGACTACACGACCGATCGCGAAGGTGTGGAGACGCCCTTCGAGATAGACGAAGGGGGCGTCAGCATCCTAAACGCAGGCGCAAAGACCACGATTACCACGACCGCTCGTGGTGAAAAGATTCCTGCTCCACGCAACCTGAATGTGGCCAACGACAATTTGACATGGGAAGCACCCCTCAATGCCTCTTACCCCGTCAACACCTATAATATATATAAGGATGGAGAATTGTTCACCAGTGTCAGCGGAACAACCTTCTCTAACGCTATTAAAGACTATGGCAACTACACTGTTTCCGCAATCTATCAAATCAACGGAAAAGATTTCGAAAGCCCGCAGTCGGCTGGCATCATCGGCGGCAATGCTCCTGAAACCTTTGAGAATACATTCCTGACCATCAATGACGGTCAGTTCACCGTTCCCGGTTTCACCGCTGGCGGACAGGACGAATATACAATTGAGTTCTGGGTGAAGCCCACCAGTTTTGCCAATCCCTCTTTCGGCATCAAGGCGTCTTCGGGCAAGTTTTTCTTCTACCTCGACGCCTCTCGTAAAATTGTAACCGGTTTTGATGGCGGCGACGCTGGTACCTCTTCCAATGCTTTGACAGCCAACAAGTGGCAGCATATCGCCATCGTGGTGAAGAAAACTAACATCTCTGTCTATAAGACAGGCTATCTCACCCAGAGCATTACCCAAATGATCAACAAGACTAGCGGTTACGGCAACAGCGGTATTTCTGGCAGCAACGACCTGTGGTTTGGCAAAACCGAAGGAACAAATGCATCTGGCAACTACAAGCAGATCATCAATGCACCTTGGAACGGTGACTTCGATGAGTTGCACATCTGGAACTACGCACGCAGCTCAGCAGAAATCAAGAAGGCTTGCAGCGACATCTACTTCCGTCCGTCCAACTACCCTGGACTGACTCACTGCTACAATATAAACACTAGCTCTAACTGTGAGGGTCATATCGTGCTCATCGATAGCAAAGGCGGCCATAACGTCACACTCACAAACGGCACATATTCGACAGGCACAAACGTCATGACTGATCTCCCCAACAAATGGATGAGCAGCGATGCCGTCATCACAGTCAGCAATACTAAGCCCGTTGTGGGAGAGGCTGTTACGTTGTCAGATACTGGCAGCCCGAGCAATGTGGCATGGGACTGGACTATTACGGGCTCCGAGACTACCAAGAGCAACTCCAGTAGCCCCATAGTGGTATTCAACACCCCTGGCCAGCAGACGATTACGCTCTCAACCAGCAACATCAAAGGAGGAACAGGTTCTGCCACCAGGACCATTACTGTCTTAGAGGCCGAAGAGCCCGTGGCGGACTTCCGCATACCCGAAGGCAACCTGGCAGCCGGCGACCACCTCACCTTCATCAACACCTCCACACCTCTGGACAACGCCACCTATAAGTGGACACTCGAAGGTGCTGAAGTGGAAAGCCTCAGAACCCTTAACGCCGCTGCTACCTACCCCGCCAACGGCATCTATACCGTACGTTTGGAAGCTACTACAGCCGCAGGTACTCATAGCGTAGAGAAACAGGTTGAGATTGTGAAAGTAGCCCCCGAGGCAGCCTTCACCATACAGAATCACGTTGTTCTGAAAGGCGAGAAAGTGAACTTTATTGACAACAGCAAATACGAACCTGAAAAGTGGAGTTGGCTGATCAGCAATTCCAACAACTCCTACCTCATGGAGGCACAGAGCGGCAGCGCCAGCTTCGACCGATCCGGCATTTACGACGTCACGCTTACCGTGTCCAACGACATCGGCAGCAACACCCTGACGCGCGAACGCGCCGTCACCATCTGCAATGCCGATGGTCAGACCGGCCTCAACTTTGACAACTTAGACGATGAGCTGGTTGCCGGCTCGCCAATTTCCATGATGGAATCCAGGAAATTCACCGTAGAATGGTGGATGTACCCAGGCACCATCAGCAGCACCAACTGTGCCATCGGCGATGCCACCAGCACCTTCCTCCTCACAACCGGCGAGGACAGGGCCATGACCATTCATATCAAAGGCACGAGCGCGAAATCATATCCCAGCTTTGTTGTTGAGAACGAATGGCACCATTACGCTGTAACCTACTCCAACTCCGATGCCACTGTCACATTCTATCGTGATGGAGAGTTCTTCAGCAGCGCTTCTATCAGTGGCTACGGCAAGTGGAACAATTTCCGTATGGGCGGCAGTGCAGGTCCCATGAACGCCATCGTGGATGAAATGCGCGTATGGAAAAAGACGTTGACGAAAGAAGAACTTCAAGCCGTCATCAACGCACCGCTCGAGGATCCAGCCAACAACTCCAACCTCGCTCTGTACTACGACTTCAACCAAAGTTCCGGTGACGTGATTGACAAGTCCTCGAAAGGGCTTACTGGTACACGCAACAACTTCGGTCCCGACGGAGACGCATGGAGTAGCTCCAAGGGCATTTTCTACCTCAACTTCGAGAACAACAGCACCGATGTCGCGTCATCTTATCTGCAGAACTACGTTGCACCCTTTAAGTACACGTCTGCATACGTAATCCCTGGCTCCACTCGCTTCCACAAACTGGACGGTCCCTGGGTACAAAAGAACAGCGTCAAGGACGGCAGCATCACCACAGAGTTCTACGTCGATGGGAACAAGAATAATTTCATGACGCTGAGCACAACCTACGACGGTTTTGCCAGCGCAGTGCCCGACCTGAAGTTGTATCAGACCGTCACCCTGCCCGCAGGCGCCTACGAATGGTTAGCCGGATCTACTCGCATCAGCGAATGGTTGCCTAATGCTAATTACCTTGCAGTTGCAGAAGGCACAGGTCTGCCCGACTTCAGCCGCCTCTCTGCAGAGGCCTTAGGCTCAGCTCCATGCAGTCAGTCATGTAAATTTGTCCTCACCAAGGAGACAACCGTCAGCCTGGGCATCGTCAGCTCACAAAGTGGCTCCAGCTGCCACACTGTTCAGCAGTTCGCCCTCTACTACACCCCCCTCAACATCGTTGAACCAGGCGAAATAGAGGACGCCATAGAGGCTGTTCAGGACGAGCTCCAAGCCGTTCCCGGCATCGAGGCCTTCGGCGGTCTGGGCTCCATCAGCATCACTGTGAACGAGCCCCAACGTGTTGATATCTTCGATCTGACCGGTAAGCTCATCTGGAGCAAATTCGTAGAACGACGTGCCATCATTCCAGCCCGCAAGGGACTTTACATAGCAGGACATCAGAAAGTCATGGTTAGATAAAAAGCCTCAAAAAGATGTTATAGAACTCATAAATTGCGTTAAAAGCAGTGCTCAATGCGACTTTTTGTACAAAAAAAACGCCACATTGAGCACTGCTTCTTTTGTGTGTGTCGGCGAATTGTCGTACCTTTGCGCCGCCAAAGGCGGTTAGCCTCGATAAATCAATTGTAAATAAATATTTAAGCATGAAAGCAAAAATGAGAATCATGGCGCTGAGCATCGCAGCGCTAACAGTGACGCTGATGCCCTCTTGCGGCAACAAACAACAGCAGCGCGCTGCCACACCCATCGCCTATAAGACGATTAAGGTAAAAGCTGAAGACCGGACTATTGACACCAAATACAGTGCCACCATCCGCGGTCGTCAGGATATTCAAGTGTTGCCTCAGGTGAGCGGCCAACTGACACAACTCTGCGTAACTGAAGGCCAGCACGTGAGCAAAGGACAGACGCTTTTCATCATCGACCAGGTGCCCTATCAGGCTGCGCTGAACACTGCACGCGCCAACCTTCAGGCAGCCCAGGCCGCCGAGGCTACAGCCAAGCTTTCTTATGAAAGCACACAGAATCTCCACGCTCAGCAGGTGGTCAGCGATTTTGACCTTCAGACAGCCAACAACGCTTATATGCAAGCCAAGGCCTCTGTAGCTCAGGCTACTGCAGCCGTTGTCAATGCAGAGAACTCCCTCTCCTACACCGTCGTCAAGAGTCCCGCCAACGGTGTCGTCGGCACTCTCCCTTATCGCGTAGGCGCTCTCGTGGGTCCTTCGATGCCGACACCGCTTACGACCGTTTCAGACAATCACCAAATGTACGTTTATTTCTCGATGACTGAGGCTCAGCTGCTTGAGAAGATTCGTGAAGCTGGCAGCGCCGAGGCCGCCATCAAGGCCATGCCCGCAGTGCGTCTCCAGCTGATTGACGGCAGCGAGTACGATCAGACCGGCGTTATCGAGACCGCCAGCGGTGTCGTTGATCAGGGAACTGGCAGCGTCAGCCTCCGTGCCGTGTTCAACAACCCCAACGGGCTGCTCCACACCGGCAGCACCGGCAACGTCATCATCCCTGTTCAAATGAAGAACCACATCATCGTGCCCGCTGCTGCTGTCAAACAGTTGCAGACCGTTCACCAGGTGTTCAAGGTAGTCCAGAAGGACGGACAGCGCGTGGCCGAAGCCGTGAACATCACTGTTTCCCCCTACAACACTGGCAAGGAATTTATCGTCCTCAGCGGCCTGAAAGCCGGTGAGGAGATCATTGCCGAGGGCGCAGCTTTGGTCAAGGAAGGTGCAATGGTAGAGTGAAATCTTAAAAAGTAAGGATTCATGAAAGGAAATATATTCATCAAACGCCCGGTGATGGCTATGTCCATCGCCATCGTCATCCTGCTCATCGGCGGCATCAGCTATTTCAGCCTGCCTGTTGAGCAATTCCCCGATATTGCACCGCCAACGGTCATGGTGAACGCCACTTATCCTGGTGCCTCTGCCGAGACCGTCACCAAGGCTGTTATCCAGCCTATTGAAGAGAGCATCAACGGTGTGGAGAACATGACTTACATGACCTCCACGGCCACCAACTCAGGTTCTGCCAGCATCACGATCTATTTCAAGCAGGGCTCCAACCCCGACATGGCCGCCGTCAACGTACAAAACCGCGTGAGCATGGCTCAGGGCCTGCTACCCCAGGAGGTCACCATGATTGGTGTGACAACCTTCAAGCGCCAGACCTCCTTCCTGCAGATCAACGCCATGGTGAGCGATGTGCCTGAGTACGACCAGGCCTTCATGAGCAATTACATGAACATCAACATCACACCGCAGCTCAAGCGCGTGCAGGGTGTCGGCGAGGTGTTTGCACTGGCATCCAACTACTCGTTGCGCATCTGGCTCAAGCCCGAGGTGATGGCTCAGTACGGGCTGAACCCATCCGACATCACCGGTTGTTTGGCCGAACAGAACCTCGAAGCTGCTGTCGGCAAGTTCGGTGAGAAGCCCATGGAGGGCGGCCACGGCGACGGTGTTGACAATGTCTATCAGTACACACTACGTTACACGGGGCGTCTGAAAGAAGTCAGTGAGTTCGAGAACATCGTCATCATGGGCAAGCCCGACGGCTCACTGCTACGCCTGAAGGACGTTGCCGACGTGGAACTCGGACAGGTTGACTACGGTTTCAAGGGCAAGGTCAACGGCAAACCCGCCGTCATCTTCATGGCCTTCCAGCTGGCCGGTGCCAATGCCAAGGAGACTAACGACCGCTTCTCCCAAGCGCTTAAGGATATGCAAGAGACACTGCCTAAGGGATTGCGCTTCGAGCAGATGATGTCGAGCAACGACTTTCTTCTGGAATCCATCGCCAACGTAGAGGAGACGCTCATCATTGCTCTTATCCTCGTCATTCTCGTGGTCTATTTCTTCTTGCAGGATTTCCGCGCCACGCTCATCCCCTCTATTTCGATTATCATCTCTCTGGTGGGCACCTTCGCAGCCCTGGCTGCAGCTGGCTTTACGCTGAACCTGCTGACGCTGTTCGCTCTGGTGCTTGCCATCGGTACGGTCGTCGATGATGCCATCGTGGTCGTGGAAGCTGTACAGGCCAAGTTCGATGCCGGCTACACCTCTTCCTACAAGGCCACGAAGGATGCTATGGGCGATGTGACCATGGCCGTCATTTCCTGTACATTCGTATTTATGGCTGTGTTCATCCCGGTGACCATGATGGGCGGCACATCGGGTATGTTCTACACACAGTTCGGTGTTACCCTGGCCACGGCCGTGGGCATCTCCTGTGTCAGCGCCCTCGTCGTCTGCCCTGCCCTCTGTGCTATGCTCATGCGCCCCGCCAAGGAGAACCGCGTGGCACGTAATGGCATTAACGCCTTCTTCATCGGCCTGAACAAGCGCACACGTGCAGCCTACGAGGCATCCTTCGGAGCTATCATGGGCAAATATACGCGCCATCTGCGCGGCGTCATCAACCACCGCTGGGTGGCACCCGTGTCATTCCTGATAGCTGTCGTGATGCTTGTGTTCTTTATGACAGCCCTGCCCAAGGGCCTTGTTCCACAGGAAGACCAGGGCGTGCTCATGGTCAACGTCACCTGTCCTCCGGGCAGCAACATGGCTTATACAGAGTCGGTCCTGGACAAGGTCCAAGCCATCATCGAGAAGGACGAGGACATCCGCACCTACTCCCGCGTGAGCGGCTATGGTTTGATGTCCGGTCAGGGTGCTGCCAACGGTATGGTAATCCTGAAGATGAAGCACTGGAGTGAGCGCTCCGGCAACCTGGTGCCCGGCTCCGGCTACGTCCACACCACATCCATCAAGAAGCTCATGCTCATGGGACAGATGATGAAGGAGGTTCCCGAGGCCCAGATCTTCGTCTTCGAACCCGGTATGATTCCCGGCTACGGTATGGGCTCCAATGTTGACCTCCACCTTCAGGACCGTAGCGACGGAGACAAGGAGTTGTTCCTGGAACAGACGCAGGAGTTCCTCGCAGCCCTCAACCAGCGCGAGGAGATTCAGATGGCCATGACCTCCTATGCCCGCAACTTCCCGCAGTATCAGGTCGAGGTCGATGCCGCACAATGCAAACTGGCCGGCATATCACCTGCCACTGTGCTCTCCACCATGAGCGGTTACCTCGGCGGCAGCTATGTGAGCAACTTCAACCAGTTCGGTAAGGTCTATCGCGTCATGATGCAGACCGACCCCAAGTACCGCACCTCCGAGACAGACCTTAATAATATGTATGTGCGCAGCAGCACTGGCATGGCACCCCTCTCACAGTTCGTCAAGCTTACCCCCGTGCTTGGCCCTGAAATCGACACCCACTTCAACCTCTTCTCTGAGATTTCCTGCATGGTTCAGCCCGCACAGGGCTTCACCACCA
The DNA here is from genome assembly GCA_902783885.1 of uncultured Bacteroidales bacterium. Taxonomy (GTDB): domain Bacteria; phylum Bacteroidota; class Bacteroidia; order Bacteroidales; family Bacteroidaceae; genus Physcousia. The sequence continues at coordinate 28,743 of CACZSQ010000118.1, forward strand.
CCGATGCCATGAAGGCCATCGAGGAAGTGCGCCAGCAGACCCTGCCCGATCACGTCACCTACGAGTACGGCAGCATCAGCCGCGAGGAGTATGAGCAGATGGGCAGCAACCAGACCATTCTCATCTATGCCATCTGCGTCATTCTGATCTTCCTCATCCTCAGCTGCCTCTACGAGAGCTTCCTCGTGCCCTTCGCCGTCATCCTCTCCGTACCTGCTGGTCTGATGGGCAGCTTCGGCTTCGCATGGCTCTGGAACCAGCTCTACAGCGTCTTCCCGCCCGTAGGACAGATTGAGAACAATATCTACCTGCAAACGGGTGTCATCATGCTCATCGGTCTGTTGGCCAAGACGGCAATCCTCATCACCGAGTTCGCTCTGGAGCGCCGCCGCAAGGGCATGGGTATCGTCGAAGCAGCCTATGCTGCCGCCGAAGCTCGTCTGCGCCCGATTCTGATGACCGTCCTCACCTGCGTGCTCGGTATGTTACCACTGGTCTTCGCCACTGGCGCCGGTGCCAACGGCAACCGCACCATCGGCGCAGGCGTTGTCGGAGGAATGATTGTCGGCACCCTGGCCATTCTGTTCACCGTGCCCGTATTCTTCATCTTCTTCGAGTATCTGCAGGAAAAGATTCGCCCCGCCATGAAGGTTGAGGCTGACCAGCAGTTCATCCAGGAGAAACTCCACAGCCAACAGGAGAAGCAAGAAGGTGATTATCAAAGGACAGAGAAATAAGAACCTCCCATCATCCCTCCCTTCAGGGAGGATGTGATTAGCTTCAAGGTTAGTATTCAACATCAATCTATATGTTAAATATAAGAGATATTATGACATTCAAATTGCATAAGTATATACTCCCCTCCCTACAAGGGAGGCATTGGGGGGAGAGTCCGTCCCCCACAAAGATTAGCTGGGGGGTGGGGCTCCTATTAGCCTGCTTCCTTCTCTCCTCCTGCGGTCTTTACAAGAACTACGAGCGTCCGACAGACATCCAGTCTTCAGGGCTCTACGGCAACGCACAGACTGGGCAGGACAGTCTCGGGCTCGGAGCCAAGGCATGGCGTGAGTTCTTCACCGACCCAACCCTACAGGCCCTCATCGAGCGAGCTCTGGCTCAGAACGTCAGCCTCCGTCAGGTTGACCTCCAGATTCAGGAGGCACAGGAGTACCTGAAAGTCTCCAAACTGGCTTATATTCCCAGCCTCGCTTTCACGCCCCAAGGGCAGCTCTCCAGTATGGACTGGAACAAACCACTGAAGTTCTACACCCTACCTGTCACAGCCTCATGGCAAATAGGTAGTCTCGGCACACTTCGCAACGCCAAGAAATCCGCTCAGGTGGCCGTGGAGCAGACCCGCACCGTCCGTCAGGCCGTGCAGCAAAGCCTCGTGGCCAACGTGGCCAACCTCTACTACACCCTTTGTATGCTCGATGCACAGCTCGCCATCAGCGAGCAGACAGCGGCCAACTGGCGCCAGAGCGTGGAGATGACCCGTAAGCTCATGCAGGCCGGGCGCAGCAATAAGGCTGCCGTTGCTCAGACCGAGGCTAACTGCCTCAACGTTGAGGCAAGCGTCTATGACCTCCGCGAAGCCATCGTCGAAGCAGAGAATGCACTCTGCACCATCCTCGGAGAGGCACCCCACCACATCCAGCGTGCCACCCTCGACACCTTCCAAGCTCCCGCTGCCATTGAGACAGGAGTGCCCATGGCTCTGCTGCAGAACCGTCCTGACGTAAAGCAGGCTGAGCTCAAACTCGCCAATGCCTTCTACAGCGTCAACAGCGCTAAGGCCAGCTTCTACCCGGCCCTCACCATCAGCGGAACGCTCGGCTATACGAACAACGGCAACTCCATCGAGCTTGATCCCGCAAAATGGATCTGGAACGCCATCGGTAGCCTCGTGCAGCCCATCTTCCAGAACGGACGCCTTATCGCCCAGAAGCGTGTGGCCGTGATGCAGCAGGAAGAAGCTAAGATGGGTTTCCAGCAGAGCCTCGTCGCAGCCGGCAATGAAGTGAATTCAGCTCTCAAAGCCTTGCAAACGGCCGAGGCCAAGAAAGCGCTCATAGCCCAGCAGGTCACAGCCCTTCAGGATGCCGTCCAAGCTACTGAAGCCCTGTACAAGGACAATGTCAGCCGCCAGGTGAACTACCTCAATGTGCTCACCGCTCAGTCCGGTCTCCTCAGCGCCCAGCTTGGACAAGTATCCAACCAATTCGCCACGATACAGGCTACCATTAACCTCTATCAGGCTCTCGGCGGCGGCTCCCTGCAGTAACTCAATACAACATAAACTATAAAGCCACTCAGCATCCTATGTTGGGTGGCTTTTTTGATGATCGGTTCCTACTATTGCTCACTTCCCGAAGGCGTGCAGCTACCAAGCATGACCATTAGCCATAAATGGTTTTTCCATCGGTGGAAAATTCAAATGCCATCGATAGGATTGGCCTGTTCCATTAATGAAACAATCCCACACGCATATATGAACGAATCGTTTACCGCTATTCTTGAACAGATTTCCGCCGGAAGTGTTGAAGTGCTCATCATTTTGCACTCTCTTGAGGGAGTACACAAAAAAGCGACTCCTTCATAGAGAAAAGGAAAAGAGGACATGCTTGCAGCACATCCTCTTTAGGGTTCAGTCAAAAAGTGAGAGAACTTACTTAACCTTGGCTACGATAGCCTTGAAGGCTTCCATGTGGTTCATGGCGAGGTCGGCAAGGACCTTGCGGTTGATTTCCACACCAGCCTTGTGCAGAGCACCCATGAGCTGGCTGTAGCTCATTCCCTCCATGCGGGCAGCAGCGTTAATACGCTGAATCCACAGAGCACGGAAGCTGCGCTTCTTGTTCTTACGGTCGCGATAAGCATAGGTCAGACCCTTCTCCCAAGTGTTCTTGGCAACGGTCCAG
>CACZSQ010000119.1 GCA_902783885.1 uncultured Bacteroidales bacterium
CTTTCTATTTTTCGTTAAATTGACTGCAAAAATAGAAGTTTCTGAGCAAATACGCCATTTTTAACGGGTCTTTTTGCTATTTTTGTAATCTAAACATCGACTTTCTTATGAAAATTAGATTCAAACCGCACTTGGCGACATTATTGTTCGCCTATATGACGAGACTCCAATACACCGACTTTTCGTTGCCAAGCCAACGCTATTCCATGAGAACTCCGGCATCTTCGAGGATTGCCGACTTGATGGCCGATAAAACAATGATTCACACGGCAACGGCTGGTAACCTGATGGCAACATAGAGTATCTATATAGTAAAAAAGAGAGCTCCATGAATAAGAAAATTGACATTAGCAAATATCTTCAAATCCTTGACGACGAAGGGTGGTCGGAGTTGATAGATAGTAGATGGAAGGACAAAGTAAAGCTAACGTTGACTTCACACTTCCCTGATATGACGGAGGAAGAATGGAACGCTCTTGTAGATGTGTCTTTCGTTTAAGGAACCTAAATACGGAACCTCTGTGTGAGAAAAGATAAACCCGCTGGATTTCAGCGGGTTGTTTTTTGTTCGTGTGGAGCATGCGAGACTCGAACTCGCCACCTCTTGACTGCCAGTCAAACGCTCTAGCCAGATGAGCTAATGCCCCATTCCTTCAAAAGCGCTGCAAAGGTAGAGATAAAATCAATATACAGCAAATTTTTTCTTCGTTTTTTGCTTGCGAATCATGAAAATCATGTATCTTTGCACATAAGAAACATTAGAAAAGAGAGAAATGAGCATGATTCAATGTCCTGAATGTGGACACGAGGTGTCATCTAAAGCCTCAGTCTGTCCTGAATGTGGCGTTCGAATTGCCGGCAATGTCAAACGTTGTCCCATCTGTAATGCCTGTGTACTGATGGCAGCCAGTGAATGTCCCCACTGCCATACTCAGTTCGTCGTTCCTAAGACCCAACCTGCCCCGTTGCCCGTGATTACAGAAGAAGGCAACCACATGAAAGATACTCCACCCCAAGAGCCTAAAAAACATCGTTCCTTTCTGTGGAAGGCACTTGTTTTCATCTTTCTGATTGCAGGCTGCATTGCTCTCTATCTATGGGTGCAACATGAAAACGAAGAAGCGAAAGCTGATGCGGCCTTTGCACTGTTGGAACGCTGCAACGATCCGCAGAATTTCCATGACTTTATCCTGCATTATCCCAACAGTAAGCATATTCCTGCCGTGCGTGCAAGAATCACAGCTCTTGAGCAGGAGGAGAAAGATTGGCAGAAGGCACAGAAGAGTGGACGTTTAGAGCTGATGAAGCAGTTCCTCACCTCCTACCCCACTTCTGTCCACAGGCAGGCAGCCATGAACGACATCGACTCACTGGAGTGGCGCGTTGCCACTGCTACGGGAACATCGGCGGCCTATACCGCTTATATCACTGCCCACGACAATGGCGATTATATCACTCAGGCATTTGCAGCGCGTGACTCAGCACTACGCAGTGAGCTACAGGCTCGCAATGACTCCATCGCCGCAGCTGCTGCAGCCAATGCTGACAGCATAGGTGCAGAGACCTTAACGACGCTCTAACAGCACCACGTTCTCCACGTGCTGCGTGTGAGGGAACATGTCCACCGGCTGAATCCGCGTGACCTTGTAGGCTGTATCCAACAGTGCAAGGTCACGCGCTTGCGTTGCTGGGTTACAGCTCACATAAACTATACGCCTTGGAGCTGCCTTCAGGATTACGTTCACGACGTCGCCGTGCATACCTGCTCGTGGCGGGTCCGTGATGATAATGTCAGGGCGGCCATGCTCAGCGATAAACTCCTCCGTGAGCAAGTCCTTCATATCACCGGCAAAGAACTTCGTATTGCTGATTCCATTGAGTTGGCTGTTCACTTTTGCATCCTCAATGGCCTCAGGCACATACTCGATGCCTATCACTTCACGTGCACATCGAGCCACAAAATTCGCGATGGTGCCGGTGCCGGTATAGAGGTCATAGACTAAAGGAAGATCGCTCGCTTCCCCTTGACAATGGGATTGAGGAAGGTCTGTAAACGCAAACTCCCTTGCTACCTTATACAATTCGTATGCCTGTTCGGTATTGGTTTGGTAGAAGCTCTTCGGCCCCACCTTGAAGCGCAGGTCCTCCATCTGCAAGAACACGTGGTCCTCACCCTTGAACACTGTCACAGGCAGGTCACCGAACGTGTCGTTGAACTTCTGATTGTTGACATACAACAATGATGTCACCTCCGGGAACCGTTCTGCAATGAACGCCAATAGCGCCTCTGCCTGCTGCTGTTCTTCAGGCGTGAAAATGCAGAACTGTATGAGCAGCATCAGCCCACCCGTGTTTGACAGACGAATCATCATTCCGCGCAGCAAACCAGTATGTTCGCGAGCATCAAAGAATGAGAGTCCATGCTCATAGGCATAGTCGCGGATAGCCAGACGCAAGCGGTCGTTGACAGAATCCATCAAGTGGCATTCCTCGATAGGCAATATCTTGTCAAATGTACCATTAGCGTGGTACCCCACGCTCTCCTGACGTTCAAACTGCTCACCCGAACGGATTTGTTCCTTTGTCAGCCACCGTTTGTTGCAAAAGCCGAACTCCAGTTTATTGCGATACTCCTGTGTCCGCTTCGAGCCAAGGATGGGCGAACACGGCGGCAGATCGATCTTTCCGATGCGAGTGAGTGCATCCATGACCTGCTGCTGTTTTGCCTGAAGCTGCAACTCATAGGGCAGCATCTGCCACTTACAACCGCCACAAACGCCGAAATGAGGGCAGAAGGGTGCAATGCGGTCGGCTGAAGGCTTCACCATTCTCACCACCTCCGCTTCTGCGTAGCTGTGTTTCTTCTTTGTCACCTGCAGGTCCACCACATCGCCAGGAATCACAAATGGTACAAACACGACCAAATCATCTACACGCACCAGAGACTTGCCTTCGGCGGCTATATTTTGTATCGTCACGCCCTCCAACAAGGGCAATGCCTTCTTCTTTCTTGCCATATTAATTGTCTGTTTTCAATGTCATATCAGAACTTCTTTCCAAAGATGATATACAAAAAAGTCTGACCTAAAATCTTTATGTCAAACCACCAGGAGCAGTTCTTCAGATAGAATAAATCCAATTCCAGGCGCCAAAGCATCTTTTCCAGCGTATCGGTATATCCATAGTGCAGCGTAGCATAGCTGGTGACTCCGGGACGGATTTGATACAGGAAAGAATATCTGGGATCATGCTCCATAATCTGATCAATGAAGAATTTTCTCTCAGGACGATAGCCCACGAAAGCCATATCACCAATGAAAACGTTCCATAGCTGTGGCAGCTCGTCCAAATGATGCTTTCTTAAGAATCTTCCCACCTTGGTCAGACGCGGATCATCTTCGCCCCCTGCATGACTAAGTGCAGGCCCGGACTTTTCTGCATCCGTCCTCATAGACCGGAACTTATAGATAAAGAATGGACGTCCGAATCTGCCTATTCTTTCTTGTTTATAAATTGCAGGGCCATGATCTTCAATCTTAATGAGGGCATAGCAAAACAAGAACAATGGGGAAAATGCGACCAAACTGAAGCATGACACAAAGATGTCAAACAATCTCTTTGTGATGCGTCCAAAGGGAGTCATGCCGTCGGCAATGAACTCCTGAGTGTTTCCAGTAAGCTGGTTAGAGGGAAGCCCCATGGTTCCGAAGTTTTAGTCGAAAAACTCAATAAGGAATCGTGTAGTGATAGGCCAGACCGACAGTTACTGAACGGCCAGCTGTCAGACAACCTTGTAAAAAGAGGTGCTTCCAAAGAAGTGCGTCAGCGCCGACATTGACATACTTGGCATCATATTCTGCTACAAAACGGAGGGGACGGAAGAATGATGGACGGAACGTCAAACCACCGACTACACCACGACGCTCTTTGTTACGCTTGCTGGGGTAATGGGTATAACCTGCGTGAATGCCGAGTTCTGAGCCTTTGACCTCAAAATGCTTGGAAAGAACGAAATAGATGTTCTGATAATAGTTGTTGACGTTGTTACCTTCAGAAATCCGATTGAAGCGACCGACATCATCCATACCTATGGCCACAGAAGGCCACCAACGGCCCTCTTTGATAGGGCGAAGCTTGACGTTCACGCGACGGTCTTCATTGAAATACCCGATTTCTTCATTTTTCCTGCCATTTTTATGCATCTTCAACAAGGAAGCACTATAGGACAGTTCCAACCATGAGAAAGCGGTAATACCTATGCCATAACTAAATGTGTGATACTTGGAGCCTTCAATCTGTTGCTGGTCTGGTGTGAAATGAGAAGAGAGAATAAACATGTAGCCTCGAAAAGTACCAGGCTCTGCCGTATCTGCACTTGGAACATGAAGCAATCCAGTCGTTCCATGATACTCTTGGGCATACCCCAGATTAATCGAGAAAAGCAATACAAGTATGAATACGATTCTTTGCATTTGATTTTGGCAACTAATTCACAAAGCCACAAGGCCCCATCTTAAAACGGTGCAAAGATACGTCTTTTTTATAAATAAAAAAACTTTCGATTGAAATAACTTGAAATAATTTGTTTTAGCACGAAGAACAAGCCATTCAACGAAGGAGATAAACATTAGACACCAGCATTGAAGTATTCATTCAGCTCATTCATAATATCCCCTTCATTGTGAAGTAAATCCTTAATCACCTTTCCCTTCTCCAAAAGAAGAATCCGAGAGGATATATCAGAGACAAACGAGAGGTTGTGACTGGAGATGATGGTGGTGGTGCCGAGCTCGCGATTCATCTCTGCAATCAAACGCGCAACGACTATCTGTGATGAAGGGTCCAAATAGTTGAAAGGTTCATCCAAAAGGAGCACTTTGGGGCGAATCATCATGGCGCCAATGATACCTATTTTCTGACGATTACCTTCAGAAAAATCACGGAGATACTTCTTCGTTCCGAGAATCTCATCGTGCATGAGGGGGCGGAAGGATTCTAAACGTTCGTTCATCTGTTCCTCAGAGATATCATAAAGATGGGCAATGAAGGTGAAATACTCCTCTGGGGTATAGAAATCAATCAGGAAACGGCCATCAATGAACGAACCAGTATAGTTCTTCCATTCATCTGACTTAGCAACGTTCTGACCGTTTGACTGGACAAGACCACTATCGGCCTTAATCAGGTCAAGAACGAGGCGTAACAGGGTCGTCTTGCCTGCTCCGTTATTACCCACTAAGCCCACAAGTTCTCCACTGCGGATGTTCAGTTCAGGAATATCCAAAGCGACCTTGTCGCCATATATCTTCTTAAGATTTTCTATTTTAAGTTCCACGGTTGTTTTAGTTTAGCGTTCGTTATTGGATTTTGCTTTTTGGCTGTAGGCTATTAGCGTTAAAAATGAATCTTGTTTCTTATCTTTTAATTATTAATTCTTCTCATCAATAACTGTCACTCCCCTTGCCAGCGTTCCATAATCTCGTACCTACGTTTGTTCCAAAGATTTGAGATCCAATGGATATATACACCATGAAGAGCAAAGCCCAAAAGTCCTAATGTGGCTATAAGCAAATGTGCCCAAAGCGGTGGCAGGAAATAATAGACTGCATAGTAGATAATCATCGGAACGAACATGATGAATGAGAATACATTCAGTTGTTTGTTCCCACCTTGATAATTGAAGAATGCTGAAGCAAAGAGGTCCATACGACTGCTGTAGAGGCAAGTAGCCATGAAAGGCAGAACAAAGAAGCCACAAGCAAAAAACAAGGTCGCGATGAGCGCCCACGGAGACAGATGCATCCACAAGACAGCGGGAATAAGCAAAATAGCCATCAGCACACAGAGGGCACAGAAAAACAGATATTTGCGACGCAGGATGCCCTCCACTGGCCATGGTTTGGTCCACACCCCAGAGAAGAAGTTAGCTTCAATGCCCAACACCCATTGCGCCAAAATCAGGCTTGGGAAACCTACTCCAAAAAGAAGCATCGGATTGACAGAAAGCCCCAAATCTTGCTGCATTGTATCGGATGTCATCTGCTGCATATATGAGTTGAGAAGAAATAGTATTGCCATTGCTATAAAACTGACACGCAAGCGTTTACTACGCAACAGCTGTACCCATTCGATACTCCATAGAGACACGTCACCTAACGAGCGAGCTGTGGTAGCTACGGGTGAGTGAAGTTCTTCATTGTGGTTCTTCATGCGGGCAAAATAGCGATGGAGAACGAAACATACACTTCCATTTGCCAGCATCAAGAGCAAGGATGTTATGATAGTCCCCCACTCCAGCACGCCGGGACGAAGTGGCTGCGAAGGATCGTCTTCTGCCAGGCCTATGGCAAAGAAGAAGAACAACGGAACCACATTGAGCAAGGCTATCCAAACGAGATAGCCAAAAGCAAGGGGAAGCGTGTATTCATTGCCAGGAGCTCGGCGCCAGCAGTTCTGCAGCATGGCATTGACAAGCGTACAACTAAAAGCCAGGATGAGGGTCAGGAAGCCCCATCCGACACCGACAAAAAGTGCGACAACAAAGGATATGCAGAAGGGCAGCATCCACTGCATGAAGCCAACGGAAGTGTCGAGAAGGACAAGGGATGCCCAATCTCTCGCGCTGACAGGTCGCGAGCGTAAGTAGTCATCCATCTCAACAGGCGAACGACGCCAGAAGAGTTTCAGCAACAAATCACCAGGAATAATACTGACGCTCATCAATGGCACCAAAGCGATGAGGTCAAATGGAAGTTTCTTTGATGCAAGTTCGTCGCGAAGTACAAAATAGACGGAACAAACCACAAAGATGAAGAGTCCAGCGAAATAGATGCCAAGAAAGACGTCTTTCCAATGGAAAGCGCGACGTTTCTGTGTCCACCACAGACGTATGAGTTCCTGAAAAGCTAAAGACATGGGAGTGAAATATTTATTTTGGGCGTTTGGTTGTTGGCTGTTAGCTATTAGCAATAAGCTGTGCTTCGCAAGTTCCGAACTGTTATTAGAATTAACTATTGAGAATCATTTCGAGTGCAAAGATAATACTAAAATCGATTCGAAGATGCCTTCCAAGCGTTAAAACCTCTTAAAGCGAATAAACCTTAGTGGACAAACGAAGTCTTTAAATGAAATTTTTAACGTATCTTTGCGCGGTTATAAGATAACAACACACCTTATTAAATATATGAATAAAAAAACAGTTCTTTTGATGTTTGCATGGCTGCCTCTGGCCGCGATGGCTCAGACATGGACTCTACGTCAGTGCCTGGATTACGCAGCAGAGCATAACATCACCGTACAGAAGAACCGCCTCTCCGAATTGGATTCCGAAGAACTCCTGAAGCAATCCAAGGGAGCTCTCTTCCCAAGCCTTTCCTTCTCCATGAGCCAAAGCCTTGGCTATCGTCCATTCCAGGAAGCGACAGTGATGGTACAAAACGGGATGGCCACCAGCACCAACAACAAGTTAACTGAAAACGGCAGCTATGGGTTGAATGCCAGCTGGACGGTATGGAATGGCGGTGTGAACCATAAGAACGTTGAAGCACAACGCATACAAAGCGATCTCGCCACTGTGCAGACTGAGCAGTCATTGAAGAATATACAGGAACAAATAGCACAACTGTATGTGCAGATTCTTTATACCACCGAGGCAAAGAAAGTCAACCAGAAGTTGGCAGAGACCGCGAAGCAACAGCTCGAGCGCGGTCAAGAACGCCTGAAAGTGGGAGATTTGGCTAAAGCCGATGTGGCACAGTTGGAAGCACAGATGGCCAGCGCACAATACGATGTTGTGAACACTCAGACTCAAATCGACGGTTTCAAGCGCCAACTGAAAGAGTTATTGCAGTTGAGCATTGAGGAGCCCTTCGATGTTGCAGCTGATGAGATGGATGACGCACGTGCGCTGAGTCCAGTCCCCGATAAAGAAGATGTATATAATCAAGCTCTATCCTCAAGGCCCGAGATTCGTGCTGCAGAGTTGAAAGCCTCTTCTGCCGACGTACAGCTGAACATCGCTCGCCGTGGCTACCTGCCCACCATCAGCGTGAATGCGGGCATCGGTGACAGTCACTACAGCGCCTCCAACGACGAATGGGGAGAACAAATGAAACGTAACCTCAACGGTAGTGTAGGCCTGAGCGTCAGTGTTCCTATCTTCGACAACCGTCGCAACAAAACTGCTGTTAACCGAGCTAAGATTGCACGCACCAGTGCAGCATTGGATGTGCAGGACAAGCGCACTGCTCTCGGAAGCACGATAGAGAACCTATGGCTCAATGCCACCAGCGCTCAACAGCGATTCATCAGCGCTGACGCAGCTGTGAAGAGTCAGGAAACAAACTATGAACTCATCAACGAGCAGTTCAAAGCTGGTCTGAAAAACATTGTTGACCTGCTGCAAGCGCGCGACAATCTGCTTCAAGCACAGCACAACAAGCTTCAGAGCAAATATACCACCATCCTCAACACCCAGCTGCTGAAGTTCTACGAAGGTGGTGAGATACGGATGTAAAGGAGGACTCTCCCCCCGCCCTCCCTACAAGGGAGGGAGCAGTTACCTTTCAAATTAAGCAATTATTTCAACGTTACAAATCGATTAATTATCTTATTATGAATATTTTCCATTTTACGAAACATTTTACTCCCTCCCTAATAGGGAGGGCGGGGGGAGAGTCCGTCATTCTCTTGACATTAGCTTTAACCGCTTGTTCTCCGAAACCCCAGACGGAGTACGAAACAACCATCGTGGAGAAAGGGAACATCTCCACGACTGTAACAGCCACGGGCACGATAGAGCCAGTCACAAGTGTGGAGGTTGGTACACAGGTCAGCGGCATTGTGTCTAAAATCTATGTTGATTACAATTCGGAAGTCAAAGCCGGTCAAGTAATTGCAGAACTGGATCGCACGAATCTGATAAGCACTTTGGAGAGCCAACGCGCCAACCTGACAAGTGCCGAGGGCTCACTTGCCTACCAGAAAGCCAATTATGAACGCTACAAGTCTCTCTACGACAAAGGTCTGATTTCGGCCAATGACTTTGAGCAGGCACGTCTTTCGTTCATACAGGCTCAGCAGCAGGTGACAACCGCCCGCCAGAGTGTGAAGCGTGCTGAGACAGACCTCGGCTATGCCACTATCACCTCCCCCATCAACGGTGTCGTGCTCAGCAAGGCTGTGGAGGAAGGACAGACTGTAGCAGCTTCCTTCAGCACTCCTACACTTTTCACCATCGCACAAGACCTGACAGACATGCGCGTGATAGCTGATATCGACGAGGCCGATATAGGCGAGGTGAAGGAGGGACAGCGCGTCAGTTTCACTGTCGATGCCTTCCCTGCAGATATATTCCAGGGTTCCGTCACTCAAGTGCGCCAGCAACCCACAACCGAGAGCAATGTCGTCACATACGAAGTGGTCATCAGCGCACCCAATGCCGATTTGAAGCTGAAACCAGGCCTGACAGCCAACGTAACCATCTTCACACTCGAGAAGAACGATGTCCTCACGGTTGCTGCCAAAGCGTTGCGTTTCTCTCCCAACGAAGCACTGATTGCTGAAGATGAAACTATTCAAGGCACCGACGCCAAGAACAAGCTGTGGGTTCGTGAAGGCAAGACCTTCCGTGCGATTCCCGTGGAGGTCGGCGTTTCCAACGGCACCATGACAGAGATTAAATCGGGCATTAACGCCGGAACAGAGGTCTTGGTCGATATGATCTTCGGCAACGAAGGAGAAAATGAAGCCTCTAACCAGAACAAGAATCCGTTCATGCCCGGTCCAAGGAATAACAAGAAGAAATAATGGATAAGAAAGTAGTCATAGAACTGCAGGACGTTCGCCGCGACTTTCAGGTAGGCTCAGAGACTGTTCATGCTCTCCGCGGTGTCTCTTTCAAGATATATGAAGGGGAATTCGTCACGATTATGGGTACTTCCGGTTCCGGCAAATCAACCCTCCTCAACCAACTCGGCTGTCTGGATACACCAACGAGCGGCGAATATCTTCTCGACGGCATCCCCGTGCGTTCCATGCGTCGCAGTCAGCGTGCTCGCCTTCGCAACCGCAAAATCGGATTCGTGTTTCAGAACTACAACCTCTTGGCAAAGACAACGGCTGTAGAGAACGTAGAATTACCGCTGATGTATAACAAGGAATACAGTTCCCGCCAGCGTCGGGAAGCCGCTATTGCCGCTTTGGAAGCCGTGGGACTTGGCGACCGATTGGAGCACAAGAGCAACCAGATGTCAGGCGGTCAGATGCAGCGCGTTGCCATTGCACGTGCGTTGGTCAACAATCCTGCTGTCATTCTGGCTGACGAAGCAACAGGTAATCTCGACACCCGCACATCCTTTGAGGTGCTCGTTCTCTTCCAGAAGCTTCATGCCGAGGGGCGAACGATTATCTTCGTAACCCATAATCCCGAAATCGCACAATACTCAAGCCGCAACATCGTCCTTCGAGACGGTAAGATACGTGAGGATGTCTATAACCAGAATATCCTCAGTGCAGCGGAGGCTCTTGCAGCATTACCGGCACCGCAAGATGACTGAAAGTTGAAAAATGAAAGTTGGGGTAATAGGGCCAATAAGGCCTATAAGCCCTATAGGCCATATAAGCCATATAAGCCATATAAACTATAAACAATGAGTTATATCAACCTCTTTAAGATAGCCATTAAGGCCATTCTCAGCAACAAAGCACGCTCGTTCCTCTCGATGCTCGGCATCATTATCGGCGTGGGCGCTGTCATCGTGATGATGGCCATCGGTCAAGGTTCCAAGCAGAGCATCCGCGCCGAGCTCTCCACCATGGGTACCAACCTGCTGACCATCCGTCCGGGAGCAGATATGCGTGGCGGTGTCCGCCTCGACCCCTCGGCTATGCAGACCCTCAAGCAAGTGGACTATGAAGCGATTCTCGAAGAAGCTAAATTTGTGTCGAAGGTATCTCCCGAAGTGACCTCCAGCGGTCAGGTCATCAATGGCTCCAACAACACCACCAGTACTTGCTATGGAGAATCCCCCGACTATCTGAGCATCAAGCTTTGGACGATTGAAGAGGGAACATGCTTCACCGAAGAAGAGGTGAAGAAGTCTGCCAAGGTGTGCGTCATCGGCAAGACTGTTGTCAAAGAACTCTTCCCCAACGGTCAGGATCCTATCGGCAAGACGATTCGCTTCAAGAACATCCCGTTCCGCATAATCGGAGTGCTCAAAGGCAAGGGCTATAACAGCTGGGGTATGGACCAGGACAATGTCATCATCGCGCCTTACACCACGGTGATGAAGCGCCTGGCAGCACAGACTCACTACAACAGCATCGTCTGTTCCGCTGTCACCGAGGAGCTCAGCGATGAAGCCATCGAAGACCTCACAGCCATCCTGCGCCGCACGCACAAGCTCAAAGAGGGTGAAGAGGACAATTTCACCATCCGCTCCCAGCAGGAGTTTATGGAGACCATGTCCTCCACGATGGACACCATCACCATCATCCTCGTCGTAGCTGCAGCCTTCTCGCTGCTCGTGGCCGGTATCGGAATCATGAATATCATGTTAGTGAGTGTGACCGAGCGCACGAAGGAAATCGGCTTGCGCATGAGCGTCGGTGCACGCGGACTGGACATTAGCAACCAGTTCCTCATCGAATCGATTCTCATCAGTCTTACGGGTGGCATCATCGGTGTCCTCTTCGGTGGATTGCTCACGTGGGCGTGCAACTCCATCATCGGCTACCCTGCCGTGATTCCCATGTGGAGCGTGATTGTCAGCTTTGCCGTGTGTGTAGCGATCGGCATCGGCTTCGGCTACTTCCCTGCCCAGAAGGCTGCACGCCTTGACCCGATTGAGGCCATCAGGTACGAGTAATAGTTAAGAGTTAATAGTTAAGAGTTAATAGTTAAGAGTTAATAGTTAAGAGTTAATAGTTAAGAGTTAATAGTTAAGAGTTA
>CACZSQ010000120.1 GCA_902783885.1 uncultured Bacteroidales bacterium
ACATAGAATCAAATACGCATGAGTTACGATATTGCCATCATTGACCACCACCCGCGGTTCAACAACTGCAAAGAGTTCCTGGCATGGGTATGACGAGGCCACTGGGCATCAGCAGGATGACTACAGGCAGGCGAGGCCGGCATTGCAGCAGTGGTTCCTGAAGATGAAGGACAGAGTGCGCCCTCTGAATGGGGAGTTCGCCCCTGCAGCTGACGAAATAGACGCTGGCGAGTTTCAGGAGGCCGACTATAGCTTCGGCAAGGATTTCATTTACGTGGCACTCGCGCATACTGACGCGGAGAAAACCAGCGCCCTGGCTTTTGAACTGGCCAAGGAGTGCCGCTTGACATATTTCGACATCAGCGGCACCGGCGAATTGCACAATGCCGATGGAAGCCATTTTCAGGTGTCGCACCAAGAGACCGTCGACAAGGGAGGGTCGAAACAGAAGAAGAAACCGCAGAGTCATTTCCCCTTGAAAAAGGCTGAGATAATTTCCTTATTGTTGGTCGTGGCTAGTATCGTCGGGTGGATAATCGCGTTCCAGATGGAAATCGGGGATGCGCGGAAATGGATGTCGATACTGTCACTCGGACTGGTCGCAATGTCGATAGACCCTACATTCTCTTTGCAGCGTAAATCGTCAGGGACGAAGGATACAAACCGCGTGGGGCGGGCTGTCTGTTATTTGTTCGCTGTGGCAGCTGCTGTTTTTATGCTTTTCATGCTTTTAGCAGCCCCCTTCATCTCGGAAGTTAGCATTGGTGGCTATATCTTGATTCTTGTTTTCTTCATCTTCTTCCTTATTGTGGTTCTCAGGTCTCTCTTCTCTGCTCAAGGATGGCTGTCACGCAGGTTGCGGTGGCTGAAGGGCAAGAAGCAATTGATGATAACGAGTGAAGAGAAAGTGCTTTATAGCGATGATGATGAGAAAGGTATATCGTATGCCTATCGGCCGACAGAGCGACTGTTCTTTGTCAATCGGACGATGTATCTGAACCCCACCCGCCTTGAGAAGGAATATAGCGAAAGGAAGCACCAGCTTCAGGTACGTATGGAACAGACGAACATCCCGCTCAAATGGGAAATCTCCGAATGTGACGGTTCCCTGAGTTTCCGCACGTCCGTAGGATTATTGAAAAAGGATGCCACCAAGGAGAATGTTTGCCGCATCCGCGACGTGATGCGCGACTTGGCCAAAGAGGACTTCGACCAGCATCTATTCTCGAAGCATGTGTTCGACAATGACACTGTTTATATGGACTCCTACCACTATCGAATCATCAGAATGGTTTTCGTAGGTGCCGACAACACGTTCGAGCGTTATTGTCCGCAAGATGCTTCTGACGATGCTTACGAACGCCTTGATGAAAAGTATTGGGCGATGTATGATGAAGCGCGGATGACCAACATTAAGCCAGCTGATTTGATAGAGGCGGATGAATTTGAGCGTATTTGGAAAAAGAAAGCATAATATGTAAAGTATATAGCATCATGAAGAAAATCCTTTTTATCATCGGTTCACTGAGGGAAGGCTCCTTCAACCGACAGCTGGTCCGCGAGGCCAAGCAGATGATTGGCGCACGCGCCGAAGTGACTTACTTAAACTACACGGATGTCCCGCTCATCAACCAGGACATTGAGTTCCCTGAGCCGGAGGCTGTTGCCCGACTGCGTGCCGCCGTCAAGGAGGCCGACGCCCTCTGGGTGTTCACGCCGGAATACAATTTCAGCTACCCCGGTCATATGAAGAATCTGTTCGACTGGCTCTCGCGTCCCCTCGTGGCTGGCGACTACGACACGCCAACTGTCATCAACGGCAAGAAGGTGGCCCTAAGCGGTGCCGGCGGCAAGATGGCCACGGCCAAATGCCGCGAGAAGCTTACGGAGCTGCTCACCTTCATCAAGGCCGACGTGATGGAGCCACAGACAGGCATCGCCCTGAACATGGAGGCATGGACTGAGGGCCGCATGATTCTGAGCGACGAGCAGCGGGCCGCGCTGAAGGCACAGGTTGAGGCGGTTTTTAAAGATTAAAATACAAGTTTTGCAAGTATAAGAACGCGCAGCCAACAGCCCCGT
>CACZSQ010000121.1 GCA_902783885.1 uncultured Bacteroidales bacterium
ACTCCATCGGGCGACATTTCTCTGTGCCAGCTATATACCTTGACCGAATTACCTTTGGGAGCTTCGATGCTATGAGCTGATAGGACTCTCTTATCAACCCCTCTACGAATGCTTTGTCCATTTCATCATAACGGATGTCGCTCCAATGCGTCTTGTTCCAATGATAGGCTGGTGTCACAGCAGAGAATTGTTCTCTGAGTTCGATATTCCTGTCCGGTGACAGCTTCAAGGCGATTCTTGGGAATCCATCCTTCATATCATACCGGCCGCCGCCTAACCATAGGCAGACGAATATCTTACCTTCCAAGCGGAAGTTAAGAATGTCTTCACCAAACGCTTGGTCTTCGGTCACTCCTGGGAGTGACAACGTGTACTCTCTAACTTGCTCAATATTCATTTTCAATCAAAACTTTTCATCTTAGAAGTTTTGTGATTTGCGTCTCCGTGGCATCGGGCAGCAGGTCGTGAAGATGGTCAAACATGCGTTGGAACGATTCTTCGGGCGACCTGTCGCACAGGCAGGCTTCCTTGCCCACCTGGCGCTCGGGCGTGGTCAGCAGTGCCCAGCCGAAACCGTACTCCCGTCCGTGCTTGTCCACTGGATATACAAAGTCCTCGGTGACGATATAAGCCCCCATCTGCAGGCGGCTGACGTAGGCGTCGAACTTCGAACGCATATTCTTGCCCGTGAAATCGCAGGCTGCCCGCAGGTCGCGGGTTATCATGCTACCCTGTTCGCGCAGCGTCATGAGGATGCTGTCCTCGATGCTACCCTCTGCGGGCAGGGGATGACGACTGCGCCGCCAGTTGTAGAGGTCGGGCCACCACTCACGGCTGACGAAACCCGCCTTGCCCGCAAAGAACTTGCCATAGACACAGACGCCCTCGCGTATCACCGACCCTTTCCACTGCCACAACGGCCATTCCCAGGTTCCGTCATCAAACTGCGTGAAACGGCACTCCTCGGCCATCAGGCTCTCGGCAGCATACCCTCGAATCCCACTCTCTAACAGCGGCAGGAAACCCACCTGTCGCACACACTCCATTAACTCGGGACAGGTGTGGATAAAGCCCATCGACCCTTTGTGCTCATAGTAATGCCTGAAGAAATCTGACATCGTCCTCATTTCTTCTCCAAGTATTCGAACAGGTCAAAGGTGCCCGCTTCACTTGTTATATCAAGCGCTGGAACATACTCCTCCATGCGCGTTGAGCCGCTTGTCTTGTTGACATAAAAGTACACCATGGCTCCCGTGTAACTGCGGAACACCACCTGATATGCCGAATCCGACTCCTCGCCCATCGAGACATCCATGATAGAGGGGTTCTCCTCTGCGGCACTCCAGTCATAGGCACTATGGCAGTAGTTGCTGACTCCTTCGTAGGCCATCTCGGCCGTCAGCGAATCAACGATTTCACCCTCGGGGATGTAGGCCTTCTCCATGGCATCTCCCAAGATCTGAAGGCTTATGCTGAAGGACAACAGGGCACCGGAGATCAGACAGCTGAGGAAGAAGGCCAATGCACGCCACCACTCACGCTGCCACAAGGCAATGAAGAACAGAACAAACTGAGCCAACAGCACGAAGGCACATAAAGACATGGCTATGCCCAGTGCCCCGTCCCATTGAACAGTAACTCCGAAGAGACCGGCACCCGTAAACACAATCGACAACAACAGCAGCAACGGCCACCAATGCGTCAATGTTGTACGTTTCTTTTCCATTCTTCTTCTAAGATTTTATGAAGGTAAGCCGCGATTTCCACGCAACCGCGGGCGGGCATCATTGCTTCGGCCCCCGTACTGATGGTGCCGCCCTCCAGCTTGCATGAAAAGTACCATGAGGGAGGTCCCCCAAGCTCCTCCGGATGCCCCCTGAACCGCGGACGGCTATATCCGTCTATCTCCTGATAGACCTTATGATTCTCTATGAGTTCGCAGATTTTCTCTGCGACAGTTTCTTCCACGGCCATCGTGACCTCTTCCATGCGCAAGACATAGCCTTTGAGCATCAACTTGCCGGAAAGAGAGTCTCGCACCAAAGAATATTTGACTGGGTCGGGACGTGAAGAGCCGCTCTCCTCATAGGACAGGCTCATGAGCTTACCTGCAGGCATGGTGCGCCGGCGTGCCTCGCGGCGGTTCTCGAGCTGAACGTCGCAGTATTTGACCAGCTCCCCATAACGCGGCATAAACTGGTCGAACATGTCTCGCGACAGACAATAGAGCCTAACCAGACTCTCTTCATCATAGTTCTTTATCTTCTTGGCGGTCTTCGGAGGCAGGGTAATCTGATGGTCCAGCACCCACTCGTACGTACGCTTCCATTCGTTGACCGCCAGGGTGTCACGGCTGTACTCTTCGTCTGACCGCGATAGGATGTTCAGGCAGTAATCATAAGCTTTATCATCATTCGCCAAAAAGTCAGGCGGCATCATGAATGGGGCATTCGCCAACGTCAACAACCGCTCCATCGTTTGCTGCAGTTCCTTGAAATCGTCCTTCTTGCTGACTGGTGATGCTGACATCGTGTTCGGTATCATCATGAAGAATAGTAAAGAAAGATAGGTAAAAGACAATTTTTTCATGTTATTCACGTTTTCATGCCGCAAAGATAGGAAAAAATCAAAAAAAACAAGCAAGAGGCTGAATCTTTTCTTACAAATCACTATCTTTGCCGCGTTATGAAGCATTTTTCTGTTATCCTACTATTATTTGTCATGATGGTTTCAAGCTCATTTGAAGCATCAGCGAAGCGGGAGCCAAAAAGCCCGCTCAAGAGCGTTCATCTTGTTGTTGGAGGCGGCATGATGCCCGGCTACCAGGACTACATTCATCTCCGCAAGGAGAACGACAGCGGCAAGCTGCTGCTGACCGTGAAGGGTGATTGCGTCAACGAAAAGGTCACCTTCGAAGTGACGGAAGAGGTATTCCGGCATTGCGAGGAGTTGATTCGTGAAACCAAGCTCTATACCTCTAAGGGTTTCTACAAGTCGGAGTTCTTGATCTTGGATGCTCCCACGCTTGACTTCGACGCCAACTACGAGGATCGCGACGAGAGCTTCTCTGCCGGCGGATCCCTTCCTGCTGAGATTGGTCTGGGAATCCAAGCCGTCAAGGATTATCTCTACAGCCTCCGTGGCGACCGTCAGGCACCAGGTCATCTGGCTCGCATCCGAAGCATGAATGACGAAGACTTCCTGAATACGAAATGGAGCAACGGACGCCTCACCTTCCAGGCAGACGAAAAAGGGATTGAGGAGTTGTTTGAGTTCATCTCTCAGGAAGAAGGTATCGAGTACGAGTTCCATGATTGGGAGGCGTGGCGCATGGAAGGCTCAGGGCTCAATTGCCTGATTGTGACGCAACGCAGAGAGTCCATCATGGAGGTCTTCCTGGATCTGAACTCTAAGGGTAAGACGATTCGTGACGAGGAAGAGATTCAAGGCCAATGGCCCGAGACGGCACGACGTCCCCTGCTTCGCCGGGAATTGATGCCAATCCCCACGGACACGCTGAAGATGATGGTTCAGGAGCTCAAGGAGAGATATCCGGAACAGTACATGAATCCCATGACGGACCTCGAGCGTATGAACTACGAGCTCATCGACTGGCTGCTGCAGTGGAGAAAACAGCATCCTCAAGCTGCTGTGCCCGAGGATGCTGAAAACTGACGTTCCTTATTTCACATAACAGTCTGACACTCCCTTTGCCGTGGGCGGAATGGGGAGAATGCGGCCTTCGCCGTCGTAGTGCATCGGCTCTGCGATGATGCTGCGGCTGTAGCCTGTGCCGTCGGGCAGTCCCCCATTGTGGGAGAAGAAGAGCCAGCGCCCTTTGAACTCCACGATGGCGGGGTGTGTGGTGTTCGAGTTGCCAGCTATCTCGCTGATGATGCCCATGGGCGTGTAGGGACCGCCGATGTTGTCGCTCACGGCATAGGCTATCTTCTCCGGCCACTCCGAGGCGTAGGTCAGATAGTACTTTCCGTTGCGCTTGTGCATCCATGGCGCCTCCGTGAACGGGTGACGCTCGTCAATGCTGATGCGGCGGATGTCGCCGTCGATCTCAATCATGTTGTCCTTCAAGCGAGCGATGTAGCACTCGCGGTTGCCCCATATAATATAAGGAGTGTTGTCGTCATCAATGAAGATGGCTGGGTCGATGCACGCCCAGCTGTGGCTGGAATCGAAGCAGTTCTCGTTGGTGAGCAAGGGCTTGCCAAGGGCATCGCGATAAGGACCTGTAATCTTGTCTGCCACCGCCACGCCGATGCCGCACCAATTCGTGGACACGTAGAAATAGTACTTGCCGTTGCGCTTGGCTGGATGCCCGGCGTAGGCCTGCTTGCTCTCAGCCCATTTGAAATCATCGATGCGCAGAGGCGAGGGATGCTCTGTCCAATGACGCAGGTCAGTGGTGCTGTAGAGCAACCAGTCGCGCATCACATAGTTCCTCTGCCCGCCCGCAGCATCGTGACCAGCGAAGAGCCACAGCGTGTCGTTCTCTATGAGCACCGAGGGGTCGGCGGTGTGCTTGTCGCGAATGATGGGGTTCCCAGTACTCTCGAACTCATGCGTGAGCACATAGCCCCACCGTTTCTGCACCCGCTCCAGCTCCTCACTGGTCAGCGGTATAACCGAGCCGTGGCGCGGGAAGAAATCCTTGCGGAAAGACTGTGGTTCCAGCGTCCAGTCTTTCAAGTCCGTAGAAGTCTGGTATTCGTAGCGGCCGCTACCGTAGAGGTCGTACATCAAAATATATCGACTATTTGACGATTTATTGTTCGCGTTTTGGCGTGCGGCGTCCTTCGGGTTCAGTTCAAACACGCTACTGCCCTCAACATGCGTCTTCGTACCTGCGTAAGCGTCCAGGTATTTGAAGTCCTCCTTCCAAGGGCCTGTCAGGCGCTTCGAGGTAGCCCTCTGAATACCGTTCTTCACCTCCTTGCCGTCGGCGTCCTTCGTGTTGCCCTTGTAGAAGAGGTGATAGACGCCGTCCTTGAAGATGATATCGTTGTCGATACTCCCGTATTTGGCAGCGAAGAGTTGCTTCGGCTCGCTCTCGAAGGCTGTAAAATCCTTGTTGGCATAGGCGTAGTAGGTGATGAGACTCTGGCGGTTGTCGCCCGTGCGCTGCAGCGTGAAATAGATCATGTACTTTTTCGCCTTGCGGTCATAGATGGTCTGCGGCGCCCACACCCAATAGGCATCGCTGAAGGCGGGCCAGTCCCTGCCCAGATTGATTTTGGCGTGTGTCCAGTTCACCAGATCGTTCGACTTCATCAGCACGATGCCCGGGTTGGCACCCCACCCCTGTTTGGGGTCGAAGGTAAACATGTCAGTCGCCACGATATAATAGCAGCCATCCTCGCCGCGCAGGATATGCGGGTCGCGAATGCCGCCGCTCTCGCTGATGCTGTCGCTGGCTATGATTGGCCTGTTGTTGTTGAGAGCATACCAGTTCACGGCATCTTCGCTCACGGCAAAGCGCAGCTGCTCCTGCTGGTTTCCGGCGCCGCCCCCTTCGAAATAGGCAAAGAGATAGCCGGCAAACGTTTCTGGGTTCTGTGCTCCTGCGCCTAGCGCACAGCACAAACTGAGGATGAGAAATAACTGTTTCATATTTGAGAGGTTTTGATTTCTTTACTAAGGCTGCTGCTCACGCCCACTCCACCATCACGCCCTCGCCGATTTCATAGGTAATCTGGCGATGGAAACCGCGGTGGCCTGACGGCAGAAAGCCGCAGAGGATGCGGGTGATGTGGCGGCGGATGCTGAACTTGGCCGGGTCATCTACGCCTTCGCTTTCCACACGTAGGCTGAAGCGGCCGAGACCGGGGAAGACAACGGTCCGCCCCTTACAGAGTTCCCGCTGCACGACGTCTTTCATGTCGGTGACGACAGCGTGAATGGTACCCTCGGAGATGCCGTTCCTGCGGCAGGTCTCCGCAGCGATATCATCAAATGAGACTTCGCCCTGGCTCACAGCCTTGGCGAAGAATTTGCCATAGGAACTGCTGCGTTTGATGTTGTTTTTGATAAGTTTAATTTTGATTGCCATAGAGTATTCTGTATTTTATATTCATCCTTTCTCTTTCTCGCCTAACCGTGCGGCTGCTAAGATTCAGGAGTGAGCGCAAGACCATTTCGGTCTTTCGCCTCCTTTCAACTTTTGCGCAGAAGTAAAACAAGTTGTATTACCTTGGAAGAGCTAATTCTTATGCGCGATACAGCTGCTTCTTTCGAAGTAAAACAACTTGTTTTACCTCTGCGACTACTTTGCTTCTTGGCTACACGTTTCTTGTTTCTGGCATTCACTGGTTTATCTTCGAAGCCTATCCTCACGAGTCGTTAGCCATTTCCCCGACGAAGTTCATCTCTTGCTTATGGTCATTGATGAAGTTATGGCGCAGCTCATCGTCTGCCACCATCTCTCAAGATGTTGCAAAGATACGAAAAAAGTCTGTAACGAAAGACGTATTTTGGAGAATTAACGCAGAAAACGCATAAATAAAGGGCAAGGCGGGGAATAATAGGGAATCAAAGGACGAAGGGGAAAGGCAACTTGATGCGGATTGGTGCAAGAGTTGGGTCTCTAAATCGTAACCTCATTTAGCCATCTCCTTCATCTTTGTAACAAAGCTATTGCAGCTCGTCAGCAGTTCCATGATTTCCAGATCGGCTCTTTCTGATAATTCTCTGTTGCGAAATAACACTTCAGGGAAACAAAACCCTAATGTCTGCCGAGCTTGCTCATCAGAAAGCAGACAAGCATCTTTGTGTGGCACTCCACAGAAAAGTACGTATTAGGCTACACCTTTCTATAGAA
>CACZSQ010000122.1 GCA_902783885.1 uncultured Bacteroidales bacterium
CAAGCCCCCTAAAGGGGAGTGTCAAAGCCCCCAAGCCCCCTAAAGGGGAGTGTAAGATTAATGAAGAATGAAAAATGAAGAATGAAACAAGGGAGAATGGCATATGGTATATACAAAACTAAAAACACGTATATACGTTTTTGCGGATTCGTATATACGTGTTTGGGAACGCTCGCTAACGATATGTTTGCCTCTTTAAGGAGAGTGGCGTAGATGTTTTTTAGCGTTGCGATAATCCTTTAAGGCGTTTATCATTCTTGTTTTATTGCCTTTTCGATCGTCAAAACATTCTTTTGATTGATGTAGTCATAGTGAACATCATCCATTTTATTCTTGATGAGAAATATGCCAAGCCCTCCAATGGGACGTTGATCCCAAGGTAGTCTGGTGTCGTACTGCTCCTGTTCTAATGGATTAAACGGAATGCCGCCATCCTCAAAACGGATGACCATGCGCTCATTTTTTTGTATGATTACATCCATGTAACCCTCAGCGTCATCCGGATAAGCATAATTTGTTATGTTCGTGACAATCTCTTCGCACACGAGCCGGAGTGCCAAGGCTTCTTTCTGATGACAAGAAGAGAGCTCTGGTGACTCGAGGATGGCTCTGAGAATGGTGTGAGCCTGACCTTTAATAGGATGGAAATGGTATTCACTCATGCTCTTATCTTCTTTTCTTTCCTACTAAAATAATGATAGCTCGAGGGCCAACCAACACTTCGTGCTGATTCTCAATGAGAGGCTCTTCGTCTGGTTCGGAGATATCCTGCGGGGGCTCCATTCCCGTGTTCGCAAATACGTGCCAGCTCATATCTTGAGGCAACTGCGGCAGCTCGAATCCGTGCATTTCCCAATGCATGTTCATGGCCACATAGATGAAGTCATCGGCCGCGTCCCCCGTTCCTACATACTGTCCGTTGAGCATGAATGCAGCCGTGAGATTGTTGTGCCCAGTTTCAGGCTCCCATGCTTTCACGCCATGCCAAGAGATATCAGGGTAACCAGTATGATGGTAGTCACTATAGCTGAGGTGATCCTCGTAGCGAAGCACCTTATGTAACCGGCGGAATCGGATGATTCTCTTGAAAAAGCGGAAGATGTCTGCGTTACGCTCCAGATCATTCCAGTCGAGCCAGGCTATTTCATTGTCCTGACAATAGGCATTGTTGTTGCCTTGCTGAGAGTTGCCCATCTCATCGCCCGAGAGCACCATGGGGATGCCTTGACTGACCATGAGCAGTGAGATGGCATTCTTCACTTGTTGGTGGCGCAGGCGGTTGATGTCGGGATCATTGCTGTGACCCTCACATCCACAATTCCAACTGTTGTTATTGTCTTCGCCATCACGATTGTCCTCACCGTTGGCTTCATTGTGCTTATTGTTGTAGGACACCAGATCCATTAGTGTAAAGCCGTCATGTGCCGTGACAAAGTTCACGCTTGCCTTGATACCTCTTTTTTGTGAGGCATAGAGGTCGGGTGAACCCGTGATACGTTCTTTCACATCGCCCAACACTTCGGGATCACTCTTCAGGAAACGCCGTATGCTGTCGCGGAACTTGCCGTTCCACTCAGCCCATCGTCCCCACGACGGGAACGAGCCCACCTGATAGAGTCCGCCGGCATCCCAAGCTTCGGCAATCAGTTTTGTTTTTCCGAGAATGGGGTCGTGGGCAAGTGATTCAAGCAGCGGTGGGTTCGACATGGGGTTGCCGTTCTGGTCGCGCCCGAGTATGGCAGCCAAGTCAAAACGGAATCCATCGATATGGTAGTCAGTGACCCAATAGCGCAAGCTCTCTACAATCATGTCCCTCACATTGGGATTATTGCAGTTCAACGTATTACCGCAGCCGCTGAAGTTAAAGTAATGTCCATCAGGAGTCAGCATGTAATAGGTTTTGTTGTCAATGCCGCGATAGGAGATGTAGGGTCCCTGCTCGTTGCCTTCAGCAGTGTGGTTGAACACCACGTCGAGAATCACCTCAATGCCATTGGCATGAAGCCGTTTTACCAGGTTCTTCAGCTCATCCACCTGCATACTGAACCTTCCCGACGAGGCGTAGGCAGCCTTAGGTGCAAAGAATCCCACATTGCTATAGCCCCAAAGGTTACAGAGCTGGCGCCCATCGACAGGCGAGACGCGTGCGTTCTCAAACTCGTCGAACTCGTGTATGGGCATTAACTCCACACAGTTGACACCCAATTCAAGCAGATAGGGGATCTTTTCTATGATGCCTGCAAAAGTGCCCCTATGTTTCACTCCGGCAGCAGCACCGCACGTGAAGTTGCGCACATGCATCTCATAGATGATGAGGTCATTGACCGGTGTCTCTAATGGCTGGTCGTCCTCCCAGTCGAAGTCGTCCAAGACGACGCGGGCTCTGTATTGATAGGCGCTGTCCCAGTTAGGCTCCTGCCCCCACACGTCGCGTCCCACGATTAGTTTGGCATAGGGGTCGAGCAGTATTTTCGACTTATCGAAGCGATGTCCTTCTTCCGGCTGGTAAGGGCCATCCATGCGGAAGCCATATTCTATGTTCTCATAATCCAAATCGAAAACAATCATAGAAAAAACGTTCCCCAGTCGAAACTCCTTGAAGAAAGGTATTTCTATGAAAGGTTTCTCTTCGCGGTTGTGGAAGAGCACGAGTGTGCAGTCGGTGGCATAGCGGGAATAGACAGAGAAGTTGACCATATTGCCAAAGACCGTAGCCCCGAAAGGATAAGGCCTGCCGGCGCGCAACTTCAATCCTTGGTATTCATGGGTCGGGAACAGATCGATTCTATGCATGGTTTGTCAATTGTCATATTCCACTTTTCACTTTATACTTTCAAGGCATTCTTCCATGGTACTGAAAGACTCAAAAAAATTATTGAAGCCCGTAACTTCCATGATGTCTTTTACCTCGTTGCTCACGCCAACCAGCAAGAAGTTCAGCCCCTTGGATGCAGCCACTTTCTTGGAGTAGAGCAAAACGCGTAAACCCGTGCTGGAGACGTATGTACAGTCCGTCATATCCAGCACCGCGCAATAACCCTTGTCCAAGATGGCTAAGATGCAATCCTGTACTTCCTGATAATTGAAGGAGTCAAGTTCTTTACCTAATCGATAAGATTCTATATTATTCATGGCGGTTTTTGTTTTTACTTAATGATGATTCAGGCAAAAGATGTCTTTACAACTTTAATTCTATGTGCTGCCGAGACCAGTCCATGCAATTACGCACGCGGAGGTCAGCGTAGGGTTCAGCATTGAAGATGGAGGGATTGTTGCTCATCAGCTGCTCTGTCCCATAAAGGAAGGAGAAAGGTCTGGGCAGTTCCCTTGCCAGGTCGATGGCTTCTTGAAGCAGAGTCGCATCGTTGTGGCAGTCGAACATGAACCTGTCGGTGTCATGGTTGTCTAAGAACAGGATCAACTTGAAGTCGGCAGGGTATTTGGCAAAGTGGTCTTCAATCTTGTGCCTTAATGTCAGATTCCCTTTGATACGTCTGCCTGCATGGATCTCCTCCAAGAGTATGTCACGAAAGGCAAAATCCAAGACACCATCCAGCGTACCCACATAATCTGTCTGAAGAGCTTCCTGACTAAATGGCTTTGTATCCTGTTCCAGGAACTCGTTCAGCCTGCTTTCAGTCTTGAAATATAGCTGTCCGGCCAGTTGTGGTCCGATGCCAAATGCCCAAACCTCTCCAAATACCACGATGTCGCTTCGGATGGCTTGCAGGCTCTGACGAAGGCTCTGCAGAAAACTGTGCGGCTGACCGAGCGCGTGGTCGATGCGGAAGGCATCCACTCCCATGCGGGCAAACCGCTCAGCCTTGTCAATCATGAAGCGGACAACCTCTGGGTTCATCAGATTGAATTTAGGCAGGTCTCCGAAGCCCAGAAACGACACGAACTCATCGCTGTCGTCCTTGGGATAGAAGAACCAGTCGCGGTGTTTGCCGCCATTCGAGAGGAGAGATTCCTCGAAGATTGGAGCCTGATACCAGCAATGGTTGGGCACAAAGTCGCAGATGATGCGCAGCCCTTTGCCGTGGGCCAGGTCCAGCAGGCGTTTGTAATCCTCCCATGTGCCGAAGTGAGGATCTACCTCATCAAAGTTCAGCGTATGGTACCCATGATAGTTCTGTGACTTGAAGATGGGCGAGAGCATGATGGCTGTGAAGCCGAGCCCTTTGATGTAGTCAAGCTTCTCAATGACTCCCTGCAGGTTGCCCCCGCAGAAAACGTTTTTGCTGGCTGGTGGCACTTGCCAACCTCCATTGAATCTGTCAATCAGCAAATGATAGATTCGGCAGTTGTCAAACCAATTCTTCATAAAAAGCTCAATAGGTCATGTTTAAGGTTTATATCTGATGGCTGATAAGGTAAGGTTAGATGTGTTCATTGTGAAAAGCGAAACGGGGGAAGTGCAATCTTCCCCCTTTCGCTTACGCCGGCACAAGCCGGTGATTACAGGTTGTCCTTCTCGATGTCCTTGAAGTACTTGTATGTACCATGCTTGAGTTCGTCGGTGGCAGCTTCGTCGCAGACGATGATAGCATGTGGGTGCATCTGCAGGGCGCTGATGGTCCATTCCTGGCTCACTGCATACTCGATGGCGTGTGCCAGAGCGCGAGCCTTGTTATGTCCGTTGGCCACGATGAGCACTTCCTTGGCATCCATCACGGTGCCTACGCCCACGGTGAGAGCGGTCTTGGGCACCTTGTTCACGTCGTTGTCAAAGAAACGACTGTTGGCAATGATGGTGTCGGTGGTCAGGCTCTTCACGCGTGTGCGGCTTGTCAGAGAGCTGAAAGGCTCGTTGAAAGCGATGTGGCCGTCGGGGCCGATGCCGCCCATGAAAAGGTCGATGCCGCCGGCATCTTTGATAGCCTGCTCGTAGGTAGCACATTCAGCGGCCAGATCCTTGGCATTGCCATTGAGAATGTGCACGTTCTCCTTCTTGATGTCGATGTGTGAGAAGAAGTTGGTCCACATGAAGCTGTGGTAACTCTCGGGGTGCTCTTCGGGCAGGCCCACGTATTCGTCCATGTTGAATGTGATGACGTTCTGGAAGCTGACCTTGCCGGCTTTGTTCAGCTCAATCAGGTGCTTGTAGAGACCCAGTGGTGAGGAGCCTGTGGGGCATCCGAGCTTAAAAGGTTTCTCAGCCGTAGGCTTTGCCTCGTTGATACGGGCGGCTACGTAGTCAGCTGCCCAGCGCGAAAGATTCGCATAGTCCGGTTCAATGATAACTCGCATAGTAGTTAATGTTTGAAATGATACTTTTGGTTTCTGAATGTCGCGACAAAAGTATGAAAAAAAGTGCGAACGCTATCATTTTTCTAACAAAAAGTGCACAAAATACCTGAAAAACTCCTGTTTCTTATTGTTTTTGTGCCATTTTATGTGCGAAATACCACTTTTTGGTGTCTTATTGACACTTAAGCCCCGTGGCATACCTTCATGGATGCAGCGGGGCTTATATAATATATAATAAGGTGTCGTTATCCGAGGAAGCTGAGCAGGATACCTGCAGCCACGGCACTGCCGATGACACCGGCAACGTTCGGCCCCATGGCGTGCATGAGCAGGAAGTTGCGCGGATTCGCTTTGGCGCCCTCAGCCTGTGAGACGCGCGCTGCCATAGGCACAGCGCTGACGCCGGCGGAGCCGATGAGCGGGTTGATCTTCTCCTTCCAGAACAGGTTCATGAACTTAGCCAGCAGTACGCCACCTGCGGTGCCTACACCGAAGGCGATGACGCCGAAGACCAGAATCTTGATGGTCTGTACGTTCAGGAAGGCCTCAGCTGTGGCAGTGGCGCCAACGGTGGTGCCGAGGAAGATCACTACGATGTTGTTCAGCTCGTTCTGTGCAGCCTTGCTCAGACGCTCTACGACACCGCTCTCCTTCATCAGGTTGCCCAGCATCAGGCAGCCAATGAGGGTGGCGGCGCTCGGCAGAATCAGGCTGACGATGATGGCCACGATGATGGGGAAGAGAATCTTCTCGCGCTTGCTGACCTC
>CACZSQ010000123.1 GCA_902783885.1 uncultured Bacteroidales bacterium
CCCAGATGGTGGAATTGGTAGACACGAGGGACTTAAAATCCCTTGGCCAGTGATGGCCGTACGGGTTCGATTCCCGTTCCGGGCACGTGCAGAATGCAAAAAGTTCTTGTTTTTCTTGCATATATGCAAAAGAAGCAGTACTTTTGCAGCGCAAAAGAGATGAAGCGAGGAACCCGCAAGGTTCTTCGCTTCTCGCTTACAAGGAGATGACAGTTAGTTTTTCACGACTTTCTAATTAACAGCGTTAAAACGACAGTTATATGATTGAAAAAGCAAAAGTGCAAGCACTTGTTGAGCAATGGCTCGAAGGCAAAGAGTATTTCCTGACAGACCTGACAGTGACACCGGATGACTGCATCACGGTGGAAATCGATCAAGCCGACGGTGTTTGGATTGAAGACTGTGTTCAACTCTCTCGCTTTATCGAAGAACACCTCTCGCGCGACGAGGAAGACTACGAGCTGGAGGTCGGCAGCGCCGGCCTGGGACAACCCTTCAAGGTGCTCCGACAATGGGAGAACCACGTAGGCAAGCAGGTGGAAATCGTCACGGCCGACAACCGCAAGCTCAAGGGAACGCTGCGCGAGGCCAATGCCGAGAACATCGTTCTGGCCACTCGTCAGAAGGTGCAGGTCGAGGGCAAGAAGCGCCCCGTCATGCAGGACGTGGACCTGAATCTGCCTATGTCTGAGGTCAGGAGCGGACGCTACCTGATTGACTTCAAATAGGTCGAACTGCCTGCGAGGACACACCTCATTCAATGTTAAACAATTAAACTAAACATAATAAATGGCAAAAAAACAAAACAATGATCTCATCGATTCCTTCGCTGAGTTCAAAGAAATGAAGAACATCGACCGCGCCACACTCGTGAGCGTGCTTGAGGAGAGTTTCCGTAATGTCATCGCCAAGATGAAGGGCACCGATGAGAACTACGACGTCATCGTGAACCCCGACAAAGGCGACTTCGAAATCTACCAGAACCGCACCGTGGTGCCCGATGACGAAGTGACAGACCCCAATATGCAGATTGCCCTCTCCGAGGCTCAGAAGATTGCTGCCGACTACGAGGTCGGCGAGGATGTGTCCGAGCCTGTGGACTTCTCGAAGTTCGGTCGCCGTGCCATCCTGACCCTGCGTCAGACACTGGCCTCACGCATCCTCGAACTGGAGCACGATGCACTGTACAACAAGTACAAGGACATGGTCGGCGAAATCATCTCTGCCGAGGTCTATCAGGTGTGGCACAAAGAGGTGCTGCTGCTCGACGAGGAAGGCAACGAACTGCTGTTGCCCAAGAACGAGCAGATCCCCGGTGACTTCTTCCGCAAAGGCGAACCTGCCCGCGCCATCGTGGCTCGCGTAGATAACTCCACCGGCAATCCGAAGATCATCCTCTCCCGTACAAGCCCCGTTTTCCTGCAGCGTCTGCTGGAAGCCGAGGTGCCCGAGATTGCTGAAGGCATCATCACCATCCGCAAGATTGCCCGTGTGCCGGGTGAACGCGCCAAGATTGCCGTTGAGAGCTTCGACGACCGTGTGGATCCCGTAGGCGCCTGCGTAGGTGTGCGCGGTAGCCGTGTTCATGGTATCGTGCGCGAGTTGAAAGGTGAGAACCTCGACGTCATCCAGTGGACATCGAACCCACAGCTGCTCATCGCACGCGCACTCAGCCCCGCTGAAATCAACAGCATCCAGCTCGATCCCGAGAGCAAGCACTGCGAGGTATATCTCGATCCCGACCAGGTAAGCCTCGCCATCGGTAAGGGCGGCCTGAACATCCGTCTGGCTTCCATGCTCACGGACACCGTCATCGATGTCTATCGCGAGGTGCAGGGGAACGAGGAAGAGGAACTCGAAGACGATATCTACCTCGACGATTTCAAGGACGAAATCGACGAGTGGGTCATCGAAGAGCTGAAGAAGAACGGCTGGAGCACCGCACGTTCCGTGCTTGAGGCACCGCGTGAGATGCTCATCAAGAATGCCGACCTCGAGGAAGAAACTGTTGACGAGGTGCTGCGCATCCTTCGCGCTGAGTTCCCCGAGGAAGAGGAAAATGAAAGTGAAAAATAATAGTAATTTGTATTTTCACTCATCTCTTTTCACTTTTCACTTAAATAATAGTTTATGCCAATAAGAATCAATAAAGTCACAAAACAATTCAGCCTGGGTCTGCAGACTCTGGTGGATTTCCTGAACAAGAAAGGCTTCTCCGACGTTGAGGCCAACCCCAATGCCACCATCAGCGATGAGCAGTACGCCGTTGTGCAAGCTGAATTTGACAAGGAGAAAGGCAAAGGCCTGCACCCGTTGGCGCAGCCCGCTTCTGCCGTCCGCAAGCCCAAGGAAAAGAAAGAAACCATCGTCCTCACCGAGGATGGCGAGGCACTGCCCTTGACAGAAGTGAAGAAGCCCAAGCTCGTTGGACATATCAGTCTCGACAGCAAGGGAAATCCTGTCGCCGAGCCGAAGGCAAAGCCCGCAGTCACCGAGGAACCTGCTCCTAAGGCAGAAGCTGCCCCCCAACCTGAGGTTGCCGCTGCACCGGCTCCCGCCAAGGAAGAACAGCCTGTCCAGGAAACAGCTCCGGCTCCCGTGGAGGAGACACCGGCTCCTGCCGAGGAACCGCAAAGCGCTCCGAGCAAGCCCGCATCCAAGAAAAAGGGCGTAGAGTTGGAGGAAGTAGATGGCGTCTTCCGCGTGAAGGGTCCCCAAGAGCCCCCTCTCACCCTCAACATCAAGGGACATATCGATCTCGATTCCCTGAATCAGAGCACACGTCCTCCCCGCTCCAAGAAGCGCAAGAAGGGCGGTGCTGCCGGAGGTTCTGGCGTGCAAGGCAAGAAGAAGGGCGAGCGCGTAGATATCAGCGCAGAGGCTGCCAAACAGCAGAATCAGCAGAGCAACCAGTCCAAGAAGAACAAAGGCGGCAACCAGCAGCCCCAGAACAACCAGCAGAACAAGGGCGAAGGCAAGGGCAAGAGGAAAAAGAATCAGCCCAAGCAGGAGCCGATCCTCGTTGAACAGAGCGAGGAGGAAGTGGCCAAGCAGGTACGCGAGACGTTGGCACGCCTGACAGCCGGTAAGAACGCATCTTTCGGCAAGGGCGCCAAGTACCGCCGCGAGAAACGCGAGAACATCCGCGCCGGCATGGAGGCTGAGATGGAAGAGCTGGAGAAGGAGTCAAAGATCCTGAAGCTCACCGAGTTCGTGACTGCCAATGAGCTGGCATCGATGATGAACATCCCCGTCACACAGGTCATCGGCACCTGCATGAGCCTGGGCGTCATGGTCAGCATCAACCAGCGCATGGACAAGGAGACCATCGACCTGGTGGCCGACGAGTTCGGATTCCAGACAGAATACGTC
>CACZSQ010000124.1 GCA_902783885.1 uncultured Bacteroidales bacterium
CGTGTGCGGGCTTCATCTATGAAATGGTTGCTGAGGAGGGTCACTGGCGGCAATAGCAACGAAGCGGTATCGCCATGGGCCTGAACCCAGCCTTCTGCGCATCGGGAAAGGTCTATACCAAGCCTCAACGTGCCTTTGTAGATCCGCACAAGATGGTCATCGGGCATCAGCGTACGGTGGCGAACGGTGTCTATAAGGGCTTCGTCGGCTATAGCCAGAAACTCCCATTTTCCTATGCGCTCAATACTCCGTATCTGCGCCGGCGTGACATCAATGGCCTTATCACTCTCTATGCTGACTGCAAACAATTCCTTATCTTCGCGACACTTGCGCACGAGCAGTCCTGCCAGCACGACAACTGCCGCTATCGTCAGTGCAACCACCAGCACATGATTGCTGATACGGTGCAGCATTCGCTCGAAGAAGTTCTCTTTTGTGCTCATAGTCTCAGAATTTCACTACACTGCGTTCATTGTCGAACAACAGTGGCAAATCACGCTCGGTATAAGGTTTCTTAAAGGTAACGACGATATGTTCGGGATCATACCCCATGGACGAGAGAAGCGGCATGAGAGTAGCTGCTGCGCTCTGACGTGCAGTCTCGAGAATGCCCATCTGCGGGACAGATTTAAGAATCTCGCGCACACCCTGTGATGTGAATTCAGTGAGTTCCTCATCAGTATATTCACTGCGGAACAGGTCAGCATACTGCCTGATACCTGCATGGTCAACCTTCGATGCTGTGACCACTACCTTAGGATTTGGAAGGATTATGCGTAAATCCTGATCCGTACGCTCCACCTGCTGTTCGCTGAAAGACGAGAAATCAATGTATGCGCTGAGCGTCACGTCAATGGGAATGGCTATCTTGCGGTCGCCCAAAGGCAGTGGTGCTTCAAAGGGGCGACCAAGTACTGTTGCCTTGAACCTGACGATATCACTATGAGTGACTATCTTGTGAACACGGTATTCTGCCGTGTGCAAACGAGCTGTTTGCGCTACCCTCAAGACCAAGTCCACGGAATCCGCAACAGCAGTGCTGTCTGCATCGTCTGCAGACGCAGGCTGACGCTGCGTGCAAGAGGCCATAAGCAATGCAGCCACAAGCCAAAGAAGAGAAAAAAAGCGTTTTGTCATCATTTCTGTGGCAAAGATACACCTTAATTAAATATAAATGCTTATTTTTGCAGCGATATTTAAGAAAAACAAGATGAAAAAGTTTTCTTTAGGGCTTATAGTGATGCTTTTGGCCCTGGCATCGTGTGGGGGAAAGAGCCAACAGGTGGCGTCAACGAACGAGATGGAAGGCAGTGCTGAAGAAGTCTATGCCGATGGCATTCAACGTCTGCGTGAATACAACTATCACGACACTCTCCGCACGAATGGCCACACCTATATATATACTATTCACCGCGAATATTCGGACAGCCTGCCGACGGTGACAGACGACGAAGGCAATCGCCACGCGGATAATATCTACACGCTGACCATCGCTTCCGACGGGCGAACATTCTTCAACCGCCGCTTCACAAAAAGCACCTTTGCCTCCTACCTCTCTGCAGAAATGGCACAGAAGGGCATCCTCGACGGGATGATGTGCGACACGAGCCTGCCAGGCCTGCGCTTTGCCATCAGTGTTAGTTTGCCACAGAGCGATATGTTTGAACCCTTGCTGATGCAGGTTGACGCGAACGGCGGCATCAGCATCACACGCGATGAACGCGGCGACGAAGCCTTTGAAACAGACGAAGACGGGGTGTAGGACAATTAAAAGATTAAACGTTTCCCATGGAAGTTATTAAGACACCGATAGAAGGTTTATTGATTATCGAACCACGCATCTTCAGTGATGCGCGAGGATATTTCTTCGAGAGTTTCTCGCAACGCGATTTCGACGAGAAGGTGGGCCACGTCACATTTGTGCAGGACAATGAGAGTATGTCCACACGCGGCGTCATCCGCGGCCTGCATTTCCAGCGCCCGCCCTATACCCAGACGAAGCTGGTACGCTGCGTGCGCGGAGCTGTGCTGGACATTGCAATGGATATCCGCAAGGGTTCACCGACCTATGGACAACATGTCGCTGTGGAACTGACGGGCGACAATCATCGCCAGTTCTTTATCTCCAAAGGCTTTGCCCACGGCTTTGCCGTGCTCTCGGAAGAGGCTGTTTTCCAGTATAAATGCGACGAGTTCTACCACCCCGAAGCTGACGCGGGCATCCAACTCAGCGACCCCGCCCTCGGCATCGATTGGCGCATCCCCTTCGACGAGGCAATCCTGAGCGACAAGGACACGAAGCATCCGCTCTTCAAGGACTTCGAGAGTCCGTTCTAGACTCTCCCCCTGCCCTCCCTGTTAGGGAGGGGGCGATTACCTTTCAAAAATCGTTAACAATTTATTCAATTAGCAAAAACATATATAATATGAATACCGTTTCTCAACAACAAACTGCTTCCTCCCCCATAGGGAGAGCGGGGGGAGAGTCTCCCACTATCGTCATCACTGGCGGCGCCGGTTTTATCGGGTCTCATGTCGTTCGCCTCTTTGTGAACAAATACCCTGAATACAAGATTATCAACCTCGATAAGCTCACCTACGCCGGCAACCTGGCCAACCTGAAGGACATCGAAAACCGCCCGAACTACAAGTTTGTGAAGATGGACATCTGCGATTTCGATGCTTTCTACAAGCTGATGCAGGACGAGCATGTGACAGGCATTATCCATCTTGCTGCTGAGAGCCACGTCGATCGCAGCATCAAAGACCCCTTCACCTTTGCACAGACGAACGTGATGGGAACGCTCTCTCTATTGCAAGCTGCCAAACTCTATTGGGAGAGCCAGCCTGAAAAGTACGAGGGCAAGCGTTTCTACCACATTTCTACCGACGAGGTATATGGCGCACTGGAGATGACACATCCCGAGGGCATTCCTGCTCCCTTCACCACCAAGGCATCGGCTAACGCTCATCCCGCCTACGGCGAGAAGTTCTTCACCGAGGACCTGAAGTACCAACCCCACAGCCCCTACAGTGCCGCCAAGGCCAGCAGCGACCATTTCGTGCGCGCCTTCCACGACACGTATGGCCTGCCCACAATCGTCACCAACTGTTCCAACAACTAC